>JAFUYJ010000005.1 GCA_017470645.1 Clostridia bacterium
CCTTCATATATATTCGTATAGTCCAATAAATTTTTTCCAGTTAAACTTTTTTGCTCTGTATTTCCTTTTACTGCCAGTTTTCCTTCAAATGGAGCAGCATCGCTTATATTAATTTCTGTTCCGCTTACTTTTTTCTCTGGAATATATTTCTTATATTCTTCAATAACTTCTGCTATTTTTTCTGGGTAATATGTCAGAGTTTCATCTTGTATCTTCTCGAAGTCCTGATTAACTACTTCTTTGATGTTGGCTTTGGCTGTGTTTATTCTTTCGATTTGCTTTGTTATGCTCATCTATATCACCTCCAACAGACTTTCGATGTCGCCTATAATCTCATTAAGTTCAACTCTAGTGGGATATCTTGTCAAAACATTATCAAGAGTTCCTTTTCCTATAAAAGTTCCCTCTGGCTTAGCATCATAGTTTTCTTCTAAAATTGTTGCAAGATATGGTCTTTTATTTGAATCTATAACAAATCCATAGGTATTGTTCATTTTTATGATACCTGCCGTGTTATTTGATGCATAATCAGTATTTTTAATCAATCCACTTACTAAATCAGCCACACTTACTCTAGTTGTTTGTCCGTTTTTCAACGTAATAACAAGCTCTTTTGTTTCGCTGTCATAACTAGCACCTACCACCATTGTCTCAAGAGGCAAGTCAATTTCGTTAGATGTGCTTATTACGTTGTTGTTCTTGTCTTTCAACTTAGCTGTAAGTATGTATGTTTGATTGTCTATTGTTAATTCTATCTTGCTTCCTGTTTCTGTTACTAAAGACAATAAAGTGATTTCTTGCTTGATGTCGTTTATATCGTCTGTGTTTGTTACAATGTTTTCGCTGTTTGTTTCAACGCTCTCTTGCAACTCTTGTATGTCTTCGTCGTAATCTATTACGATGTTTTCTAATCTCTCAATTTCTTGATTAACTCTTTCATTTCTATCTTGCTCAGCTTCTTCAACTGTTTCCTCTAACTCAGTTAGTTCTGCTATCTTTGAATCAAGCACTTGCTCCCAAGAAGGATATTCTTCTGGTATTTCTCCGGATGTGTCGATTGTGTCTAGCACCTTAAAATGCATTATCTTCGAAACAAATATCGGTGTTCCTTCTTCCGTTTCAGCCTCAGTAATCTTGAAGCACACGTCTAAACCTGTTTCAGTTAGCAAGGAACTCAATATATCTAGCGTATAACATCCTTCTTCTTTTTGCATTAAAATAGAGCCTTTGTTGTTGACGTACATTCTACATACTCCATCAACGAAAGGCTCTGGCTTGAAGATTATCTTACCTTGCAAATTTTCTGTGCTTATTCCTAAACAATCATTACTTCTTAATACTTGATTGTTCTCACTGTTTACTTGAATTATTATATTTTTTCGCATTTTGTTCCTCCTTTATTAACTAAACGTAACATTTGCGTGAATATCACACACTGTTGCAAGGTTTACCGAATAATCGGGTGGTGTACTTGAAAAGTCGCATTTAACTTCTATCACTGTTCCTGCAATGCTTGGAGTTATTGTGCTTATATAATTCAAAACATTGATATTAGATGATTGAAACAAGTTTGCTCTATCAATTGTTACCGTTGGTGTTACACCAGACTTGATTGACTTGTTTAGTGGTATTTGAAACCAAAAATTGCCTGTTCTTGTAGCTATTGCCGATTTAACATAATACGAAAAACTATCTCCAGCCATATAATAACAATCGTGTTCAGTTGCAAGCCTTTCCCAAGCTGACCAAGTATTGGTATTTCCACTATATTTTCTAACAAAAGTCTTAAACTCATTTGCTCCATTAATTGCAGCACTTCTATGCCAAATTTGTCTTATGTTATCTCCACCATCTGACATAACTTGTAACCAACCATAAGTGCTAGCCTCTGGAGTATCTGTTGGTCTTGTTTCAGCAGTTCCGAACCAATATACACCATCATCTTTGTAGTCATTGCAACTTGTTCCTGTTTCTGTTACTGTTATTGTTTTGTCTAATTTTGAACTTAGTCCTGTGGTTATATAGTCTTTAATGATATTAAATATGTTCAACCATTTTATTTTCTTTGTTAAGTTGCCTTGTACTATAGGAAATACATCATCATCTGTTAATTCTGTTGTATTCAGTAATTCACTTATTTTTTTATCTGACATTTTTATCCTCCTTCTGTGATTAAATAATCACTATCTTCCGTCGTCAAATATTCTTCATTTTCCGTAATGATCTTTTTATTTGTCCCAAATATTTCATCATACGCAATATTTAATAATATTGACCATCTATTTATGTCCTCATATGTAATAACAGACAAATAATACCAGTCTCGTTTTTCGAAACTGGTATCAATTATATCGTTTATTTGTTTTAAATTATTTTCTAGTAATTGCAAAATATTCGACGTTAAAAAATCACCTAGTTTATATTCTAGCCCTTCGTCCTCTATGTAAATATATTGAAGAGCTGAAAGGTTATTGATTTCTGTAACAACTCCAAAATCGTTTGATAGTTGTACTTCAGTTAAGTTTGTATATACTTCAGAAGTAGATGTGTTTGCATAATATAGCATATCCATCCATTCATTAATAGATACTGTTGCAACACTATTGCTTGTATTAACATATTCTATAATGGCATTGCCTTCGTCTGTGACCAAAATATCAGCTTGTCCTCCACCTACGTCGTTTATAATTTGGTTATATAAGTTTGATGGAAATTCAAAGTGTAATGTCTTTCCGGATAAATCATCTCCTATTTGAACATTTCTTCGAGTCATTCGTTGAAAAGGATAGCTTATCGATAATCCGGTATCTACCTTTAACAACTGTGCTAAAATATCATTCATATCTTTACAAGTGAATATATCTTGACTCGTCCAGTTTTCTTTTAAACTCATATCTCTAAGCCCCCTTTAATTTCAAATAATAATCTAAGTAGCCTCTATATTCATACTCAATTCCAACTACTATAGCATTTTTTACTATCATTTCATTGTTTTTATATATTTCTGTCTCTAGTTCAACTGTGTCTCCTAACTCATATGTACATGCATCATTTATTTTAATTCTATATTCATACTTTTTTAAAATGTTATCAGAAATCCACTTTACAATTAAATCTGCATCTATGGGGTCTAGTATAGTCATTGCATCAACTGTTTTTTCGTCATTACTTAATGAGTCATTTATTTTTTTGACATCAAAGGTAGAAAACTCTAGGTTACGAATGTTTATAGTTAAATCAGCATACTTACCTGCATATTCTCCAGTTGCAATAACCCCTATTCTATCTACGTAAGCTATAACAGATATTCCGTTTTTGTTCTGAGTAATATTTGCCTCGTATATAGTTCCATCAGCATTGTAAACATTTAAAATAAAACTATATACAGACACATCAAATAATGTGTCGGAACCTGATGCCGATAATCTGATTTCTTCATTATCAATTAGTTTAAATTTATCAAAATATATATCTTGCGCATCTGTTGTAGTGTAATTATATTTTTTGGCAATCACATTATACTTGCTTTCATTCTTTCTGATTTCAGGGGTATTTTCCATATTTTCTAATTTAATATTTGCAACCGGTGTACTTTCTTGTATATCTTTCAAATATATTTTATTGTCATATGTTTCAACTACGTTTCCTCTTGAATTGATTGCAACATCATTAATAAACTCATGTATTCCTTTGTTCTTGTCATTTAATAACTTTGTTATTACACCTCGTTCAATCAACTGGTCTGATATAACTATTCTGTCTCCAAGGTTTGGTATATTCCCTGCAATTTTTTGCTTTATTTGTTTTAGAGTTTGTGAGGACAGTGTTGTTGCATCAATTGCATCAACCCATTTTGCGTTTTGATATTTTGAGATTATACCTGTTCCAGTAATAATCATTTCCAATTCATTGTCTTGCTTCTCAATTTTTTGAAAATAACATTCGTCTATTTTTACATAGTATATAAAGTTGCTTATCAAGACACCTAGGTGGACAATGATTCTAGCATCATTATCTAATGCAGTTAATTCTGTATTCTCGTCAAAAATGTTGTATGTATTATCTTCGTCAACTAGTTTTATTTCTATCTCTTTTGATTCGATTTCTTCGTTTAGTAAATCTACACCTTTTTTGCAATTAATTGATACTATATCTTTATCTTCATATTGGAATACAGTGCCAAGATACACATTGAGTATCTTGGCTCTACTATTAGCTTTTGACCATTTTGTTATTTCTATCACAATCTCACTTAATGTTGATACATCCTCTATTACTATTTCTGTCTCTGTATTATTTGTATAATTTATAATATTACCATTAATTGAAATTGAAAAGTCTACTGCGTATTCTTCCCTTACCTTGCTAAACAAAATGTGTAAATCACTAATGTTTTTCTTACTATTTTTTACAGTCTTTGTATACGTATTTGTATTAATATTTCCATTTGTATCTGATAAGTCTTTACTATACCAACCTTCTGCCTGTGTTTCTTCTTCTGACACATCTTGATATGGTATATAAGCATTTAGGTGTTCTGTATCTATGGTACACCTTGAACCATCTAGTTCTATTCCACTGTTTTCAAAAATGGCATAATTACCATTCTCAATCATAATTCCATTGTTATATTCATTGTCTATAACATCAACTCTAGCACTTGTTGTCACAACTTTTTCACGCATTGTTTCAATAAATTCTTGTGATGTAGGTATCATTACACAGCACCTCCAGTATATTTATCAGCTTCTGTTTGAATGAAATTACATGAAAAGTCTTTCCATTCTGTAACTAATTTTGTGTTTGGATCAATTCTTCGAGCTGCTGGTTTTATATCTCCAACGTACATTTTTTTCGTTAGCATCCTTCCATCAGAAGCCGGAAACTTACAAGTAAACTCTTTCTTAAACTTCAATTTTGTAATTAAGTCCATTTGTGTAGGTGTCAATACATCCCATTTCATTTCTATTTTCCATCGAGAGCTTATAATTTTTCTTACTAAATCTCCCAATGCGTTTTCTGTACTTTGTTCTCTCAATGTTGGATATGGTGTATAATCAGATGGAGTTGGAAGACTTCGTCCATCTGCAATTATTACATTGTTTTCTTCTATCATCTTCTCAACCCCTTTCTAGTGTTGTAATATTGGTTTATAGCCACGTCGTCTTGCTTCATCGTTTAAATCGTCAATTATTTCTTTGGCTATAGTTTTTGTGTTCAATTTTAGTTCGTTATTTATTGTTAATCTAAACAGGTTTTCGGCTTTTTGGATTGCAGAATATACTGCGTTTTCAAGCTGACTTTCCATTCCACTTGAAGTTATATTCTTATTTATGTTACTATTTATTTCTAAACCTGACGTTGCCATTTTTAAATTATCTGCAATATTATCTGATACCTGTGATACAGCATTGTCTAATACAGGAGCTGATTTCAATAAACTACTGCTCAATCCATCAATCATATCAGGCATCCATGTTTCATAATCACGTAAAGGTCCTTCATCTGGTCTTGAGAAATGTAAGAAACTTGAAATTGACTTAGCAACTGATTGTGCTGTTTTTGATATTTTATTTTTCAATGCATTAATACCATTGATAAATCCTTTCATCATATCTTCACCCCAAACATAAGCTGTTCTACCTGCATCTAAATAACTTTTTGCTGTATTTAATGCTGTGTTTAGAGATGTTTTGAAATCTTTTGCTTTATTTTTCTTGTTAATACCATCTTTAAACTTATCGATTAAATTCGTTCCCCATGTCTTTGATGTGCCACCTTGATTTAGATAACCAGAAACCGTGCTTTTTACATTGTTAACCACTGTCTTTAGTGATGATCGCTGACTATTAATACCACTTGAGTAATTTTTAGATAGATTAAATCCCCATGTTTTCGCAATTCCACTTTTATCAAGTGCTTTTATGTAGGCTTCCATAGTATCCTTAGCTTTTTTTATCATTGGACTTGTGCTTACAGTGTTAAAGTTGCTTTCAGTATCTTTTACCATACTAGAAGTAGCAGCTCTTGCACTATCGGCTGCACTATTAAAATTGCTTGAAACAAAGCTTTTTATTTTTCCTGTTTTCTCTTCAGTTATTTCTTCAGCTTCTTCCCATTTCTTTTTATATTCGTCAACCCAATTGACATTGTCAATTTCATCTATGTTAAATCCTATATGTCCTCCACCAAGCCATTCTGGTAAGTCTACACTTATGTTGTTAAGCATGCCTATAACTTTGTTAAAACCAGAAATGAAATAATTAACAACACCCTCTGCTCCTTCGATAACTTTTAACCACGCTTTTCCTAGAACTTCAATAATTACGTCCTTAACCTTACCAAAGGCTTTTTTTACATCTTCGATTTTTTCTTCAATACCATTCTTTAAGCCTTCTATTATGTATCCGCCTTGTTCTTTCATAACTGTTGATGGAGAATGTATTCCGAAAGCATTTTTTACTCCTTTAATAAATGGTTCAAATATATGGTTGTAAATCCACAAACCTACTCCTGTTATTGCATCCAAACATCCTTCAAGTATACCTGTAACAATATCGCCACCACACTCTTCTACCTTTCCTTGAAAATAATCTTTAGCTCCTATTATTACATCAATTATTTTCAAGCCTAGTTTTGCTATCAAAAGATTTGGATTTAGATATATAATGGCAGAGCCTAAAAGTTCAAAAAGTCTATCTGATATGTTTCCCCAATTTACGTTTGAAAACATCGTATTGAAAGCATCTTCTACCTTTTTAGGATCAAACTTATCAATGGCTCCAAGCATAAAGTCTAGTGCACCTTCTATTCCAAGTGATAGAGTTTGTCCCACGGTATCCCATTCTACGTTGTCGAAAAATCCATTTATTGTTCTTCCTGCTGCTTCTCCTAGACTTTTAAAGTCTGTTGTTTCAAGAAAGTTTTTCAAGAATCTAAATGCCGTATTAACGCCTTCGGCGGCTGTTTTCCCAACCAATTCCCAGTTAGTATTTGCCACGCCACCATTTATAAATTGTCCTAAATTTTTACCTATCTGTCCTGCAGTATCTTTTATGTTATTCCATGGTATTTTTTCTAAAGAATCATTAATCTTATTACCAATTGTTGCGCCTATTTCATACCAATTTCCATTTTTGATATTATCAATTAATTTTTGTGCCCAATCTGCTGTTTCTATTCCTGACAAGTCAAAATTTGGTGTGCTCCCACTACCTGAACCTCCGCTACTTGAGCCATTATCCTGTTGTATGTTATGTATTTCGTCAATATCGGCTAGACCTTGCGTTGCTTTTTGTGCACTTTTAGCCCCACTAGCCATACTTGCATAAGCTTTTGCACTCGCATTAGCAAAAATATTTACTCCTGTAAGAGCATAAATTAGGCTTTGTACACCTTTTAATGCTTGATATATAAGACTTACTATTGTTTCTATAACAGGCTGTAATGACGAACCTAATGCATATTTCATATATTCAATATTAGTATTTAATTGTTGCGCTTGTACATTTTGACTTGATAGCCAAGAACTTGCTACACTTCTTAATCCGCTATAAATTGCACGTAATCCAATTAAACTACCTGCTATTTTTAATATTTGTCCTAAACCAACTTTTAAATGTGCAGTAACATTGCTAGCCATACTTTTTGCTTTGTTCAACCCACTGCTTATTAATTTTGAACCATTTCCAGCACCTGATAAATGCTTCTTTACTTGTTGAATAGTATTAGATAATTTATTACCATTGCTTGTTGATTTTTTCACTTGTTCTTTTACCTTTTCCGCTTCTTTTGCACCTTTTTTGTAATTGTCTACAAATTTTTGAATTGGGGCTGTATCGTATTTTACATGTCCTACACTTGAAACTTTTTGCTTTGTTGTTTCAGCTGTTTTTTCAACCTCTTTCAATTTATTCCTATAACTTTCTAATACATTGTTTAAATTGTTCGTACTACCTTTTAACGTTCCATAAGCACTAGAAAATCCTTGTATGATATTTTTTCCATTTATTTTCATCCCTGATACATCGTTTGGGTCAAACATCTCTTTTACTTGTTTTTTCACTTTTTGAATATCATTTGTAATTTGTGATGTATTAACCTTTCCTAATAGCTGTCCACCGATTCCATCAGTTTCTTTTACTGCATTTTTTATCTCTTGTACAACCTTTTGTATTTGTGGTTTTACTTGTTCTATTTTTGCTGAGACTATAATCTCAAGCTCTTCTACTGTCATCTTTTCACCTCTTTTCGGGTAAAATAAAAAAACACCAGAACTTATTCTGATGCTTGTTTGAATTTTGGCAAATAAAAAAACACTTACTCTTTTGTAAGTGTTTTTAATCTTTTTATCTATAATCGTATTTATATACATTATCATTAATTGTTATTTCAAATGTGAGTTCTGAATTTGGATTATCTACTACATCTTTTGGTAATTCTGCAAAGTAATAAAGATTTTTACTCATTAGAGGTTCAATATCTATATACGATGATGGTGCAAGTCCTGAGCTTGTATCCTCTACATTAACCTTTGCTTTATAAGTATATTTATCATTATAATTTACTTTTACACTTGCCACTTTACTACTATTTATCGCTTTACTAGAAGTATTTTTCACATTAACAATAATATATAAATATGTATTATTTTTATCTTTTACTTCTTGATAAACATATACAGATGAAGTGTATGGTGGGCTTATTCTTTGTGCTGAACTTGCTTCTTTTATACTAAATTCAAAATCTTTTTCATCAACAGTTTCGTACAATTCTATGTGTTTGCTTTTTCTTTTTGATTCATTTTCTTCATCAGAACATCCAGTTAAACATCCAATCAATATCATAATTATCAACATCAAAGCCATTAACCTAATTATTTTTTTCATAATAATTCCCCCTTTTATTTCATATAAAACGAGTATATTATAATGAATATTAAAAATCAATAGGTTAAAATAAACTTTTTTGTGACAAAAAGTGATAATTTATGACATTATTCGACAAACTAGTTATTAGCTTCTCTTTTCATAATGCTTCTTAATATCCTTGCTTGCTCTTCTGCTGATTGTGGTTTTATCTCTTCTTTAGGAAATATTTTTTCGAACATAGATTTTAATGAAATAATTCGTGGACGTTTTTGAACCATACTTGCTCCGATTAATTTATCTGTTACCGCTTCTTGAACTTGAATTTCTTTTTTTAGATCTTCTAATGCTTTTATAGATTGCATTTCACAAAACATGTATATTTCTCTGAAAGACATTTCCCAAAATTCAAATGGTTTTATTGAAAAGTAATAAGAAAGAGGCTCATAAGCATAAATTAGTTCTATTATACCGTCAGCCTCTTCGATTGCCTTAATAATGTCTTCTAGGCTTTGTAACCTTTGAACTCTTCTGTCACTACTTGAGTCGCCATTTTTTCGATTGTATCTTTGACAACACCATCTAAGTTCACTGATGATAGAATGTCGTTCACTCTCTCCATTAATTGTTCTGGTGTCATCTTTACCCTGAAAAAACCTTTTTCATTTATCTCTGTAGCAATATCTAAATATATATCGTCGAATGTCTTGCCACTCTCTGCTATATAATCGTCCATAAAGTCATATACTTCAGTTGAGTTCTTGAATGTTTTATCTTCAGCTAATATATATATTATTTTTGTTAAAGCTTCTATGTCACATTCTCTCATTGATGTAAAAAATACTTCTTCAAATTTTTTATTTTTTAAAGTATTAGCAATATCAACTATTTTTCTAGTCTTCACAACCAATTCAACTGATTTATTTTTTGTTTCTAATTTCATACCTTTTACCTCTTTCTTATTATTTTATTATTCTGTTGGGAAACCTTTTGATTCCTCTATTGCTGAACTTCTGTATAATGTAACTTTTGATTGTAACATATTATCGATTTCGATTTGATTCATACCAACAGCCAAAGTTGATTTGAAGTTAAATGTTACTGGTTTATTAGCTGTATTAGCTGTATCATTAGGTAATTGTAAGAATACATATACTTCTGTTCCAGCTGTTTCAACAGCTCTCAATTCATCCCATTGACTTTCTGTATATAAGAATGGGATTTCTATAGTTTCTGCCTTAACCTTTCCTTTTGCCATTCTTTCGTCTGGGATGTCCAATGCACTATATGTAATAGGCTCAGGTGCTTTTAAAAATTCTGCTACACTTTGAATGTAACCAATCTGTGTTTTTTCTCCCGTTTTAGTTGTTGCGTAAAATACCTTTGTCATTGTGCTTGTTCTTGGTGCTACTGTTTCGCTTCCTGGTGTCATATTAAATCATTCCTTTCTTTTTTTAATATAAAAAAGACTGCAAATTTTAAGCAGTCATTTTGGTTTATTTAATTATTTCAAACGAGTTTGTTAACCCATTGTAATTTACTTCATAATTGCTTATTAAACGATACTTTTTGGTTATTTCGTCATATATGCTTATATCATTACTAACTTTCTTGAAATTGTATTCTCGTAGCTTTACTGCTGTCCTATTGGATTGAGCCATACAATCGTATTGACTTTTAGCCCACTCTTCAATAGAAACTGAGAAACGTGTGTAAATTGGCGTAGTTTCTTCATTTATCCTTTGTCTTTCCATTGGAGTTCTAACAACAGTACATGGAAAGACAGATTTGTCTGTAGGGTTCTGCAAAACAATTTCTCTATCGCCTAATTGATTTATTTTTTGTACAATTAATTTCGTTAATGTTTCAATATCTAATTCGTGTATCATCTTACAACCTCCCTTAAAAACTCACTTATGCCGTTTCTTACTTCGTTTATTGCTATATCTCTTCCTTGAAATGCAGCAGGTCTCATAAATGGACTTGGTTGTTGTGCAAACATAATAAAATAATCTTGACCATTTATTGTAATTCTTCTATTATCTCCAAAATCTCTTTGTGCCTTTTCTACTGGTAAATACCAGTATCTAAATCCACTTTTTATAAAGGTTTTGGTTGTTCCAATGTGTGGTAATTCTGCAAACGTACCTGTACCAAACTCTAAAAATAATGCGTGTGGTAGTAATTGTTTGTCTGTATAAACTCTTCCTACTAACTTATTATCTTCGTCGGTTACTTCTATTAAAATACCTTGTTTAGTACCTCTCTTATAGTCTAGTGCCATTTTCTGTATTCCAGTTAAGCCTTTTTCTAAACTACTCTTTGTTGCATCTTTTATGTTTGAACCTATCAAATCCATTTTTTTATAAAAGTTATTCAGTTTCTTTTCATTCCATTTTATCTGTATCATATTTACTCTCCATGATATTTTTTTAATATATATACATGTGTGTTTCCTATAACTGGTGTGTCTGTTACTTCATAATCGGGAACTATATTTTTTGACTCTGATATATCTGTTAAACAAATCCCGTCCCCTTTTTCAATGTTATAGTTAAGAGTTGTCCTTGCTTTTTGTATATCATAATCAACTTTCCCAGCTGTGTTTCTATCTAATTCATTCAAGTCTTGTTGTAAATTCAAGTATACACCATTTTTACCAATATTCTTGTAATTCCACACTGTTGTGTATTCCCCATCAATATTTTGTCGAGTTGGTGTACATACCCACACTTCTGTTAATTTGCTTAACTTTTGCCCCATTATAGAATCCTCCTTATATGAACAACATCTTTGCGTAGTTTTTCCTCTATATCAATAAAGGTTTCGGACTCACTACCTTCACTATATCCGCTAGTGCCTTCTTTACCTCTACGTAAATAAGCCTCAATAGTCGCATTCTTTATATATGGAATTAACTTTGTATCGTTTTCTTTTCTATGTGAAGCATCAGAGGCAATAAAAGCCATTTGTTCATATATGTCCTCTAATACATTTCTGTCATCTTTATAATTTATACTTAAATTCTTTATTATGCTTTGTATTATGTCGGTATTATCTTGCTTCATTTTATTGCCTCCTTTTTTTATTTATTAGCCTCAGGTTTCTCCTTTGGTTTTTCTTCTTTTACTTCTTTATAGCCACATTTTTCTATTAAGATTTTGGCTATATCTTTATTAGAAACTGTTCTTGTTAAATCTCCTTTTTTTAGTATCATAATTATTCCTCCTCTGTTTCTTCAGTTTGTGGAATTAATGCTACCAATTCAGCTTTTGTTGCTTTTTCATCAAATTCAATTCCTAATTCAGTTAATTGAGCTGCAATTTCTGCTTTTGTTGGTTCTTTACCTTTTGCAGTTTCTTTTTTTACTTCTTTAACTTTTGCAGTTTCTACTACTATTGCTTTTCCTATAACAGTCATAGTTTCCTCCTATTCTGCTGTATTGTATGAACAATATACACCAGCTAATTTGTTTTCATAAACATGTCCATATAAGTTATTGTTTCTATATTTAAATACGTTTGAATCTCCGTTTTGGTCTTCATCTGGAGTAAAGTATTTAATGAATTGATCCATTGCTGTAACTGCTGCAGATTTTTCAACTATTAAGAAGTTAATAGGATATCCTTTTATTAATTCATAGTATGAACTTGTTGATGGGTTTCCTGTTGGAGATTGAACAGCTGAATATGTATCTCCTGATTTTGTGTAGTATGTTTTACCTGCTACAACACTTGTATCTTTTGAAGCAACATAGTCATTAGCTGGTTTAAATCCATAATTTGATTTACCATCATTTAATGTAACTGCTGTATACATTCTTGATTGTGGAACTTCAATTACTTTTGAAAATCTTCCCATTACAGATTTAGATTTATATGTCTCTAAATCATCAATTAAAGCTTTTCCTGTTGGAGTGATGAATAATATTCTGTTTTCTGTTGAAACTTCATCTTCATCTTGTTTATTTGTTCCTGCTCTTAAAGCATTGTACATACCATCTCCAGTTGTAATTGTTTCAGCTTTTGTTGAAATACCCTCAACACTTGCTATTTTTGCAATTCTTGCAGCATCTGTTTCTGGAATTACTTTTGTTCTAATAAATTCACTTGATAATTTAGCAAAAGGTAATCCTAAAGCTTCTTGATTGTCTAATCTATCAATTCTTAAATCTTGACTTCTTTCTTTGTCGTATTTTATTGTTTCCCATACAAAGCTTGTTGAACCTTGTGTGTATCCTGAATTTCTGTCAAAATCTCCTAAACCGTCCATATCTAATTTAGCGATTTTGATTTCTCCGTTTAATCCTTTTTGTACTGTTGTTTCATCTCCATCTAATATAGATGTTTTTGCCTCATTTTTATAAATTTGGTCTAATTTTGGTAAATATATTGTTGATAATTCAATATTATTCATTTTTCATCTTCCTTTCTTATTTTAATCCCATTATTTTGTCAATCATTGCTTCTTCAGCTGATTTATTTCCCGTTGGGTTTGGGTTATATGGTGGTTTTTCTTTTGACCACTCATTAACTGCTTTTTCAACAATCCTGTCTTGTATAGATTTAATTAATTTTGTTTTTT
>JAFUYJ010000006.1 GCA_017470645.1 Clostridia bacterium
TTTTTTCACGATATTCTACTTTACTCATTAATCCTGCATTTACTTCTCTTAATGCTCGATTACTTTCTTCATTCAAATCTTCAATTATACTATCATCAAATTGAATTACCATATCTTCTGTGTTTATATTATAAGTTCCAAATTGACTACTTGCATAACATATAGCACGAACTAAATCGTAAATAGCACTTTCATAACCTATTTCAAGTTTTTTCTTTCTTCTAAATAATTTACTATTACTACTTACAACTGCCGTTGCTGTATTTAATGCTTGACCGTCAAAATGATAATGATTAGTACCAAATCCAACTTTATTGCCTAAAATGTTTAATTCAGTATTTAATGCTTCAATTTGTTGTGCAGTTCTTAAACTATCACTATCACTTTGTATTAAATCGTCTTTTGTTGCACCCACAGGCAACTGATATATTGTTGTATCGTTTGGGTCAAATACCATCTTTTGCGTTCCATCATCATAATTGAACATATCTGCCCTTGCAAATATTCTTTTTCTGCCATCTTGTATTTCGTTTTTAATTGCGTCAAACGATATATCTACTGCTTTTAAATTATCAATAGCATTTGCAAAATGCGGAATACCAAATGGCGAATTATTAAATAAATTATTTGTAAGTAGTGGTTTAAATATTGCAAACCAAGGAATATCTGACATTGTATTAAAATCACGCATTGTATTTTCTTCTTCAGTAATTTCAGTTAAATTGTCGTTATTATCTCTAAATAAATGATTATAAATATGATAGTTGCCATCGTCTGATATTTTATGTACTGATAAAACAACATATCTAACGCCTTTAACAAATTCAACACTGCCAAACGCACATTCAGTTATTCCTTTGTTGTTCCAACTTAATGGATAAATCCAATCAATATCTACTAAATCTACTCTAGTTTTAGCATTTGATACATCTAAATACATACCATCTTCATTTTGTACTAAATCATAAACACTAACAACTGCTGATTCAGTTCCTAATGCTCCTGACTTTTCTATTGATTGATTGATAAGTGAATATAAATCAATTGAATTGATAAGTTCTTCAAATTGCTTTTGTGAGTTCTCATCTTTCATATTTATTTCACATTTTTCACTCCATAGAATATCGCTCCAGTCCTCACTTATTTCTTTTGCCATATTCATTGTAAATCTTTTTTGATTTACTTTTTTCTTACCATTGTAAATAAAATAATTGTGGAAATTCTTAACATTTCCTGAATACCAACTTTTCCATTGGTCTATGTATGTTTGTAATACATTTTTAACATCAGGGTTGTACCCATAATTTGTTTGTAAAAAATCTTCTAATTTCATTAATATCCTCCTTTTATATCTGTCATTAATTTGTCGTAGAATGGAAACATACTATACTCGCTCGCATCCAAATCATCTATTGGTGTTGTTCCATCGTCAAGTCTTTCATCTTCGTGTTTATCATCCCATAAAGCCTGTGAGTAGGCTTCAATTAAATACTTGCACTTTTTAAGTATAAATCTTCGCATTTGCCCAAATAAATGGCAGTCTAGTTCAATTCTATCTACTATTCTACCTTTAATGCAATCTTGTACTTGTAATGGGATTCCATGTTGTTGCAAGTACCTATTTAAACCAAATGTCAAAACCTGTCCAAGTGCTCCATAGTCACCATAGGCATGTGTAACTTTGCCATAAGTATTTACTACTCTCCTATAAAATTCTGCAAACTTCTCATACATCTGCTCTGGCGTGTGTAATCCAGTGAGTTTTTCTTCATCAATAGTCCACACTTGCTTGAAATATGGTGTTATTCCTGTTGCTTTAAATTCGGTTTCACCTTCCGTCGCACCATAATCTATCCCAATTGATATAATCATGAAGTTAATACCATCAGCATTGTCTTTTATATACAAATTAGGATTATCAGCAAATTGTCTATATATAAGTCCTTCCGCATTACACCATTGTCCTAACACATATCTATTATAAAATACTGTACCTTCATATTCTTTACACAAGTTATCTATAAATTCTTGAGTTAAATAAGTATTGTCAAATAAAGTATAGTATTGAACATAAGCATCAATATCTTTTTCTTCAATTGTATCAAGAAAGTTTTTCTTTAACCAATGTGATTGATTTTCAGGGTTAAGTGTTGCGTCTAGGCATGAGTAAGGTTTGTCTAAACGTGATTTAAGAAGTTCCCACACTTCTTCATTATATTCAGCCAACTCATCACAATAGCAATATTTAATACTAGCACCACGAATCTTACTAACCTGATTTACTTTTTCAGCACCTAAGCAATAAACTTGTTCACCAAATAAATTAGCAGTATTGTTTGAACTTATAGTTCCAACTAAATTATTGCCAAATCTTTCTCTTAATGGTTCAAGTACGTTACGTTCTATTGTGCCCTTTGAAACACCCAATATAACATATAGTCCTTCTTTGCCACTTCGTTCTCTTATCCTTTGTGGTATTGTATACATAATATCAAGATAAGTTTTACCAGAACGCGTTGCCCCAACTTTTATGTTAAATCTATGATTAGCATTATTTATAAAATCTTTTTGTTTATTTGTTAGCATCTTTCTTAATCTCCTCTAACAAAATATCTAACTTACTTAATTCTTGTTGTGATTTACTTTCTTCTGCTTGTTTTAATTCTCCAAGTGTTTTAAGTATAGTTCGATAGTTTTGAGCGTTGCCATTTATTGCACCTTTTAATAATCCAAGCGTTGCAAGTTCTCTGTATGTCTTACCATTTTTATTTGTTTCATTTAATAACATTTCAAGTGTGGCTTTCATAGTGGCTTTTTCTCTACGAACTTCGCCAGAACGAATGCCACCTTGACGTGCTATCTCCCTTTGTTCTTCCTCTGTTCGCTCAGTAAAAGGAATAAGGTTTTCTTGACCTTTGTTAGCCACTATATCACCTCCTCTAATTTAATTTTATTGCTTTTTCTCCTGTAAAGTTTTCCCATCTTTGTATTATTACATCTATATAATGTGGGTCTAGTTCCATCATATAACATTTTCTATTTAATTGTTCACAAGCAATAAGTGTTGAACCACTACCACCATATATATCAACTATTAAATCATTTTCTTTTGAATATTTATCAATAAATGGTGTTATTACTTGTAAAGGCTTTTGTGTGGGGTGTTCTCTTGTTTTCATATCTTGTGCTGATAATCCAAAATATCTGAACCAGTTAAAATGTATTACTTCTTTTTTATGTTGATTTTTAGTCCATAATAATTCAAATTCACTATTGTAACCTGCATCACCATTTGTTTGTAAAGTTTTATCCCATACAATTAAATTTCCTTCTTTAAAATCAGGTATTAAATCAAAATAGTAATCTACGCCCCATAAAAAGATTTCATTACAATAATTAAAATTATCAAATACTGTTTTAATTAAATCATCTTTAAAATCTTCGTTATCTCCAATTACTTTTGAATATGTTTTGCCTTTTCTTCCGTTACCTTCCATTTTTGAATAATCAGTATCTAAATTCATTCCATAAGGTGGGTCTGTAAATACCATATCTGCTTTAACACCATTCATTAATTTATTTACATCTTCTTCTTTGGTGCTATCTCCACACATTAACCTGTGGTTTCCTAATTGGTATATATCTCCTAGTTTTGCTTTTGGTTCTTCTGGTACATCGGGCACTTCATCTTCAATGACTTCGGTTTCTTCTTCAGTGTCAAAGTCTATGTCAAATCCAAAATCTGACATATCAATAGTATCAAATGAGTTCATTAACTCATCATTTAAAATATTAATGTCAAAATCACTATTCATGGTAAGTTTATTATGTGCTAGTGTGTATGCTTTTCTTTCTTCATCAGTTAAGTGGTCTAGTCGAATAATAGGCACTTCTGTATATTCTAATTCTTTACAAGCAATTAATCTTCCGTGTCCTTCTACTATTTCATCTTTCCATATGCCAATAGGGTCATCCATGCCAAATTGTTCAATCGATTTCTTTATCTGTTCTATTTGTTCTTGCGGATGCAATTTAGCATTTTTTTCATAAGGCTTTATTGAATCAATATCAACATATTCAATTTTTAATTTTTCCATATAATCTCCTTACTTTTTTTCTAAAATTCAATTAAATTATAACATTAAAACCTTTTTTTGTCTAATCACTTTACTTTATAGTTTTTTTTAAGTTTTAAAAGATACAAATAACACTCCTTCTCATCACAATTCAAAAAATCCCAAATTGCATTTTTAAAAGTTTCATTCATGTGAATATTTGCGTAAACGTACCACTTATAAAATAAGCGAACGTTTTCGTTTGAACTTAAGTACTTTTTTTTCAAATCTTCGCAATTATCACAAAAATCTAAATAGGTATAAAACCTCATATTTTCGTTTATAAATTTGCAATCCGAAAAATCATAAGTCATCATCATTTTCTCCTTTCTGTGATACTATTACTAAAGTGCAATATAAAAACAGGCATAAAAATATTATAATGCCTATTATAAAAATCAAAATAAATGCAATTAGTAATTCCATATCAACGCCCTCTTTTCTAACCAAATTTTAACACAAAAAAAGTTTTTTTTCAATAAAAAAAGAATAGGAGCCATTCCTATTCAAAAAGAATAAAAAGGGGTTTTAATTGTGGTTTTGCCACAAAATCATTATAACACGGAACCACTTATTTTGCAAATCGTGTTCATTTTATCTTTTTAAACGTTTTACTTGTTCTTCGTTTTCTTCTTTCTTTAGCATTACTTCCTCTATATATTCTTCTTCTAATACGTCTTTTATCTCTTCAATTGTTTTCCCCTTTAGTCTTATTTCGTTATACATGGTCTTTATATATACTTCATATCTATTCATTTTTCCCACCTATTTTATATTCCATACTTTCAAATTGTTCTTTCGTTACTATTGATTTGATGTCATTTT
This sequence comes from Clostridia bacterium, assembly GCA_017470645.1. Classification (GTDB taxonomy): domain Bacteria; phylum Bacillota; class Clostridia; order TANB77; family CAG-508; genus CAG-492. Next base: position 4,941 of record JAFUYJ010000006.1, read on the forward strand.
CTTTAAAACTAATTTTGCTTGCCATATCACTTGTTTCAAAATATAATTCATTGTTAATTATTTGCTCAATTTCTTTCCCATTAACAAAGTCTCCAACCACTATTAAATCTATTATATTTGGCGACGAAACTGTATCTTTTTTAGGAACAGAGTGTTTAGAATGTTTAAATTGAATATCTATTAATTCTCCGCTATTACTATATCCGCTATCTAATTTCGTTATTTTTCCGATACCATAATCTCTACTAATTCCTTTTATATAAGCATAATCTCCAACTTTCATTATTACTCACCTTTGCTTTCTAAATCTTCTTTTGGAATTAAATCATTTCTTAAATTTGCTATTTCTTGCAAACGCATATTATAACTATCAATCATTATATAATAACCAACAACTACATCTTCCATTAGATTTTCAATATCATCATCATTTACACAATTTTGATATTCATCTTTAAACTTTTCTATTTCTTCTTTTTTAAGTTTTTCAAGTTCTTCTTTTCTTTCGTTTAAGTATAACTCTATATATTTCATATTCTATTCTCCTTCCTTTTTTAGTAGTTCATTAAATATTGCCATTAATACATTTACAACGATACTATCTCCTGCCAAGTGATATAAACTAGCATTACTTTGATTTTTAGCACATTTTTCAAAATTTTCATCTTTAACTCCCATTAATCTAAAACATTCTTTTGGTGTTAGTTTTCTTATTCTTAAATTATTCATATTATCTTTTACAGCTGTTCCTACACAATCTCCACGAGTAGTTAAAGTAATCATATTTCCATCATTTTTTTCAACACATTTTTTATTACCATCCAGTATTTGTTGTGTATATGAATGTTTAACAACATCTCCTTCTTCTACTAATCCATCTTGAATAAGTTTATTACATAAGTCTTTTTTTAATATATCAGATACTACAACTCCATTATTTTCTCCACCCATAGTTGTTAGTGTTTGTGTTTTACCTTTTTGTACTGTACCTCTATGGTATTCCATCCTACTTGATATATCTACTCCATCTCCATCTTTTGCTTCAAGATAACCTTTTTTAGTGTTGTTTTTTATTAAAACCATACCAGCAGCATAAGCACCAGTTCTTGTTGTTAATGTTGGACTTATATTTGATTTATCTATTTTTTCCATATTCTCAAGTGGTTTTTCATAAGCGTTCCAATTTTGAATATCTTTAATTTGTTTGTCAGAAATATAATATTTTTCATCAACATTATCTTCTAACATATCTTTTAATTTCTTTTCTAGTGGTATTGGTTTAGGAAATGTATAAGAATAATCTCCTAGTATAGATACCATAAAACATCTATTTCTTGTTTGTGGGATTCCATAATCAGTAGCAATTAAATCTTCAAAATAATTTTTATACCCTAATTCTTCAAGTCTTAATTGCCATTTATTAAAATCTTTAACATTATCAGTTCCGTGTACTTGTGGTACATTTTCCATTAAAAGTATTTGTGGTAAAGTTCCTAGTTCTTTACATTCATATAATATTCTTTCAACTTCCCAAAGCATTCCAGAACGAGTTGATGTATCACTCATTCCTTTTCCTTTACCAGCTAGTGATAAATCTTGGCATGGAAATGAATAAGTTAATATGTAATCATATTTATCAGTATCTACTATTTCTAAATCTTTACCTTTTGTTCCCTGAATATTTACAAGATTATTTGTAATCAATATGTTTTCATATATTCTTACTAATTGTTCATAAGATAACCTTTGTATTTGTTCTTTAGTCATTGGTTCATTGTAATTAGAACTAATGCCAACATTAAATAAAGTATCAACTAATATTTCGTTTGGTATAGTACAATCTTCTATACTTTCCCAATAATATTTATCAGTAAAATGTATATCTTTATATGCCTGAATACTTTTAACTGCCCATTCACATATTTTCCAATGTTCAAATGGTACTCCTAAATATTTTAATGCTAATGCTTGACTTCCATAACCTGCAAAGAACTCTATTAATCTAATTGGCTTTGTTATCTTATATTTATGGTATAACATATCAAATATTGATTCTTGCATTATTTACCTCCTAATAATTCTATTATTTTTTTGCCCATATCTTTTCTAGGGCATATTATAAACCTAACACCATATTTATTTTTCATAGTGATCATAATTTTTAAAAGTGTTTCACCTTTAACTTTCGTATGTGGCGAACTCCAATTTTTAATATCTTCAATTGATTTAATTTTAGATTCAGCGATAAGAAATATAAATTGTCCAACATTATCATCTTTTGCCCTTTGAATCTCTTTACGGATACGTTCATGTTCTGTTGTTGAACATAAATTGTGTGCTAACTCGGTAAGATTATCTTTCCTATCAATTACTACACTATTATCTTTGTATATTTTATAATCACCATAATCTAGTTTACTTGTAATGTAATCAATATTGTGTTCATCAAAGTATTTTAAAATAGATTTATGTCCTTTTTCTCTAGAATCTACAATTAACAAATTATTCATCTTTCTTTAACTCCTCAAATATAAGTTGTTTAGGTAGTATATTATAACAAAACCAACTTGTATTAAACCAATTACTTTTTTTGGCATTATCATATATAAAATTACATCTACGATCAAACACTAATAATTCAATACCATTTTTTCTAAACATCTTGCCTCTTTCAATTCCTTCAAGCGAAGTTATTGGTAATAATAAAGCAAATGGTTTTTTATATTCATAACACTTTTTTATGAATTCATCTTTTAATGAATATGGTGGATTGGTTATAATCATATCAAAATAAAAATCTATATTATCTTCTAAAAAATCTATTTCAGCTTTATTTGTATTAACTACTTTAAATCCGTTGTTTCTTAATACTTTTGTAATATTACTACTCCCAAAATCAGTGCATTCCCATATAACAGCATTTTTAGGTAAATATTTTAATAATGGTTTGACAGCATATTCTGGTGTATATAATTCATCGTTTTTAATATTTTGCATATAATCAATCATTGCTTTTTTCATATCTTCTTCTCCAATTTAATCATTTTCAGCCTTTTTAAGACACTTTTTGCATTTTTAGTATATTTATACCAATTTTACTTTTTCGTGGCTCTATGCCTTTGTTTTTGCCTTCTAATTAAGCCTTTTTACATTTCTTTAAAAGTTTATTTATTAATTGGTCTTTTTTTAATATCTCATCTCTTAAAATATGCTTTCCTTCAATTAACTTTTGATTTTGTGTTTTTAAACTTTCAATTAATTGAGCTTGTTCACTTTTACATAATTCTGCTTCCAATTCTTCATTTCTTTTTTGTTCAGTCATCAATTCTTTTGTCAAATCATCAACTCTTGAAGAAAGTAATTTGTTAATATTTTTATAATCACTTTTTTCTTTTATCTTTTTTATTATTTTTTTTAATTTCATTTTCAATTCTCCTTAAATATTTTTTCTGCTTTTTCATAAATGTTTTTTAATTTTTCTTCAAATTCTTTCAAATTTATTTTTCTAATCATTAATAAATTACTTAAGTCATAAATTTTGTTTATTATCCATACTTCTTTTTCTGATTCCTCATATATTTCAATAAGACGCTCCTGATACTTCATAAAGTTACTTGGTGCTGGTTCATAATCTATTAACAGTTCAATATAATTTACTATATGATATTTATCTTTGCAAACTGAATACATTAAAGAAATATCGAATGTTTTAAACTTATCATAAAAAGCATTCATAAATTTCCACAATCCCTTATGCTTTTTAAAATGTTTTTCTTCAACTATTATATTTTCCATTAACTTCGGTTTGCACAGCAAACAAGACATTATACTTAATTCCAAATCTTCGTGCATTATTCTTCCTCCATTTTTTTAATTTGTTTACTTTTATCGTCTATTTCTTTTGCTATTTCTATAAGTTCATCAATTCTTTTAATAGCATCTTCAAATATAAATTCCATATCTACAACTCCTTTCTATATTTGATTATATAATATTTTTAATAATATTTCAATAATAAATATATATTTTTTAATAATAATATTTTATTTCTTACATTATTCTTACATTTTTTATTTATTTCTTACATCTATTCTTACATATAAACCCTTATAAAATCTAGTGTTCTTACACTTCTTACATTTTTTTATAATAATGTCCTATATAGTAAATATATATTCTTAAAAAAAATTTTTTTATATATAAGTGTATATACCATTTTTTTGTAAGAATGTAAGAACATACGTAATTTCAGAGGTTTGCAACGATTTTTATGTAAGAAATAATGTAAAATTTATGTAAGAACAAGTTTTCAATTATGTAAGAACAAGAATTACATAGTTTCCTTTTTCATAATTTATCGTAGTCTGATGTATAAATCTTCCTGCAGAATTTTTTTCTAAAAAACCATCTTCAGCCCATTCTTTTTTTACTGTATTAAACTCATAACCACCTTTTAAAAGTTCTCTTTGCAAAATTTGTGCATTAAAAGTAAATTTATAAACCATATCATTTCCTTTATAATCTTCTTTCATTTTGCCCCAACACTCCCCGTACCTGTTGTTTTCTTCAAATTTATTTTGGTTTGCATTTATAACACTTATAATATAATCTTTCGCTTTTATTGATGTTTTAATTTCATTTTTATCGTTCACATATTCTTCTATATCTTCTACTTGTAATATATAATCGTCGTGAAATATGCATTCGTTAGCTAACTGATTCGCCAACAATATACTCGCTAGCGAACTTGCTTGTTTATCCGTTGCATTAGTTTTTTCCAATATTTTATTATATATATTTTTAAATCTATCAAATATAATATCAAATCCTACGTTTTGAATATATTTAATATATTCTTTTCCAGCAAATCCGTAGTTTTCTTTAATAATTCGTGCAATATCTTGCCCATTGTTATTAATTATTTTTCCGTTTATTTCTACATCTATAACACGATTATATACTTGTTCTCCAGCATTTTCTTTCACCAAAGCATCATTGCTTGTAAATAGAAAATTATTAAACCAAACCTTAACCTCCCTAGCTTGACTATTTTTATTCAATCTTCCTTTTTCAGTTCCATTGCATAGATCCATTACCAAACTTTCTAAATCTAAATATTTACTTCTTTTAATAATTTGCAACTCATCAAAATAACAAGTGTAATTTCTCATGAAACTAGCAACTACTGAATAATAGTTTTGCGTGTTATTACTTGATAGTCTTAAAGCGCCAATTTCAGGATTACCCCAAATGCTCATTGCCACCATGCAAGAAAGCGTTTTACCATTTCCTGATAATGAACTCCATAAATTAACCATATATGGTTGTAAGTTGAGTTTTTCAAGCAATGGACTTGCAAGCGTTACAGCCATAAGTATTTTAATTATTTTATGTTTTCTTAATTCAAATACATATTCTTTCCATTTTTCATAATTCCCTTTAGTACCTATTGCTTTGTAAATGTTTCTAAACTCATCTGCCCCATCAAATATTCCATGGCTATCATAAGGTACAAAATTATTATCTTTCCAACCAATATGAGATATGCTATCAAGTTTTTTAATGTCATTTACATTCATTATTTCATTAAAATAATTTATATAATACCTGACGTTTTCACTAGTAACATCTAAACCATCATCGCTTAATAACAATAACTTTTGGTTAATTGATAACTGGCTTTTGTCTACAATTAGCTCTCTCCACTCATTTTCTTTGTAAAATATAATTTTAACCTTTTCTTTTTTAGTATCTTCATTTATATATCTTTCAACTGGTATAACGGGGATATAACTAAATTTTGTATTAAACTTATCAGTTATTCCGTTTATGCCACACGTATAAGAACCCCAATTAAAATTTTCTACAATATCATATTTGCATTTTGGAAGTTTAGTTGTATCATCTAACTTTATTTTTTCAATTAAAAGTTTTTCATATTTTTTTAAACTATCCTTAAATCGTTTCTCAATACCAAGTTTTTTTGCTTCAATAAACAATTTGTCTTCTTGTTCTATTCTGTCAATTTCACTTTTATTAAAAAGGTCAATAAAAACATCTTTACTTAATAATTCCTCCTGCGTCATTTTATCTTCCTTTCTTAACTGGAACTAATCTTATAGTTTCGTCATCACAATATTCTAAATAATAATCTTTGCCGTATTTTTCTACCAAAAATTTTGGTATAACAATTCTGTTTTTTAAGTCTATTTTTTTAAAATATTTAAACAGTACTTTCATTTTATATCCTCCTTACATTACAAATTCATTGTACCACAATTGTGGGATTTTTTCAATAAAATAAAAGAGGAAATTAATGCTTTTTAACATTTAATTTTCCCCCCCCCTCTTAAATTTTTGATTATATTTCAAATGGTATTTCATCAGTTGTCACTATTTCATTATCAAATATTTTATTAGCAACATTCAATGACTTATTTTTGTATTCATCATAATCAACCATAGTTCCGTCTAATAATTTTACCTTTGGTATTTTAATTTCACTTAATTTATCAAGACTTCTAAATTGAGTTAATTTAGTAGCAGTTTTTAATTTGCCTTCATTATCTAAATATTCTTCAAGTCCAAAAACGCCAGCTAACTTCTTGCCTTTAAGTTGTTCCCATGTTCCAGCAGTATTAAACTTAAATCCTGTATTAGAGTTTTCAATTGCAGTAATAGTTCCTTTTAAATAAGCAAGTTGGTCATCTTTAAGCGATAAGTAACGAACACCACCTGTTGCCCATTTTTTATCACCAGTTTGTGCGTCATATTGTTTTTTAAAATATCCTGCTTGTTCATCGTTTCCAGCAATATCAACACATACTCTTAAACTTGTGTTTCCACTTACTGGGCTTGTATATTCTTCTGCTGACAAAATAACTACTTCATGACCTCCTAAACTTAAACTTTCAAACTCTCCAAATTCTTTTGCTTCTGTTTTTTCAAATAAATCTTTATTAAAATTCATAATTAATTTTCCTCACTTTCATTTCTATATACTAATTCAACTTCGATTGGCTTTTTATTATGATATTCATAAGAACCTGCCAACCCAAGCTGATACTTGACATTGTTTATTGCTTGTTTTTCACTTACTGCCCATGTTTCATAAAAGTCATTATCCGAAAATATTACAAGATATTTTTCTTTAGGCTTCTTCATTCGTTAACTCCTTATCTAGTTCATAATATTCTCTAACTACTTTGTCAAATGCTTTTAAATCATTTTCCATTGTATCATTTTCAAACATTCCAAATGGTGTTTTAACGCAATCTTGTCCGTTGGTTTTTAATCTAAAAATGTAATTACCATTTTCATACATTGAACGTATGCAAATTGTAAACATGCCTTGAATATTTACCTTATCATCTAGCAACTTACCAATTGTTTTAGGTTTTATATTTCCGTTTTCATCAGTATCTTCGTGCATTATAAGATAAACTGTTTTACCACCTTCAATATTTTTAATGCCATTGATAAGATTCCAAAAGTTATTCGCTAACTCGTTGTACTTGTCAAAACCTTTAACACTTGCTTTATTCATAAATTCGCTAGTAATAAGATAATTGGCATCATCTATAACTATTGTTTTCTTTTTAGTTTCCTTAATGGCTTTTAAAATAACCTCGTAATTATCACACTTTCCTGCTTTAATATCACTTTTAAATGGCAATGGTTTTCCAAGCACATTTACAACTGCAACCTCGTCCCCTTTAAAATTTCTTAAACTTGTTGATTTTCCACTTCCTGATTGTCCAATTAATAATACTGGTACACTGTTCATATTTTTCACTCTCCTATTCTCTAAAATATTCTTTACTTCTTTTTCTAAATAAGGTATTTCAATAATTTCATAATTCTCAATATTTTCGCTAAAATATACAATAAACATTTCTTCAATTTTTAAGTTAGTGTATTTTTCAACTAGGTATTTGTAAATAGATAATTGAATGTAGTAGTGATTCAATGTGAAATCCTTTAAATGTGTCAAAGGTACTTTCATGTTTTTTGCATATCGTTCATTTTTATGTATATCACTATTTGTTTTGTAATCAACTAATACAAGTCCACCTGTTAATTTGTTTATGAATAAATGGTCAATAGCACTTGCTATATCGTATTCTTCGCTACCTACTACAAATTCATCTGCAAGGTGTTCTAATCTATCTTTATAATCGTTATAAAAGTTGTTGGCTTGTCTTAATATCGGCTCTAATAGTATTTTTACGGCTTCTGATGCGTTTTTTATCTCGCCTAGTACATTTTCCTTATTCCATAAACTTTGTGTGTATAAATGTCCTAAATGACCTTTTTCACAGGCTGTTATATTTTTAGTTTCCCATTCATCTAATACTTCTTGAACTGACCGATTATCTCGTTCGGCAATTCTTTCAGCAACTGCTTGACTATCAAATTCATTTGTATAATCTTCGATCAACCTTGTTACTGATATTCCAACTCGCTGTCCTTTGTATTCATAGTGATGGTCTCTTTCAAAGAACTTGAAATCTCCAAATGCCTTATTTAATTCTTTTAAATATTCTTCCTTTGTCATCTTACTTATTCCTTTCAATAAGTATCATTCTGACATAAGCACTTAATGTCAGCCCTTTTTCAGTTGCTTCTTTTATCAATTCTTTTTTGAATCCATCATCAACTGCTAACATTATAAATTGTTTATCGTCTCTCATCTTTACCTCCTATTTCTATATAAATTATATAACATTTTTAATAAAAATGCAATAAAAATATTATTTTTTTTATTAATTTAATCTGCTTTCTTCTGCTTCATAAAAACATTCGGCATGGCAATCACCTCCATAAGAATTACTATTATCATTTTCTATTTCATCATCCTCATAAATTTCCATTCCACATAATGGGCAATAACCAATCACTTCTTTTTCATCGCTTACATAATAACCGCTATGGGTTTCGTAATCATATTCAACATGTCCGTTTTTTGACTCGTCATCATATTCTGGTGGTTCAGGATAACTTCCTGCACCTAAACCTCTAGTTTCAATTTCCATTTTCTTCTTTCTCCCATCTTTCTAAAATTTTATCGATTTTTTCGTTTAAGTCAATCAAATCACGATTTGTTTCAAGCAATATTTCTACTATTTTTTTATCGTTTTCTAACGCTTGATTTAATTTCATCGCTGTAAACTCCAAAATATTTTTTTTATTTTCTTTATTCATACTAAAATTCTTCCTTTCCATATTTAATTATTAATTTACTATTTGTAAGTAAAATTACAAACGCTATTATTTTTGATATTACAAACAACGTTGTATTTGTGGTTTCACTTGCAATTATTATTATTGCAAAAATGTTTATTATTATCATTGACTTTTCAACCCAACTTTTTAAAATTCTTTTTTTCATTTTATTCTTACTACCTCCTTCCTTTCAATTTCTGATATTATTATATAATACTTTTATTAAAAAAACAATACTTTTTATTAAAAATTTTATATTTTTTAATAAAAAAATAAAAAAGACGGCTTTTTTTCCATCATTTTATTATTAAAATTTCACCTTTCTTCAAATAAATTTTGTATATTCCGTCTTTTTCGATGTTATATTTTTCTTTATATTCTTCCTTTATAGGTTTAGGATTAGGAGTTGGTACTGGTTCAGGTTTTGGTTGAATATTATATATTCTTAAATATGTGTTATTACTATCTTGTGCAATCCATTGATTTTCTGATATTTTATACCAAGTGTAGCCATCTGCTTCCTGAACTTCATAATAATCATAAATGCCACTAGACACAAATCCTACTTTGCCACCATTTAATCCCGCAGTAGTTCTTACATTCAATTCGGTTAATACTTCAACTTGATTTTTGTTTTCATTCCTAATTGTTGAGTTTACTATTGGAGTATAATATTTGACCGTGTTTGCGTCATCACTGCTTACTTTTTGCCCAGGATACACATAAGCCATGCTCACTGGGTCTACTCTACAACTTGTGCTTGCTCCACCAACGTAAACCTCAAAATGTAAATGAGTTCCAAAAGAATATCCAGTGTTTCCCATATATCCAATTATATCTCCTTGTTTAACTTCCTGTCCATTTGTAACACAAATACCATCTTTTAAATGAGCATATAGCGTATATATACTATTTCCGTGATCTATTTTAACATAATTACCCCAAGATTGACCTGATTTATCATAATCGTTTGTTGCACATACCACGCCATCTGCAGACACGTAAATAGGTTCTCCTTGATAATCATGCCACCCAAGGTCTAAACCATGGTGTGTGCCTTGTTTAAATGCTTGTGTTATTCCTATATAATCCACAGGATATTTCAACGTCATTTAAAATCCTCCTTTCTTGGCAATTCAATTATTTTTTCTTTATTCTTTTTTTCTTCTTGAATTTGGCTAAATGGAGTAAATAATTTTTCCTCTAACAATTGATAAATTGCTTCTGCTCCACCCCAAGTAAATAGTCCACTCCATAAGCAATATAACCAACTTAAGTCGCTAAAACTTCTGGTGAATAATGTACCAAAAACCAACGAAACCCCTAAACTTATCCATACAAATATTTTACTATTTGTTAAATTTACCCCCTCTTTAATTTTTTGTACTATGAAATCGGTAATTATACCTCCTCCAATAGCACATATTGCTGTTAATTTTAATAATTCAATATCCATAAATACCTCCTATATTTCATAAATGTATGTTATATCAACATAGTTCCAATAATCGTCGTATGGTAATGTTTCCGCATTTGCCATATAAACCTCAAAGCCAAATGTTCCTTGTGTATTACCAGTGTTAGCATATGCTATTGTAACAACTCCCTCAAAGTCATTGTGGCTCTGGGTTGATACGTTCCAAAGATGTGGATAAATATTCAACCAACTATTTGCTCCACTACTCTGTATTGCTATTGTAACTATGACGAATTTAACACTTGCGTCAATAGTTACCTGCCCGTCATTTAACGATGTTTTTCCAGCAGTATCAACTCCAATTAGTCTGTTCAAAGAATACCTTGATGTCGTTTCAGCGGGAATATAAGCACCTATCGTTCTGCCATATCTTACGTGTCCAAAGCCTAATACTTGTGAAGTTATAGGTGACCCGTTTAAGTATAAGTTACCATTTACTTGAAGTCCGTCGCCAAGAGTTGTGTCAACAATACCATTTATAGCATATTGGTAACCTGTTGAAGTCTTATTGTAACAATCTAATATCAATCCATCATCAATTGTACTTATTTCACTTTCCGAATTGTTGAACGTTTGAGTTGTAATTCCATCAGAAAGATATACTTCAACATCAAAACTTATTCCAAGTTCAAAATCTTCGCTATTTCCGTCTGAATAAATTCTAACATTAGAAACTCTTAGATTTCCAACGTCTTGTCCTTGTATTTCTGTTTGAATCCTTGATGTTATATCAAACCAATTTCCCCAGTTTCCATTTTCTCTTTTTACTCTGTATTTAAATAACGTGATGGTATTATTTCCATTACCAAAATTTCCCTTCCATAGTTTTGCATTAAAGCTTATAAGAACTTCTTCACTTACACCGCCTTCACGATTAGCTACAAAATTACTTATTACGGGAACATTATAATCATTTATTAAATCTATGGTTTTTGTTACTGAACTTGATTTAAAATTACGAGTATCAATTGCTTTCACATCAAAAGAATTTGTATTTAAATTTCTTAATTGGTATAAAGCACCGGTTGAGTTGTTTAACATATTAAATGTATCATTTAGTGTATATCTGTTTATACTTGCACTATATTTTGCATTAGATGAACCAATAAATCGAACTAGCACATTTGAATAATCTTTTATGAATTTATTACCATTTGTTAATGATAAAACAGCACTACTGGTTTCTGTAACAGTTATATAACCTGATATACTTGGAATAGTTTCGCTAGTTTGACCCATAGTCCACCATATCGATACATTATCAGAACCCAGAAGCACTTGATTGCCTTGATTATCGAATTTATAAGTTGTAAGTGTCACAGTTCCTGATATGCTTGTACTATTACTTTTTACATAACTAAGCATACTTTGTATTTCTTGTGTTGTAAATTCTATATAAGTATTTGGTTGGATGTTTTCTCTCGTAATTGTATTTCCTGAGTAAGTAATTGCGATATTATCAGTGAAATTTGGAGAATATTTATTATATGATACATATACTCTATTGTTACTATTAGGTATTGAACTCACAACTTGTGTTACACCTGATATTTTACTGGCTCTTGGAATACTCGGGAGTTTAGCTGTTGCAATTGTAGATAGATTTACTTCCCATGGGTTTGAGTTCCAAGCACCACTCACATTAATGCTCGCATCTCCGTTTGTATCATGGTTTATTGTTGCATTTTTTTCAAATAATAGTGTTTCACCTAAATAGTATGTGCCGGAAGCATCAGCAGTTTCTTCAATTATTCCAGTAGCATTTATCATTTTTGTAGTATTAGAAGTATAAAAGTAAGTTCCACCGCCTGTAACATAGAGTATTATTCTATATGCTACAATACTTGTATTATTTTCTATACTTTGTTCGTTATATTTTGCATAAATTCTTAAATAAGCATATTTTGTGCTACTTTCGCCTGCAATTACACCTCCTATACTTTCAGATAATAATTGATATTCCGTAGTTAATGTCATAATACCTCCTATTTAATATACCTAACATAAAAGTTGTTAGATAGTTTTTTTGTAACAAGTCCGTTTTGATTAGTTTCTTCAAATACGCCAACTTTTGAATAAGTATTGTATTCATTTAATTGAAACGCTAAAGTTTCTTTGTAATATCCAGATACCTCATCCTCGTCAATGTGCATTGTGTATTCACCACTTTTTATTTCAAATCCCTCGTCGTCCATCTTATAATTTTTACCATAAATTTCATTTTGATTATTACTCCAATCCGTTGCAGTTGTTCCGTATTCTAATTTTACATCGCCGATAAAAACGTTTCCAGTTCCGTTAATAACTTTAAGTGTTCCATATATAGATTTTGTTATATATTCTTCATAATTTGCTTGAGTATAATAAATTAAATCATTTTCTATATTAGGAATATAATATACTTCGTTGATAATATCATAAAATACTTTAGGTTCTTCAACATTTTTCCATTCACTGGACACAAACTCTTTTAATATTGCGTATTCTCCTCCAGTGTATAACCAATATCTGCTATTTTCTGGTCCTGTTTCTATTACGTAAGTTTCATCTCTTACGTAATCAGTTATATACGTCGTCGAAATACTTAAAATATAATTATCTACTGTACCATCAGGAATAATTAGAGTTTCGTTTGTTACTTCAATTCCAGAACCAGAACTTACTACACCCTTTACAATTGATGAACTTTTAATAATCGGAATTGTGAAAGTAAAATCATTTAGATTTGTATATTCTCCAACCTCAAATTCTTTTGTATAAAAAAGTACATTTTTATCAATTTGAGTTATGTCAGGGTTCTGATAAAGATTTTCAAATAATTTTAAAACAAATTTACCATTATCAAGAGTGTTTTGAATTTTACAACTAAAAGTAAGATAGTTTTTTGTGTTATCAATTATAGTTGGTCTGATGCTTGTATTTACTACATTTAAAAGCCTTTTAGATAACAAATTATTTTTGGTTGTTTCATTTTCTATAATTGTTGCCACATTCATTCTATTTTGTTGTGGTATTTCTCCTCTTGTTAAGCTCGTTGCTATCCACGAACCATTTTGATTCTCATACACAATGTTATTACTTGTATTATAAAAGAAATCATATTCGCTTGTACTCGGAGTCATTGTTCCTTCATAAATTCTGAAATATTCAAGCCATCCCCACTGACTTAAGTCATAAAGTTCCGTTCCCATTAAAATATTATTACCACTTTTTGACAACGCTATTTCAATTCCACGTGCTGTTATATCTATTTGGTTTCTAAGATTTTCGATTCCTTCTGTATTTTTGATAACATCAGAACTTAACCCATTAACTGTTTGACTAATTTGTGAATAGTTCCCCTCAACGTCACTAACTCTTGCTGTTATTTCCCCAATTTGCTTATTAACAATAATATACGCTTGATTAATTCTATTATCGGTTTTATCAGATTTAGTATAATCCGTCACACTCTCTTCTGGCATTTCTGTATATATATTTTCTTCAAGCCCTTGTGTTACATTAACTTCATCGTTAAACATTATGCATGAATAAGTGTTTTCGCCTATTTTAACATTGTATCTATCACATAAATTGTAATAAGTAATTCCTGTGCTAGAAAAATCATTTACATAATATTCTAATCCGTACAGTTTGTTCAAAATATCAGGAATAAATTCGTCACGATTATTAAAATTCATAAATTGATTGTCTTTTATTTCAATTGCAATTTTTTCATCATCTGACAAATCTTCTGGAATAGATTGGTTGATTTTATCACTTTCGGCACTTCGAGAAAGTACTATTGTATTAATCGGACCGTATTTTTCACCAAAATTTACATTAATATTTTTTAAAAATTCTTCATCAATAGTATCATTTGTATCATTAATATATCTTAATTCTAATTTATCAGTTTTATCATTAATGCAAATAGTACTTGCAGTCACTTGTGCCAGTTGGTCAAATACATCTCTAAAAGTAAACCCTAAATCCTCACCACTATCACTTAAAAAAAGGTCACTTTCTATTACTTTGTCAAAATTTGGAAATTCATCATTTTTGTTACCAAAATCCAATCCTAAAAACGAACACATAAAAGTAATATATTCTCTAATTGTGATTGGATATGTTAAATTCATGTTTTTGTAATTTATCATAGAATATAACATTTTATCGTAACAAGTTATTTTATAACTATTAGTGTCTTCTTGCTTTTCTACATTGTAAACAATATAATTACCAAAATCAATATAATCGTAAACATTATTACCTGTTTCTATATCTTCACCAATTTTAACTCCAAATTGATAGTTTATAATAGCATTTAAAGGTATTTGAACATTACTATCTATATCAAGTTGTTTCATAACTGATTTAAGTATAGCACCCTCATAATGTGGTGATACAGAGTTAAGTTCTTCAGAACCTAACTCATAATCTGCCCCATCAATTGTATATGTGATTTTACTGTCTAATTCTCTTCCGAATAAACATACATTATCTTTGAATGCTTGTGTATGTGCTTTCATTTAATCACACTCTTTTCTTTGTAGAAATAAACGAGCAACTGAATCCTTCGTTTTTTCTATTATTGCTTATAACATATTTATTTTTTATTTCATAGTCACCTGTGTAAGTAGTCATTGTTGTTTGTGCTTTGTTTACTGGATCATAATAGCTTACAGTTTGTCTTGGACTATCTAGGATAGGTGTTATTATTTCTAATTCTGCTTTTGTCAATTTTCTAAATTGTAATGTTATTTTAGGGAATATTCCAATAAGTGTTCCACTCATTACACCTGCAAGATTTCTTCCTGCATCATTAGCCCATAATTTAGGATAGTTGTATTTTGCTTCTACAATGTAATCTCCCATATTTACACCATTTATTATTATACTATTTTTATCTACAAACATTATACCACACCTCACCTATTATAAGCAAAATCGCTATCATTTTGCACTTTTTGTAATTCTCTTGAAATAACTCTACCATTCATTGTGTTTGTTATATTAGCATTTATTGTAATGTACTCACCTATTGTTTTTCCGAGCAAACTCATCATTTGGCTGTCGGTTAATGGAATGACACCTTCCATAGATTTTTCTCCGCCAATAGCACTACCTAAAGGAACACCACGACCAGGTTGATTAATTACTCCACCTGCTGCAAGTTTTGGCAAGTTATGATAAATGATTCCACCTTTGGCGAAACCCCGACCTCCACCACCACCTCCACCGTTTCCTGCAGAAGTTGAAAAGTTACCTTTTATAGTAAAGCCTGCTATTTCTAACAACAAATCAATTATTTGTTCCAGTCCCGTTTTAGCTCGGCTAGTATCTGCAATTACAACTGCTGTATATTTTTGTCCACTTAAAGTTTCATACTTTCTTCTTAATTCATCGGTATTTATTCCTGCTTCTTCCAAATTTTTTATTGTATTCCATATAGTTTCATTAAACTTTGCTTGTTCCTCTTTTGTGGTTTTCCCTGCCTTAGTAAGTTCATTCCAAGCATCTATGTCTTGTATAGTTTCATCTCTTAAATTTTCTTGTTGTTTTCTTAAATCTGAATTTGAACCGTTTAATTCTCCTATCCAATTTTTTTGTTTTTCAAGACTATCATTCATAATACTATTTTGTTCAACATGACGTTTTAGATATTCAATGTTTCTTTTAGTTTCTTCATCATCTGCTTCATTTGCTTTTGTCCTATTAATTATACTTTGAGTTAATGTTTCGTGTCCTTTTTTGTTTTCTTCGCTTATTTTAGTGTTTCTTTCAACCGCATTAGTAAATTCGTTCATTTCATTAATTGCTTCTACAACTCCTTTAACTGCCAAAACAATTAAAATTGGTGCAGATATTGCAAGTAATGTTTCTAGCAATCCAATTAGTCCCATACCTCCAGAAGCACCAAATAGCATTGCGATATTTGATAAAATCTTTGAAACAGTACTTGTAGTAAATAACGTTAATAAAACTCCTCCTAAAACTTCAAATAATTTTTTATTTTTTCCAATCCATTTGACCCAATTTGGAATCGGAATATCTTGCCATGCCGACAAATCATAACTAGGTGTTGTTATTCCTCCACCACTTGAGGAATTGTCATTCAACACATTCATTTCATCAAAACCAGCAAGTTGTTTGTTCAATTCTTTAGCACTTCCAACCGCTTTATCTAGTCCTTTATTTGCGTTTTCAAATATATTTATTCCAAACCACTCATGAATAATATATCCTAAATAAGCAAGTAATTTATAAGCAAGTTCTACTAACCTTTCAATGACAGGTTGTAAAGTGCTCGCAAGTGCGTACCTTATATAGTCAACATCAACAGCAAGTTGTTCATTTCCGCTAGACAATGTACTTATTGCCTGCCTTACAAACATATAAGCACTTCTTATTCCAAATACCGCTAATCCCCATTTGGCAACTTTCTTTGTAACTCTTTGTACAGATTTTCCAATATTGTCTAATGAAACATTTATTGAAGAAAAATCTGTTTTATTTAATGCGTCTTGTTGTTTCCTTAATTGTATAATTCTATTTTTAGTTTTTTCAATTTGTGCAGCATATTTTTTTAATTCTTCTTCAGGAAAATCTGCATCTTTTAATGCGGCTTCATATTCTTGCGATAAGGTATCAAGTTCATCTTCCAATTTTTCAATTTGTGCCTCAAAACTTTTAGTATCAAGTTCAGTTCCTATAATAACTTTTCCGTCCATAAAATCATCTCCTTTCTATAAGCCAAGTATTTCATTTAATCTTGCCATACTTTCTTCTTGTTCTTTTGTTAAATTATTTTCTTTTTTATACTTTTTTAAAGCAACACTTTCTTTTGCCTTTGCCATTTTTTGACGTTCTTTTGCGTCTTTAATTTGTGAAATATCATAGTTACGCAAGTTTCTAACTCTATTTAATACACAACAATTTCCAAATTCGCTATTAGATAAACCATTCATTAATTTATTGAACCTATGCCAATCTATTTCTTCTTTATCAATATCAAGTCCATTATAATCACTATACATAGAAGTCCATATATAATCATAATCTTCTACATAGTCCATATCTGGTTGTTCATATGTATCAACTATTTCTTTGCCACAGGAAAGCCATTTTTTAGACCATTTAAGCAATTTTTCATAGTGATTAGGGTTATCCAACCCACTTGCACCAAAAATCGTGCAAATAATACCTAATGCCCTCTCAAAATCACCTATTGTTTCATTAGTTGCTATCTCATTACATTTTATAGCGATTCTAAAGTCAGTATTTGCTTCATAGATAGTATCTTCAATTTGTATCTTCTTAGTACAAGCCATTATTCTATCACTTCAATTTCTTCATTTTTCTTAACAGCCTGTGCATATTTTTCTTTTACCTTATCGGTAATATTCTTCATATTTACATCTAAACGTGGTGCAATTTGCTTTTCAATTATTTCATCGATTTCTTGTAAAGTAGTCCATGTGAATTTTCTACCATTTAATAACTTCTCAACACCTCTTGCACCTAGAAACATATTGTATACTTCTATTTCTTTTATAAAAAACTCATTTAACGCTCTGATTTTATCTTCTTCATTTTTACTTAGCAACTTTTTGCCTTTAACATCTTGTCTTTTGTCAATTATTAACATTTGATTTCTCAAATATTCTTTATTCTTTTTATCTTTTTCAATAAGTTCTTGGTATCTTAAAGGTAATTCAATGTCCCCTAAGTCAAACTCAAGAACTTCTCCTGTATCTTTTCCTTCGTTTGTTTGAATTTTAAGTGTCAAAACATCACTTTTATTTAACTTTATAATATTTTCCGTCATATTATAATCTCCTCTCTTTCTCTAACTTAATAAAAAGTGAGAGTTTTACCTCCCACTTTTAAGGTTTTATTATAAACTTGTTGTTGGTGTAAATGTTGGAGTAGAACCTGTAAATGTAACAGTGCCTTCTGTTGCATCTCCATCATAATAAATATCATATTCTATTTCAGCATTTTCTCCCATATAATTTGTAACTGTTATAATAACATCATTCATTTTAGCCGGATATGTAGTTCCAGTTCCGTTCCATCTATCTATATCAAGAACTTGTGTTTTATAGTTAAGTTGATCTCTACCTGCATTGATAAATTCAAATACTGGATCGCCTTTGTAACATCTTTGAGTTACACTACCTTGCTTTTGATTAGATGAATGGTCATTTCTAGCATTGTCTTCTATTATCCATTTTTCAGTGTCTACTTGTGGATTAAAAGCAATACCATATTCAGTAATACCAACACCTAGTACATCCCATTTTGGAGATTGTGCTGATGGTGTAGTATTTAAGTAAGTTAAGAATTGACTTCTTTTAATTTTTTCAATTCCACTTGGTACATAATCTGCCATTATAATTCCTCCTTAATTTTTTTATTATTTTCTAGTTCTCTTTTAATAAGAACTAAATCTCTATATTCAAGAGGTTCAATAAAACCTTGTTCGTTTAATTTTACAATTTGTTCATAAGTTAAGCCAGTAATTTCATCACCAGCAATATAATTATCAATGTTAGTTGTAAAATCAATTTTAGCAATTATTTTTTTCATAAGTTTTACTCCTCTCTATATGTTATTTGTATTTGAATATCAAATGTTCCTGTTTTTCCATCATCGTTACTAATCATAGTTCCAGGATTTAAACATTCAATACTTTCAATATTTTCTATTTCAGGCAAAACGCCTTCGTCATTATTAGATTTGATTTTTCTTTCAAATTCTTCAAAGAACCCTATATTTTTTAAATTATTAATAGTATCTTGTGAATAAGACTTACGACTTCTAAATGAATAGACATCTCTACGTTTTACAACACCTATAATCCAACTTTCAACTTCTGTGTCAGTAGGTATTTTATCTAAAGAATAATCCCCAACTTTATTGCTTAACATATTAGCATTAATTTGATAATTACTATTTGTAGTAAGAGTATTTATAATTTCAAATAGATATAATCTTAACTTTGATATTCTTAAATCATTAACTTCCATTACTTGCCTCCACGATTAACATAATTCTGTATTTCTTTAACAACATCTTGCATTTCAGCACTTACCATTCGTTTATCCCAATAAGGACCAGTTCCTGGTGTGGTGTAATTTTTAACAACGTGTGTTCCATCATCTCGCATACCATAATATTGATACCTAGCATAAGGTGATTCATAAGTTATACTATCGTTTTCTATATCAACAATAGTTCTTAAATTACCTTCATCTTTAGGAACATATTTATCCATATGCTTATAGCAAGTGTTAGTAAAGAATTTTTGCACTCGTCCATTAGGTTCAATTCCTAAATGTGCTTTAATTACACTTGTAGGTTGCATTTTAACAGGCATATTACTTGCCTCCTAAATGTATGTGTTGATTATTACCAAAGTTATTATTATTTATGCTTGTTATGTTATATATTTCATAGTTAGATAAATCATCTTGTGTTTCTATATCAATGTCAAGAGTGCCTTGTACTAAAATATCGCCAATTGCAAAATCATTTATATTTAAATCATCATTTTGGTCATAAGGTATTCGCACCTGTACGTCATTTGCGTTATCGTAACCCTTGTTTGTTCCAGCACCCTTTCCACCAAAGAACCACACATTTTCATAGTTATATCTTATCCATTTTTCTAAATGTGTTGCAACATCTAATCCATCTCTATGATAAATAGTTAAACTTGAATTAGTTATCATTAAACTCCTACAAACATAAGATGTTCTCCATTGTATATAACACCTAGCAAATAACTTCTTATAATATCTTCAAGTTCATTACTTTTAGATTTTATAACATCACTTATTTGCGTTGCATTTATATAACTAACAGAATAACCATCAGTGTTTTCACTTGAAACATTACCTTTGGTAGAGATGTTTCCTAATGTTTCGTCGTAAGTTGACATACTATTTATCAACGCATATACGCACAATTTAACTTCTTGTGGTATATCTTCACTATTAATATCTTTTAATCTATTAAATGTTCTTATATCAATTCTTCTTCTACTTTCAAATTCTAATAAGTTAAAAGGCATTAAGTCTAAAGTTCCACCTAAACCTTTATATTCTTCATAAGTTAGGTATTGTCCTTCAAATTCCATAATGCCCTCCTTTTATTATAAACTTGTTTCTTCTGGCACTAATGCAGCAAATGGGAATCTTGTTTCAGTTTCATTTAGTGCATTAACAGGGTTTGGTATTTCCCAACCTAATCTCATTGTTACACGTAATGCAACCATGTCATCTTGTGCTAAGTTGTAAAGAATACTTCCATCACTTGGATCTTGAATAACTGCTTCAGTTAATACTTTGTAAGTGATGTCGTTTCTTATAGCATAAACAGCTTGATTAAAGTCACCTGCAACTAAAGTTGCTAATGTTTTATCCCAAGTTCCGTTGTCAACGAATGTTCTTGCTAGACTTCCAATTTCAGTTGATTGTAATGGTTGACCAGTTGTGTCAGTCATCATACGGAATTTTCCTTTTAGACCAACTCCACCAACTAAACCAGTTACATTATATCCACTTTCTTCAACTTTAGTCATAACATCGTTGATATCTGAATAAAGTTTTCCAGTTTCAGTTACATTTGCACCAGCATCAACGATTGATGGAATTAATCCTTTTCTCCAATCAGTTGGTTTTCCAACACCATTTAAGATAGCATCATCAATTTTACGTCCGAATGCTTCAACTAGACGTGGTCTTACTTGTGCCCAAATATCAATGTCAGCATCTGCTAAATCGTTTTCTTTGATAGGAACGATTACAGCAATTTCGGCAGCATTAATATATTTGTTTGCCCATGCCATTTTAGTTAAATTTTTTCTACCATTGTCAGTTGTTTCATCAACAAAGTAAGCGATTGGTAGACTATCTAATATTCTTAACTTTGTCTTATCACTTGTCATGTTAGGTAAACGTCTAAACATTTGAAGTGCCTTTGAATTAGTTACTACACCTTGAAATATTTCGTTAGCAACTTGAGTTTCAATTACTGCATCTACATCAGTTCTTGAAATTTTTGTCATAAATTATCTCTCCTTTTCTTTTAATCTTTATTACCACGTAACAAATTATTCATAATGTCATTTGTTGTAGTTTCTTTTGAACCACCATTTAAGTTTGGTGAACTTTGCACCTTTTTAATTTGAGTGTCCCCAAAAAATTGTGGATTTTCTTTTTTGTAACTTTCAAGTGCAGTAGCAAAGTCAGTATCATCATTTACTTTTGAACTAACTTCACTTGTAACAAATTTCATAAATTCCTTTTTAACATTACTTCCATTCATTTGAATTTGGTTTTTAAGGTCTTTATTTTCATTTGTTATTGTTTGTAAATTTTCTAAAGACTTATTGCTTTCTTCAATTTTTCCGTTTAAGTCATTAATTTGTGTCTCATAATTACTTACTTTTGTTTTGTATTCCTCAACTTGTTCTTTTAAACCAGTTAATTGTTTTCCATGTTCAGCCATTATGGTATCAATTAATTCCTTATCTAAATCTAGTCCTTTTAAAAATTCACGCATATAATATCTTCTCCCTTCGCTTATTTTTCGTGTTCTCGCCAACACGTGTGAATTGATATGTAAGTTCTCTCGAACTCTACATACATTATATCATAAAATAAAAAAAGTGCAAAATAGCACTATTTTTTATTTTTTATTTCTTTTAACTGTTTTATGTCAAACACAATATATGATTTTACTTTCCTTCCAAAACTTCCTTCATCTTCTTCTAATATTACGCTATCATATCCTAATGTTTTTAATGTTCTGGTCATTTCTTCTTGTGCTATTTTTCCTGTATTTTTGCCATTATTTTCCCATTGATCTATCAAATCATCTTGTTGCACTCTAATAGCATTTAATTTACTTTCATATTCTTGTTTTTCTTTGCCAGTAGCATAATAATATTTAGAGTATAAATCACTTTCTTGTTCATCTAGTTTATCATATATTTTCTGATAATAGTCATCACTTTTATTTTCATTTTCTATAATATTTTTATATCTTTCATTTTTATCTGCTACAAATTTTTTTAATTCTTCTCTATTTTTTACATTAAATGGTTTTTCCATTGTAACTTCCATTTTTAATTGATTTTTACCTTGTAATCCTATATCTTCATCTGTGTCTTTTAAAAATATCCCTTTTGGTGTAGATGTATCACTTAATCCTGATTGTCTTTTATCTTCACTAAAATCTTCTAAACTTTCAGCTTTTGTTTGATGATATAAAATTCTTTTCTTGCTTTCTTTGCTATCTTCATTATTTTTTTTATCATCATTTTTATCAGTTATTTCACTTTTTTTAAATTTACCACTTTTCTTCATAGCAGTTTTTAAATCTTCACCATCTTTGATAAAGATTCTTCTGCCACCAACAGTACGCCATACGCCACCTAAATCATCTTTCATATTTTCACCACCTTATATAAATTTGGCAGAGGAAGTAAGAATTGAACTCACATCTAAAGTTTTGGAGACTTTTATACTAGCCATTGTACTATTCCTCTATAAAAAGCAAGATTATTTCTTACTTGATTTTTTCTTTTTAGTTGATTCAGGTTTATCTTGAACTTCAATTATCTTTTCTGCAACCTTTTTACTGTCAATATTTACTTCAACTTTAACTTTTGGTGTTTCTTCTTTAATTTCTTCAACAATTTCAATAGCCTTATGTTCTAATAAATAATCACATCTTGCTTTAGAACACTCAAATACCTCCCCAACAGCTCTATGTTTGTTTTCTTCTAGATCATTAAAGTTAATCATTGCTTTTACTCTAACTTTCATATTTTCCTCCTTTTCAAATTTTTGTATAAGCACTTTTTCATCTATTATTTTTCCATCATATCCTAAATAATTCAACCATTTTTCTAAAGCACCATTTTTGTATTCAGGACATTTTGGTATTTTTTTTATTTTATTTATATCAAAGTTCATATCTAATGGAACTACATACCCATTAACTCCATCTTTAATAAGTTCAGTACAACCACCCACATCAGTAACTATGCAGGGCACTTGATATTGTAAACTTTCTTGTATTGTGTAAGGCAATCCTTCGCTATCACTTAATAACACGGTATAATCTGCGTTTGCTAGATAATCCCAAATATCATATCGTTGTTTATAAAAATGTACTTCTTCATAATTACATTTATACATTGTACTATTAGTAAATATATCCCATGTAAACTTAATTCCTGCATTTCTCATCATATCTATCATTTTAAGCATTCTGTTCCAACCTTTAGCAGGATCAAGTCTAGTACAACTTATTAATCTTATAATCTTATTTGTTTCTTTTCTAGGTAATAATATATTTTTAATAGTAGTAGGATTATCTCCTAATGCTTCATGACTCATTTTACTTACAAATTCACCACAACCCACTATTTCTTTAATACCCATATCTTTATATTGCTGATATAATAAACCTTTATCAAGCAAATATTTATAATTAGCGTGTCGCATTTCTATCATTCTTTTAGCTTTAATGTTTTTGGGTATTAAACCCCACACACTATTTCTTATAAAAATATCACACTCATAAGTTTTTCCTTCTTCATATTTTTCCATTTTTACAAGTCTTGACATTTTTCTAATTCTTTCAGCATCCCCTGTGCAATATAAAACTGTTACATCAAAATAATTTCTTAACCACCAACACCAATTATAAGCCATTGTTTCAACTCCACCAATTTGACTAAAATTAGATTGATAAAATATGATTTTTCTCATTGATTTGCACCCCAACTTCCAAACATCAAATGCTTTGTATAGCATTCTTCGTCTACATTCTCGTTATAACAAAATGTTTTTCTGGGGTATATAGCAATTCCGTCTTTTTCTTGATATTCTTCTTTGTCTCTATCAATGTAATTGCCGATTATTTCACTCATTATCATAGTGTTGGTTTCATATTCGTGCCAATTTTTGTATGTTTTAAAGTCTTTAAAATCATATATGTCTAGCATTTCTAATATTAATTTGTTGCCTTTTTTCGCACCCATAGTTGCTGTTACAGGATAGTGCTTTTGTTCAAAACCTGTAAAAAAGTCATGTTTTAAAAATTTGTCCAAAGGTTGATAAACTAATACATCAGTATCCATATAAATTCCACCATAATTAAATAAAGCCCACAATCTAGCAACGTCACTAACGTAAGCCCACTTTTTATTTTCGTACGCATTTCTAACATACTCATTATAATTTGTGTTAAAATTTTCTTCGTTGATTTCTAAATATTCCCAGTCCGGCATTTGTTCTTTCCATGTTTTTATACAGTTTTGTATGTTTTCTGTTTTTTCTTTGCCACCAAACCAACAAAATATAATTCTTTTTGGTATCATTTTATCACCTAATTAAATTATATCATATCAAATAAAAAAGGACAAATTATGCCCTTGAATTCAATATGGAGTGTCCGATGAGATTTGAACTCACGTTTATGGTGTTGCAGACCACTCTCTAACCACTTGAGTACGGACACATTGGTTGCTTGACTAGGGTTCGAACCTAGAAATGTCGGAGTCAAAGTCCGATGTGTTACCATTTCACCATCAAGCAATATATTGAGAATGTTTAGTTTACTAACCAAACACTCTCTACTTCATAGTCGCGGCAGTCAAATGTATCATAAATAACTCCTAATTTGCTACAAACAATATGGTTGCGAGCCGTTATAAGTAAAGTATTATTAGGAAACATTCCAGAAACATATCCCACACTTCCATGTATTCCATTTAACCTTTGATAGGTTCTATCTAAATAGTTTCTTACGAATTCTTTCTTATCTAATAAAGTACCCTCATATTGTGCTATGTCGCTTAAATAGTCATAAACATAATCCCATGATTTATTTGTGGCACAACTTATTGCTCTAATAACACAGTCGTCCTCGTACTTATTCAAAGCATTGGCATTATAGAATCTATACATACTATCTCATACTATTTTGTAGTGCTTCCATTAGTTGTTGCTTTTGTTGTGGCGTTTCAGCTTCTTCCTTTAATACCATAACAAAATCTTCAAGTGCTTTTACCATATAATGAAACGACTTGTCAGTTTCTTGGTCATTAGCACCATATCTTTCACGACTTTCCATATATCTTCCATATTCTCCAGCCATTCTATCCATTTCTTCTTCACCACGATATTTCATATCATATCCACGTCTACCATATTCATTACGTCCATATTCTCCATATCTTCCATAGTTTCCATAACTATCGTATCCAGGTCTACGTCCATAATTTCCATAATTCATATTTTCTTCTCCTTCCTTTGCTATACAATTTATTTTTGTTAATTTGTATAAATGTTCTAAATTGTTTGTAGTAATTCCTTCGTCAAGTATTTTTCCTATACTTTCTTCAGTTATCTTTTCCAATCTTTGATGCATATCCTTCCTCCTTTCTTAAAAGGTTTAATATTTCTTCATTTTGCTTTATTATTGTTTTTAGATATTTTTCATCTTGCCTTTGTAACTCTTGCATTAAGTCAGAGTTGTTATAGTCTTGAAATAATATTTGTAGGCTTAATGCTTGTAAAAACAAAGATAAGTTATCAACTACACTACTTTTCATTATATTCTTGAAATACTAAACGTAGCGTTAGTTATAATTGCCTGTGTAGTTGCTATTGGTGTTGTAGGGTCAGTAGGTGTAGGCACACTAGAAACTGACTGCACTGATATGTTAGTAGTACCTCTAGGACATACTCTTAATTTCTTATCAAACGAAATTGTTTCATAATCGTTTGCTGTTGCAATAGTCACTGCTCTTACAGTATCAGGAATAAGTACTCCGTCTTGAAATAAACCTATTGCCACTACACCTGCAGTAGCAGTACTTACAGAAGCACTGAACTCTACGTCATAATAACCTGTGTAGCCATTACCAAATATTTTAAAATTAGGGTTACCATTTGAATAGTCTAACCATCCATTGCAATTACAAGTAGCACACCTAGTTCTTATGTCTGTTTCATCAAAAGTTACTGGGCTTGCATTACTTGGTAGAGCAAGAGGTTCATTTAATATAGTCTCAATCATAAATCATTCTCCTTTCATAAATAAAAGAGATAGAACTATGCCTATCTCTACGTCACCGACATTTGTGTCGGTGACCTTTAGCAAGTTCTCGTAATCGAGTATGTAGTAATCTACTCTATGCTATTAAATAAATTGACTTGTAGTGTTGTATCCACAACCACAACCATTGTTGTTGCAAGTGAATATAGGTGTTCTGCCGTATACTGGAGTTGTTGGCACTGGGCAAGAATTTAGGCGATTATACAATGCGTCTACTTCATTCGCAAAGCCTTGTGAAATAAATGCGTTCTGAGCAGTTTGACTAGCCCTTAAATCGGCTCTTTGTAGTTCTCTTTCAAGTTCTGCAATTCTATCGTTCTTATTATCTAACTCTAATTGACATAACTTATCAAGAATAGCCTGAGTATTTGCAGTTTGATTTGTTAACAAGTCTCTAGTGTTGTTAGCGTCTGCAAATCTTGTAGCATTTGCTTCAT
Source organism: Clostridia bacterium (assembly GCA_017470645.1). Lineage (GTDB taxonomy): Bacteria > Bacillota > Clostridia > TANB77 > CAG-508 > CAG-492. Next base: position 32,205 of record JAFUYJ010000006.1, read on the forward strand.
TTTGAATAATGTTTTGTGTTTGACAATTTGCAAGTCTATTTTCGCAACAACAGTCGGCAAATTGACTTTGTAAGCCATTGAAACCTTGAAGTGTAGCAATTTGGTTGTTAAATGCTTGTTGCATATCTGCGATTTGTCTTGCATTAGCAGATATTTCTGCATTTGAGAAACCATTATTTACAGCAGAAACTATATCAGCAGTGCTATTACACATTTGATTAGAAATGCCATAAACACCGTCTCTAACACCCTCAATTTGATTACTTAAATGCAAAGTGTCAAAGCCATTGTTAGTGTTGTTCATAATTTCTTTTTGACCGTTAGATAGCCAAGCATAGCCGTTATCAAAACTATTGCCACCGAAGAAACCATTGCCACCATTGCCCCAGTTTCCACCGAATGCAAGAAGTAGTAATAAGATTATCCAGCCATCACCACCTAGGAAACCATTGCCATTGCCGTATCCTCCACCAAATCCACCCATAGGGTAAACAGGATAAGGGTATCCAAAGCCATTACCATTTGTAGTCGCCAATTCAACAGTTGGTTGTATTCCATTTCCGTTCATAATTTCTCTCCTTTCTTATATTTTTATTTATATCAATGCTATTTAGCATTAATACCAAAGTTATTTAATTGTTCGTCTGTAATCCCAAAACCTTTGGCAAATTGTCTGAATTGATTTAATTGTTCTGGTTTATAATTGCCAATCACGTTGTTTATTATTTCTTTAGGGTCACTTTGATTTTTTTGCAGGTTTTGAAACATCTGGAACATTTGAGGATTCTTCGCCTTCATTTGTGTTTGTAATTGGTTTACTAACATTTGCATAGGATTCATTTGCTTTCATTCCTTTCTTTAGTTCATCAATTTGCGCCATTAAAAATTCTATTTTTATATCTTTTTCGTCTTTAGGCACTATTTCATTTAATTCGTAAGTTTTAATACTTCCTTTCACATCTTTGACCCACAACACGGACATGTCTTTACTAAAAAATGGAGTATCAGAATATACAATTTCTTTATTTACTTCATCAACAGTATTCGCATATCTAATCCCTGTATGATTTGGAGCAAGTTGAAATGTCTGGTTGATAGCAGGTTGTTGTTGGTTGTTTTTCATCTGTTCTTTCATTTGTTGTAATTGTGCTATTTGATTGTCTATTCTTTCAGAAAAGTTTTGTTGCCCGTAAGCATTATACGAATTCACATAAGGATTGTTAAACATATTTGTCACTCCTTTAAATAAATAAAAGAAGAGCATATAACAATAGTGTTTTATTACTAATTGCCATGTTATCTCTCCTTTCATTGTCTAAATTATCTCATAAAAAAAGAACTCTTGAGGTTTATTAAGAGTTCATTTTAAGGTCATTTCGTATGTTTTTCGATAATATTAAGTATTTTAGGTAGTTTTCTTTTAATAGTACTTTGTGAATAGCCGACTTCTACTCCTACATCTACTTGTGTCCATCCTTGTAAGTAGTAAAGTTTTGCTATCTTTCTGTCTATTTCATTTTTAATATAATTGTCTATAATATTTTCCCATTCTAAATTAGATAGTGAATTTAATTTTTCAGGTATTTTAGGTCTTGATTGAGCCATATTACTTTTTTTTCTTTACAACTTTGGTTCTTCTGTGATTTCTTTTAATAACTTTCTTCTTTTGAGTTGCCTTAGCCATATTAATCTCCTATTGATTGATGTATTTCACTATTATCTGTTTCACTAACACTTTGTGTTGTTTCTTCAATTTCAGTAGGTAACATAAAATAAACAAATATTCCTATAATCAAAATAATTATAACTACCCATAATCTTTTGTTAGCACGTTCCATTCTGTTCATAGCACTTTCATGTGCCACAAATGGAATCATTATTATTTCATCATCTTTCATTTTATAACCTCCTTTTATTCTCCTTCTACATCAACGATTGATTCTTCCGCTTCTTCACTTATAGTATGAGCTATTTCTTCTAATCTTCTGTTTTTTTCATCAATTGCTGTTTGTATTTCTAACATATCTTCTTCTGTTAGAACACCTTTTTGAAACCAATTGGCTGATGTTAGTATTACCCAATAGTCTGATTGAATACCGATTGCTAATAACAGCCCTTTTTTGACAAACTCTCTTAAGTTAAACATTATATATCACCTCCAATCTCTATAACTGCATTAGTAATATTACTAATCACTTTATTCAAATCTTTAACTACGTTCATTGTTAGTTTGAATGGCTTTTCGTCATATTCTTGGCTTATGTTAGTCTGACCATTGTATGATGTGGCGTAGTATATATCGTCTAATTGACTTATTAAAGTACTATCTGTAATTATTGTTGTTTCTGGCGTTTCAAGTTCATAGCAGACATACATAGGTTCTCCATCTTCGTATTTTTCTTGTAAATAATTTTTAAATTCGTTTGCACTTTCAAAATTATTTGATGTATATACCATCTGATTAGCTTGACCTTCTTTACTCATTTGGAAAGTGTTATTTCTTCCATAATTCCAATTAGAAGTCCAATATGTTCCTATATTACATAATTGTTTATTGTTGACGATTGGTAAAGATCCTCTAAAATACAAGTGGAAAGTATTGTTGTTATTCAAATTCTTATGATATTGCCAATTTTCACTTCCGTCAAAAATTACTTTTGCCCATTTAGCGTATTTGTAATAATTACCATTTTCATCTCGCCTTATCTCATCATCATCCAAAAATTCCATGGTGCCTAAACTTAATGGATACGTTTGTGATTGATGTTCTACATAATTTGTTTGAGTTGTACCTTCTTCAACCATAAAAGAATCTAAATCTATATAACAATTACCATCATTATAAAATCCAGCAATATATTTAATTGTTTTGTTTGTTTCAGAAACCATACCTATATTTTTCCAAGTATTAGCTGGAATAGTATTTTGTGCCGTAAAAGATTTATATGTTCCATCAGTATAATATATTGCAATATTTCCAGTATTTGCAAGAGATGCTTTTAAATCAAAACTAATTGAATATTGAGTATTTTCTTTCCAATTTGTTTTAAACATATATTTATTATCATAGTCATTATAGCCTGCACTTGCAGTATAATATAGACAATTCTTATTATCGTAGGTTAAAATCTTTGCTTTACTAGTATCATTAACTCTATTAACAAAATCTTCTGCCCAACCTGTATATGCTAAATTCTTATTACATATACTAATTTCTTGTTCTCCTGTAACACATTTTATTTCTTGCGGATAATCTGGATTAGGAGTTGCTATTCCACCTGTATATGGTTCATAATCAGTTGCTGACGAATTAAGTTCTAATTGCGGTTTAATAACAAAATTTGTGAAAGTTAAACCATTATTCATATAAAGTTCGTAAGATGTTACTACTTGATTCGTTAATGTCGCTGTCACAGAATTAGCAGTCTGATTTCTTGTCATAACATAATTGCCATTATTATTAACCACAATAGCAATATTACCTCCAGAAATACTTCCACTTGAATTTATGCTTAAAGTGTATGTTCCATTTAAATTTTCATCAACTTGCTTAAATATATAAGTTCCTTCTCCTGTTGATGTTCCATTAAGTGTAACTATACCATCTTTTACCACGGCAGTAACCCCATAAATTGTGTACGTTCCATCCTCTAATCTACCAAATAAATTCTTTCCGGTAGTACTATTTTGCGAATGATTTCCACTTAATGCGGTTACAATCTGACATTCTGCTGTATCGTCAAAAGTCAAATCAGTACCTATTTTCGTTTCTTGCAATCCTGCATTTCTATTTAGCATTGATAACTTAATTTGTTTGTCCAGCTTTTCTTTCATTTCTTCCACGTCGCTCGCATCCGCTTTGCCATTCCAATTTTCAATATCATTTTCGCTTATGCTTTTTACGTAGTTAGGAACTGTTGGGTCACTTTCGCTATGAACTGCATTTTCGTCTTCTATATCATAATCAGTACCATCAACTTTAATTTTATTAATCTTCGCCATTTTCTTCCTCACTTTCTTTTTCTTCCTTTTTAGGATTGTTAAGTATTAATGTTTCCCCTTCTACTTTTGGATATTTTTCATCCTTCCCTGGTTCTCGTAAAAAAAGATTATTTTTTTTACTTTATCATGTTCCAAAATATTACCATAATCATCAACAATTTGGAAGTCTAAATATCCCTGATAACCTTGCTTCATTGTATCACTCCTATTTTAAAATATCCGTTTTCACAATTTCCCACATTTCCATTTTTTTTGCAATCGAATGAATAAATCCATCCCCATCAAGACTCTCATAAACTTTTAACAATTCCAAAAAATTTTGATATACATAATCTGGAATTTTTTTTAGCTCACTATATACAAAATATATATTTGTAAGTTGGCTTTTTAGCAATGCTTGTAAAGCCATATTTTGAACTTTTTCGTTATTTTCTTTGCTTTTTAATTTATGTTTATAACCTTTTACAACACTTACACAATACCCTAAAATCCCACTTACAACAAATGTTATTACAGTATTTATAATTTTGCTTGTCATAATTTCTCCTTTTATACTCTTACCAAAAAAATTATAACATAAAAATTAATTTTTAACAAATTACTACCTTTTTTCTTTTAATGTAGCACTTTTTAACCTGTATTCAAATTCATCTTTATTATGTTTAAAAACATATTGCCCACACCACGAACATAAAATATGTGTCATATTATTTGGAATAAGTATCGTGTGTCCACATTTACATTTCGTTTTTTTGTCTGCTATTTTTTCGTCATATTTTCTTATGCTTTCCCAATACATTTTTTCACCTCTTTTCTATTATTATTTTTTTATCTTTTGCATAGATTCTGACCTCGTTATCTTTAATATCAGTTTTGTCAACAACTTCTTTCGGTATGTTTATAACATAACAATTTAATCTTCTTTCACCTGTTTTAAGTGATTTATACATATTCTTTGCTAGCTTTGGCATTATTTTTTCTCCTTTAAAATGTCTACAATATGTTTTGGTGATAAATCATCACCATAGTTAAAATATGTTCCATCACTACATTTACATAAATCATCTATATATTCAATAGCCTTGTCTATTTTGGATTGTAAATTAGTATAATCAGTTACTAATTCTTTTAACATATTTTCAAATTCAAATAAATCATCATTTTCTAAATAAATACTCGCTTTACCACTATTTACACTATAATAAATATTATCTTCAAACCATTTATAAACTTCATTCAATTTCCGACACTTCCTTTTCTAAATATTTTTTAAATACATATCCTGGCATTTTCATATCGTCCATACTGCTTGATAAAATATGTTGTCTATATTCTTCCCAAGCCACTTCAAACCAGTCTTCTTTACCATATTTTTGTATTAATTCATCTAGCGCAATACATACCATACCAGGTAAATCATTATAAAAATCTTTATTCATTTCATTCCACCTCACTTTTAAATATAATCTTCTATCTTTTGCCATTCTTCTTTTGTAATAATTCCACGATCATATTTTTCTTGCAAGTTATAATAACATTGTTTTAGGTATCTATCGTTGTGTTCTTTGTATAGTTTATCTCCTGCTAACAAAGGTATATAATTGCAAAAACTACATATTTCATCTAAATATTTCTTTTGAAATCTTATTTTTCTATGTGCCATTTCAATAGTTATATGGCAAACATAATTTAAAAAATATAACTTATCATAATCTTTAACATAACTAACCAGCCTATGTTTTAATGTTCCTTTTTCCCATTGCCTTTTAATTGCTATACATTCTCTCCATTGACTAACTAGCATTGCATTAGGTAGCACTGGAATAAGTCTATAATCCCATAATCGCATTATTTCACCTCTTTCTTTATAATCATATTATCATATAATTATATAATTGTCAACAAAAAAAGAACATATTTCTATGTTCTTAATAGGTGTTTACACCTCAATCCATATTAGTGCCTATTATAAGCACCATTGAATAGATATAAAGGCTGGCATTTAGTTAATCACTCTAAATACTATGCTGATTATTGCTTCCCAGTGGTTAATTTTGCAATTATTAACCTTAACCTTGTGCTAGGGGTCTTTTATATATCTACTCAATGCTGCCTGTAAAAGCAACACGCCGACATTGTGTCGAACACGGGTTTACTCCAATATACGTTAGAGTAAAATGCAAGGAAATGGAAACCATTTTTTCCTATACCTAAATTATATCACTTTAACTTGCTTTTTGCAACTCTTCGGTAGCCACTAACACGTAATCGCTGTGCCTTTGTAGGTAAACCACTTACCCTGCTTAACTCACGATATTTATTTGTAAGTTGTGTAATCTTCTGTTGTGCATCTCCTACTAATTCATTGTTTCCACTTGCTTTAGCTAATATTTGGGTATCCTTTTGTTCTCTAATAGCACGCTCTAGGTTTCTTTGAAGTTGCGTTCCTTCGTACATCGTGTAATGCTTTCCTTCAAATTCAAAGCCATCTAAGTTTTTTCCTTTATCTTCTTGTAACTCTTTTTTAGTATATTCTGGTTCAGTAACTCCTAGTATTCCGCTAAATATATAATGATAACAATTTAATGTTGATACTGGTCTAGCAAGATTATTGTTTATAGTATCGAAATCATCATACCATTTTCCTTTTACTTTTACACGATTTCCTTGTATATCTTCAAGTTTAATTTCTTTTTCTATTCCATTTTTAATTTGTTCTCTAATTACATCTATTCTAGCAAATTGTTTTCCATCAACTGTATCAATATGATCTGGAGCCGAATTGCTGTGATGACTTACTTCTACCATATTTGCATCAAATTCTTCCCCATAAATATCTTGAAGTTCATTATGTAAAAGTCTTAAATTTTCTTTTAAATGCATTCTAACTGCTGAATCAAGTCGCATACTTTTACCACTAGCATATTCAATAGTCTTTAAACCGCTACCACCTATGCCTTTCATAATTCTAGTCATGGCGCTGTCGAATGTTTCTTTGCCTTGTCCAACATTTAACAAAGCCTCATCTAATACACGATTATATGTCTCCCTTAATCCTAAAAATTGTGGTCGTCCTTGTAAGTCTCTTATAGTATAACCTAACACGTTTGAACGAGTAAAATTATACATTTCGTTCTTAACTATATTTGCAAGTGCCTCTGTTTGCCTTTTTAATGCCGTATTCTGCTCGTATTCTACAAAAGGTATATTTCTATACTTGTAAAACTTTTCGTAGAATAATTGGTCTTTTTTTGCGTAAGAACTAAATATTTCATCTATGTCTTTTACATTTAAGTTAGTATATTTTGCAATTTCTCTTATTATATCTTCATAATTGCCACCATATTTAAGTATTTGTACTAATTCTTGTGCTTGGCTTGGTGTTAATTCTCTTATTTGTTTAATAGAAGAACCCATTTTCATTAGAAAATAGGTATTTGCTTCTTCTATTCTATTAATTAGTCTTTCAACTAATAATTCTATTTGTTCTTCACTTATCATAAGGGATTACCTCCTTACTTAAAATAATCTTCTACTATTTTGTGTATTATATCGTGGGAATTAGCACTTATATCGCATATTACTTCTTCATTGTAATTATTTTGCTCAATAGAACAATATTCAGCGATATAACAATGTAATAATTCGTGCATTAATGTATGTATTTTTAAATCTTTGTGCATATCTTTGTTTATATATATTTTTTGTTCGCAGAATTGTGTTAAACCAAATACCTCTATTGTTTCTTCATTTGTGGCTTCTTCATATTTTTGCTTTACAAATTCTCTTTTTTCTTCTATAATTTCCCATTCGTGATTGTTCATTTTGAATTTCATACTATCACCTATTCTTCATTATTTCTAGTTCCTAGTAAATCATCTACACTTGGGTTTTCTTCTTGTATCTTTCTAATTTCTTGTTCAGCAATTTCAGGAGTTTCACCGAATATTTTTTCACGATATTCTACTTTACTCATTAATCCTGCATTTACTTCTCTTAATGCTCGATTACTTTCTTCATTCAAATCTTCAATTATACTATCATCAAATTGAATTACCATATCTTCTGTGTTTATATTATAAGTTCCAAATTGACTACTTGCATAACATATAGCACGAACTAAATCGTAAATAGCACTTTCATAACCTATTTCAAGTTTTTTCTTTCTTCTAAATAATTTACTATTACTACTTACAACTGCCGTTGCTGTATTTAATGCTTGACCGTCAAAATGATAATGATTAGTACCAAATCCAACTTTATTGCCTAAAATGTTTAATTCAGTATTTAATGCTTCAATTTGTTGTGCAGTTCTTAAACTATCACTATCACTTTGTATTAAATCGTCTTTTGTTGCACCCACAGGCAACTGATATATTGTTGTATCGTTTGGGTCAAATACCATCTTTTGCGTTCCATCATCATAATTGAACATATCTGCCCTTGCAAATATTCTTTTTCTGCCATCTTGTATTTCGTTTTTAATTGCGTCAAACGATATATCTACTGCTTTTAAATTATCAATAGCATTTGCAAAATGCGGAATACCAAATGGCGAATTATTAAATAAATTATTTGTAAGTAGTGGTTTAAATATTGCAAACCAAGGAATATCTGACATTGTATTAAAATCACGCATTGTATTTTCTTCTTCAGTAATTTCAGTTAAATTGTCGTTATTATCTCTAAATAAATGATTATAAATATGATAGTTGCCATCGTCTGATATTTTATGTACTGATAAAACAACATATCTAACGCCTTTAACAAATTCAACACTGCCAAACGCACATTCAGTTATTCCTTTGTTGTTCCAACTTAATGGATAAATCCAATCAATATCTACTAAATCTACTCTAGTTTTAGCATTTGATACATCTAAATACATACCATCTTCATTTTGTACTAAATCATAAACACTAACAACTGCTGATTCAGTTCCTAATGCTCCTGACTTTTCTATTGATTGATTGATAAGTGAATATAAATCAATTGAATTGATAAGTTCTTCAAATTGCTTTTGTGAGTTCTCATCTTTCATATTTATTTCACATTTTTCACTCCATAGAATATCGCTCCAGTCCTCACTTATTTCTTTTGCCATATTCATTGTAAATCTTTTTTGATTTACTTTTTTCTTACCATTGTAAATAAAATAATTGTGGAAATTCTTAACATTTCCTGAATACCAACTTTTCCATTGGTCTATGTATGTTTGTAATACATTTTTAACATCAGGGTTGTACCCATAATTTGTTTGTAAAAAATCTTCTAATTTCATTAATATCCTCCTTTTATATCTGTCATTAATTTGTCGTAGAATGGAAACATACTATACTCGCTCGCATCCAAATCATCTATTGGTGTTGTTCCATCGTCAAGTCTTTCATCTTCGTGTTTATCATCCCATAAAGCCTGTGAGTAGGCTTCAATTAAATACTTGCACTTTTTAAGTATAAATCTTCGCATTTGCCCAAATAAATGGCAGTCTAGTTCAATTCTATCTACTATTCTACCTTTAATGCAATCTTGTACTTGTAATGGGATTCCATGTTGTTGCAAGTACCTATTTAAACCAAATGTCAAAACCTGTCCAAGTGCTCCATAGTCACCATAGGCATGTGTAACTTTGCCATAAGTATTTACTACTCTCCTATAAAATTCTGCAAACTTCTCATACATCTGCTCTGGCGTGTGTAATCCAGTGAGTTTTTCTTCATCAATAGTCCACACTTGCTTGAAATATGGTGTTATTCCTGTTGCTTTAAATTCGGTTTCACCTTCCGTCGCACCATAATCTATCCCAATTGATATAATCATGAAGTTAATACCATCAGCATTGTCTTTTATATACAAATTAGGATTATCAGCAAATTGTCTATATATAAGTCCTTCCGCATTACACCATTGTCCTAACACATATCTATTATAAAATACTGTACCTTCATATTCTTTACACAAGTTATCTATAAATTCTTGAGTTAAATAAGTATTGTCAAATAAAGTATAGTATTGAACATAAGCATCAATATCTTTTTCTTCAATTGTATCAAGAAAGTTTTTCTTTAACCAATGTGATTGATTTTCAGGGTTAAGTGTTGCGTCTAGGCATGAGTAAGGTTTGTCTAAACGTGATTTAAGAAGTTCCCACACTTCTTCATTATATTCAGCCAACTCATCACAATAGCAATATTTAATACTAGCACCACGAATCTTACTAACCTGATTTACTTTTTCAGCACCTAAGCAATAAACTTGTTCACCAAATAAATTAGCAGTATTGTTTGAACTTATAGTTCCAACTAAATTATTGCCAAATCTTTCTCTTAATGGTTCAAGTACGTTACGTTCTATTGTGCCCTTTGAAACACCCAATATAACATATAGTCCTTCTTTGCCACTTCGTTCTCTTATCCTTTGTGGTATTGTATACATAATATCAAGATAAGTTTTACCAGAACGCGTTGCCCCAACTTTTATGTTAAATCTATGATTAGCATTATTTATAAAATCTTTTTGTTTATTTGTTAGCATCTTTCTTAATCTCCTCTAACAAAATATCTAACTTACTTAATTCTTGTTGTGATTTACTTTCTTCTGCTTGTTTTAATTCTCCAAGTGTTTTAAGTATAGTTCGATAGTTTTGAGCGTTGCCATTTATTGCACCTTTTAATAATCCAAGCGTTGCAAGTTCTCTGTATGTCTTACCATTTTTATTTGTTTCATTTAATAACATTTCAAGTGTGGCTTTCATAGTGGCTTTTTCTCTACGAACTTCGCCAGAACGAATGCCACCTTGACGTGCTATCTCCCTTTGTTCTTCCTCTGTTCGCTCAGTAAAAGGAATAAGGTTTTCTTGACCTTTGTTAGCCACTATATCACCTCCTCTAATTTAATTTTATTGCTTTTTCTCCTGTAAAGTTTTCCCATCTTTGTATTATTACATCTATATAATGTGGGTCTAGTTCCATCATATAACATTTTCTATTTAATTGTTCACAAGCAATAAGTGTTGAACCACTACCACCATATATATCAACTATTAAATCATTTTCTTTTGAATATTTATCAATAAATGGTGTTATTACTTGTAAAGGCTTTTGTGTGGGGTGTTCTCTTGTTTTCATATCTTGTGCTGATAATCCAAAATATCTGAACCAGTTAAAATGTATTACTTCTTTTTTATGTTGATTTTTAGTCCATAATAATTCAAATTCACTATTGTAACCTGCATCACCATTTGTTTGTAAAGTTTTATCCCATACAATTAAATTTCCTTCTTTAAAATCAGGTATTAAATCAAAATAGTAATCTACGCCCCATAAAAAGATTTCATTACAATAATTAAAATTATCAAATACTGTTTTAATTAAATCATCTTTAAAATCTTCGTTATCTCCAATTACTTTTGAATATGTTTTGCCTTTTCTTCCGTTACCTTCCATTTTTGAATAATCAGTATCTAAATTCATTCCATAAGGTGGGTCTGTAAATACCATATCTGCTTTAACACCATTCATTAATTTATTTACATCTTCTTCTTTGGTGCTATCTCCACACATTAACCTGTGGTTTCCTAATTGGTATATATCTCCTAGTTTTGCTTTTGGTTCTTCTGGTACATCGGGCACTTCATCTTCAATGACTTCGGTTTCTTCTTCAGTGTCAAAGTCTATGTCAAATCCAAAATCTGACATATCAATAGTATCAAATGAGTTCATTAACTCATCATTTAAAATATTAATGTCAAAATCACTATTCATGGTAAGTTTATTATGTGCTAGTGTGTATGCTTTTCTTTCTTCATCAGTTAAGTGGTCTAGTCGAATAATAGGCACTTCTGTATATTCTAATTCTTTACAAGCAATTAATCTTCCGTGTCCTTCTACTATTTCATCTTTCCATATGCCAATAGGGTCATCCATGCCAAATTGTTCAATCGATTTCTTTATCTGTTCTATTTGTTCTTGCGGATGCAATTTAGCATTTTTTTCATAAGGCTTTATTGAATCAATATCAACATATTCAATTTTTAATTTTTCCATATAATCTCCTTACTTTTTTTCTAAAATTCAATTAAATTATAACATTAAAACCTTTTTTTGTCTAATCACTTTACTTTATAGTTTTTTTTAAGTTTTAAAAGATACAAATAACACTCCTTCTCATCACAATTCAAAAAATCCCAAATTGCATTTTTAAAAGTTTCATTCATGTGAATATTTGCGTAAACGTACCACTTATAAAATAAGCGAACGTTTTCGTTTGAACTTAAGTACTTTTTTTTCAAATCTTCGCAATTATCACAAAAATCTAAATAGGTATAAAACCTCATATTTTCGTTTATAAATTTGCAATCCGAAAAATCATAAGTCATCATCATTTTCTCCTTTCTGTGATACTATTACTAAAGTGCAATATAAAAACAGGCATAAAAATATTATAATGCCTATTATAAAAATCAAAATAAATGCAATTAGTAATTCCATATCAACGCCCTCTTTTCTAACCAAATTTTAACACAAAAAAAGTTTTTTTTCAATAAAAAAAGAATAGGAGCCATTCCTATTCAAAAAGAATAAAAAGGGGTTTTAATTGTGGTTTTGCCACAAAATCATTATAACACGGAACCACTTATTTTGCAAATCGTGTTCATTTTATCTTTTTAAACGTTTTACTTGTTCTTCGTTTTCTTCTTTCTTTAGCATTACTTCCTCTATATATTCTTCTTCTAATACGTCTTTTATCTCTTCAATTGTTTTCCCCTTTAGTCTTATTTCGTTATACATGGTCTTTATATATACTTCATATCTATTCATTTTTCCCACCTATTTTATATTCCATACTTTCAAATTGTTCTTTCGTTACTATTGATTTGATGTCATTTTCTTTAAAACTAATTTTGCTTGCCATATCACTTGTTTCAAAATATAATTCATTGTTAATTATTTGCTCAATTTCTTTCCCATTAACAAAGTCTCCAACCACTATTAAATCTATTATATTTGGCGACGAAACTGTATCTTTTTTAGGAACAGAGTGTTTAGAATGTTTAAATTGAATATCTATTAATTCTCCGCTATTACTATATCCGCTATCTAATTTCGTTATTTTTCCGATACCATAATCTCTACTAATTCCTTTTATATAAGCATAATCTCCAACTTTCATTATTACTCACCTTTGCTTTCTAAATCTTCTTTTGGAATTAAATCATTTCTTAAATTTGCTATTTCTTGCAAACGCATATTATAACTATCAATCATTATATAATAACCAACAACTACATCTTCCATTAGATTTTCAATATCATCATCATTTACACAATTTTGATATTCATCTTTAAACTTTTCTATTTCTTCTTTTTTAAGTTTTTCAAGTTCTTCTTTTCTTTCGTTTAAGTATAACTCTATATATTTCATATTCTATTCTCCTTCCTTTTTTAGTAGTTCATTAAATATTGCCATTAATACATTTACAACGATACTATCTCCTGCCAAGTGATATAAACTAGCATTACTTTGATTTTTAGCACATTTTTCAAAATTTTCATCTTTAACTCCCATTAATCTAAAACATTCTTTTGGTGTTAGTTTTCTTATTCTTAAATTATTCATATTATCTTTTACAGCTGTTCCTACACAATCTCCACGAGTAGTTAAAGTAATCATATTTCCATCATTTTTTTCAACACATTTTTTATTACCATCCAGTATTTGTTGTGTATATGAATGTTTAACAACATCTCCTTCTTCTACTAATCCATCTTGAATAAGTTTATTACATAAGTCTTTTTTTAATATATCAGATACTACAACTCCATTATTTTCTCCACCCATAGTTGTTAGTGTTTGTGTTTTACCTTTTTGTACTGTACCTCTATGGTATTCCATCCTACTTGATATATCTACTCCATCTCCATCTTTTGCTTCAAGATAACCTTTTTTAGTGTTGTTTTTTATTAAAACCATACCAGCAGCATAAGCACCAGTTCTTGTTGTTAATGTTGGACTTATATTTGATTTATCTATTTTTTCCATATTCTCAAGTGGTTTTTCATAAGCGTTCCAATTTTGAATATCTTTAATTTGTTTGTCAGAAATATAATATTTTTCATCAACATTATCTTCTAACATATCTTTTAATTTCTTTTCTAGTGGTATTGGTTTAGGAAATGTATAAGAATAATCTCCTAGTATAGATACCATAAAACATCTATTTCTTGTTTGTGGGATTCCATAATCAGTAGCAATTAAATCTTCAAAATAATTTTTATACCCTAATTCTTCAAGTCTTAATTGCCATTTATTAAAATCTTTAACATTATCAGTTCCGTGTACTTGTGGTACATTTTCCATTAAAAGTATTTGTGGTAAAGTTCCTAGTTCTTTACATTCATATAATATTCTTTCAACTTCCCAAAGCATTCCAGAACGAGTTGATGTATCACTCATTCCTTTTCCTTTACCAGCTAGTGATAAATCTTGGCATGGAAATGAATAAGTTAATATGTAATCATATTTATCAGTATCTACTATTTCTAAATCTTTACCTTTTGTTCCCTGAATATTTACAAGATTATTTGTAATCAATATGTTTTCATATATTCTTACTAATTGTTCATAAGATAACCTTTGTATTTGTTCTTTAGTCATTGGTTCATTGTAATTAGAACTAATGCCAACATTAAATAAAGTATCAACTAATATTTCGTTTGGTATAGTACAATCTTCTATACTTTCCCAATAATATTTATCAGTAAAATGTATATCTTTATATGCCTGAATACTTTTAACTGCCCATTCACATATTTTCCAATGTTCAAATGGTACTCCTAAATATTTTAATGCTAATGCTTGACTTCCATAACCTGCAAAGAACTCTATTAATCTAATTGGCTTTGTTATCTTATATTTATGGTATAACATATCAAATATTGATTCTTGCATTATTTACCTCCTAATAATTCTATTATTTTTTTGCCCATATCTTTTCTAGGGCATATTATAAACCTAACACCATATTTATTTTTCATAGTGATCATAATTTTTAAAAGTGTTTCACCTTTAACTTTCGTATGTGGCGAACTCCAATTTTTAATATCTTCAATTGATTTAATTTTAGATTCAGCGATAAGAAATATAAATTGTCCAACATTATCATCTTTTGCCCTTTGAATCTCTTTACGGATACGTTCATGTTCTGTTGTTGAACATAAATTGTGTGCTAACTCGGTAAGATTATCTTTCCTATCAATTACTACACTATTATCTTTGTATATTTTATAATCACCATAATCTAGTTTACTTGTAATGTAATCAATATTGTGTTCATCAAAGTATTTTAAAATAGATTTATGTCCTTTTTCTCTAGAATCTACAATTAACAAATTATTCATCTTTCTTTAACTCCTCAAATATAAGTTGTTTAGGTAGTATATTATAACAAAACCAACTTGTATTAAACCAATTACTTTTTTTGGCATTATCATATATAAAATTACATCTACGATCAAACACTAATAATTCAATACCATTTTTTCTAAACATCTTGCCTCTTTCAATTCCTTCAAGCGAAGTTATTGGTAATAATAAAGCAAATGGTTTTTTATATTCATAACACTTTTTTATGAATTCATCTTTTAATGAATATGGTGGATTGGTTATAATCATATCAAAATAAAAATCTATATTATCTTCTAAAAAATCTATTTCAGCTTTATTTGTATTAACTACTTTAAATCCGTTGTTTCTTAATACTTTTGTAATATTACTACTCCCAAAATCAGTGCATTCCCATATAACAGCATTTTTAGGTAAATATTTTAATAATGGTTTGACAGCATATTCTGGTGTATATAATTCATCGTTTTTAATATTTTGCATATAATCAATCATTGCTTTTTTCATATCTTCTTCTCCAATTTAATCATTTTCAGCCTTTTTAAGACACTTTTTGCATTTTTAGTATATTTATACCAATTTTACTTTTTCGTGGCTCTATGCCTTTGTTTTTGCCTTCTAATTAAGCCTTTTTACATTTCTTTAAAAGTTTATTTATTAATTGGTCTTTTTTTAATATCTCATCTCTTAAAATATGCTTTCCTTCAATTAACTTTTGATTTTGTGTTTTTAAACTTTCAATTAATTGAGCTTGTTCACTTTTACATAATTCTGCTTCCAATTCTTCATTTCTTTTTTGTTCAGTCATCAATTCTTTTGTCAAATCATCAACTCTTGAAGAAAGTAATTTGTTAATATTTTTATAATCACTTTTTTCTTTTATCTTTTTTATTATTTTTTTTAATTTCATTTTCAATTCTCCTTAAATATTTTTTCTGCTTTTTCATAAATGTTTTTTAATTTTTCTTCAAATTCTTTCAAATTTATTTTTCTAATCATTAATAAATTACTTAAGTCATAAATTTTGTTTATTATCCATACTTCTTTTTCTGATTCCTCATATATTTCAATAAGACGCTCCTGATACTTCATAAAGTTACTTGGTGCTGGTTCATAATCTATTAACAGTTCAATATAATTTACTATATGATATTTATCTTTGCAAACTGAATACATTAAAGAAATATCGAATGTTTTAAACTTATCATAAAAAGCATTCATAAATTTCCACAATCCCTTATGCTTTTTAAAATGTTTTTCTTCAACTATTATATTTTCCATTAACTTCGGTTTGCACAGCAAACAAGACATTATACTTAATTCCAAATCTTCGTGCATTATTCTTCCTCCATTTTTTTAATTTGTTTACTTTTATCGTCTATTTCTTTTGCTATTTCTATAAGTTCATCAATTCTTTTAATAGCATCTTCAAATATAAATTCCATATCTACAACTCCTTTCTATATTTGATTATATAATATTTTTAATAATATTTCAATAATAAATATATATTTTTTAATAATAATATTTTATTTCTTACATTATTCTTACATTTTTTATTTATTTCTTACATCTATTCTTACATATAAACCCTTATAAAATCTAGTGTTCTTACACTTCTTACATTTTTTTATAATAATGTCCTATATAGTAAATATATATTCTTAAAAAAAATTTTTTTATATATAAGTGTATATACCATTTTTTTGTAAGAATGTAAGAACATACGTAATTTCAGAGGTTTGCAACGATTTTTATGTAAGAAATAATGTAAAATTTATGTAAGAACAAGTTTTCAATTATGTAAGAACAAGAATTACATAGTTTCCTTTTTCATAATTTATCGTAGTCTGATGTATAAATCTTCCTGCAGAATTTTTTTCTAAAAAACCATCTTCAGCCCATTCTTTTTTTACTGTATTAAACTCATAACCACCTTTTAAAAGTTCTCTTTGCAAAATTTGTGCATTAAAAGTAAATTTATAAACCATATCATTTCCTTTATAATCTTCTTTCATTTTGCCCCAACACTCCCCGTACCTGTTGTTTTCTTCAAATTTATTTTGGTTTGCATTTATAACACTTATAATATAATCTTTCGCTTTTATTGATGTTTTAATTTCATTTTTATCGTTCACATATTCTTCTATATCTTCTACTTGTAATATATAATCGTCGTGAAATATGCATTCGTTAGCTAACTGATTCGCCAACAATATACTCGCTAGCGAACTTGCTTGTTTATCCGTTGCATTAGTTTTTTCCAATATTTTATTATATATATTTTTAAATCTATCAAATATAATATCAAATCCTACGTTTTGAATATATTTAATATATTCTTTTCCAGCAAATCCGTAGTTTTCTTTAATAATTCGTGCAATATCTTGCCCATTGTTATTAATTATTTTTCCGTTTATTTCTACATCTATAACACGATTATATACTTGTTCTCCAGCATTTTCTTTCACCAAAGCATCATTGCTTGTAAATAGAAAATTATTAAACCAAACCTTAACCTCCCTAGCTTGACTATTTTTATTCAATCTTCCTTTTTCAGTTCCATTGCATAGATCCATTACCAAACTTTCTAAATCTAAATATTTACTTCTTTTAATAATTTGCAACTCATCAAAATAACAAGTGTAATTTCTCATGAAACTAGCAACTACTGAATAATAGTTTTGCGTGTTATTACTTGATAGTCTTAAAGCGCCAATTTCAGGATTACCCCAAATGCTCATTGCCACCATGCAAGAAAGCGTTTTACCATTTCCTGATAATGAACTCCATAAATTAACCATATATGGTTGTAAGTTGAGTTTTTCAAGCAATGGACTTGCAAGCGTTACAGCCATAAGTATTTTAATTATTTTATGTTTTCTTAATTCAAATACATATTCTTTCCATTTTTCATAATTCCCTTTAGTACCTATTGCTTTGTAAATGTTTCTAAACTCATCTGCCCCATCAAATATTCCATGGCTATCATAAGGTACAAAATTATTATCTTTCCAACCAATATGAGATATGCTATCAAGTTTTTTAATGTCATTTACATTCATTATTTCATTAAAATAATTTATATAATACCTGACGTTTTCACTAGTAACATCTAAACCATCATCGCTTAATAACAATAACTTTTGGTTAATTGATAACTGGCTTTTGTCTACAATTAGCTCTCTCCACTCATTTTCTTTGTAAAATATAATTTTAACCTTTTCTTTTTTAGTATCTTCATTTATATATCTTTCAACTGGTATAACGGGGATATAACTAAATTTTGTATTAAACTTATCAGTTATTCCGTTTATGCCACACGTATAAGAACCCCAATTAAAATTTTCTACAATATCATATTTGCATTTTGGAAGTTTAGTTGTATCATCTAACTTTATTTTTTCAATTAAAAGTTTTTCATATTTTTTTAAACTATCCTTAAATCGTTTCTCAATACCAAGTTTTTTTGCTTCAATAAACAATTTGTCTTCTTGTTCTATTCTGTCAATTTCACTTTTATTAAAAAGGTCAATAAAAACATCTTTACTTAATAATTCCTCCTGCGTCATTTTATCTTCCTTTCTTAACTGGAACTAATCTTATAGTTTCGTCATCACAATATTCTAAATAATAATCTTTGCCGTATTTTTCTACCAAAAATTTTGGTATAACAATTCTGTTTTTTAAGTCTATTTTTTTAAAATATTTAAACAGTACTTTCATTTTATATCCTCCTTACATTACAAATTCATTGTACCACAATTGTGGGATTTTTTCAATAAAATAAAAGAGGAAATTAATGCTTTTTAACATTTAATTTTCCCCCCCCCTCTTAAATTTTTGATTATATTTCAAATGGTATTTCATCAGTTGTCACTATTTCATTATCAAATATTTTATTAGCAACATTCAATGACTTATTTTTGTATTCATCATAATCAACCATAGTTCCGTCTAATAATTTTACCTTTGGTATTTTAATTTCACTTAATTTATCAAGACTTCTAAATTGAGTTAATTTAGTAGCAGTTTTTAATTTGCCTTCATTATCTAAATATTCTTCAAGTCCAAAAACGCCAGCTAACTTCTTGCCTTTAAGTTGTTCCCATGTTCCAGCAGTATTAAACTTAAATCCTGTATTAGAGTTTTCAATTGCAGTAATAGTTCCTTTTAAATAAGCAAGTTGGTCATCTTTAAGCGATAAGTAACGAACACCACCTGTTGCCCATTTTTTATCACCAGTTTGTGCGTCATATTGTTTTTTAAAATATCCTGCTTGTTCATCGTTTCCAGCAATATCAACACATACTCTTAAACTTGTGTTTCCACTTACTGGGCTTGTATATTCTTCTGCTGACAAAATAACTACTTCATGACCTCCTAAACTTAAACTTTCAAACTCTCCAAATTCTTTTGCTTCTGTTTTTTCAAATAAATCTTTATTAAAATTCATAATTAATTTTCCTCACTTTCATTTCTATATACTAATTCAACTTCGATTGGCTTTTTATTATGATATTCATAAGAACCTGCCAACCCAAGCTGATACTTGACATTGTTTATTGCTTGTTTTTCACTTACTGCCCATGTTTCATAAAAGTCATTATCCGAAAATATTACAAGATATTTTTCTTTAGGCTTCTTCATTCGTTAACTCCTTATCTAGTTCATAATATTCTCTAACTACTTTGTCAAATGCTTTTAAATCATTTTCCATTGTATCATTTTCAAACATTCCAAATGGTGTTTTAACGCAATCTTGTCCGTTGGTTTTTAATCTAAAAATGTAATTACCATTTTCATACATTGAACGTATGCAAATTGTAAACATGCCTTGAATATTTACCTTATCATCTAGCAACTTACCAATTGTTTTAGGTTTTATATTTCCGTTTTCATCAGTATCTTCGTGCATTATAAGATAAACTGTTTTACCACCTTCAATATTTTTAATGCCATTGATAAGATTCCAAAAGTTATTCGCTAACTCGTTGTACTTGTCAAAACCTTTAACACTTGCTTTATTCATAAATTCGCTAGTAATAAGATAATTGGCATCATCTATAACTATTGTTTTCTTTTTAGTTTCCTTAATGGCTTTTAAAATAACCTCGTAATTATCACACTTTCCTGCTTTAATATCACTTTTAAATGGCAATGGTTTTCCAAGCACATTTACAACTGCAACCTCGTCCCCTTTAAAATTTCTTAAACTTGTTGATTTTCCACTTCCTGATTGTCCAATTAATAATACTGGTACACTGTTCATATTTTTCACTCTCCTATTCTCTAAAATATTCTTTACTTCTTTTTCTAAATAAGGTATTTCAATAATTTCATAATTCTCAATATTTTCGCTAAAATATACAATAAACATTTCTTCAATTTTTAAGTTAGTGTATTTTTCAACTAGGTATTTGTAAATAGATAATTGAATGTAGTAGTGATTCAATGTGAAATCCTTTAAATGTGTCAAAGGTACTTTCATGTTTTTTGCATATCGTTCATTTTTATGTATATCACTATTTGTTTTGTAATCAACTAATACAAGTCCACCTGTTAATTTGTTTATGAATAAATGGTCAATAGCACTTGCTATATCGTATTCTTCGCTACCTACTACAAATTCATCTGCAAGGTGTTCTAATCTATCTTTATAATCGTTATAAAAGTTGTTGGCTTGTCTTAATATCGGCTCTAATAGTATTTTTACGGCTTCTGATGCGTTTTTTATCTCGCCTAGTACATTTTCCTTATTCCATAAACTTTGTGTGTATAAATGTCCTAAATGACCTTTTTCACAGGCTGTTATATTTTTAGTTTCCCATTCATCTAATACTTCTTGAACTGACCGATTATCTCGTTCGGCAATTCTTTCAGCAACTGCTTGACTATCAAATTCATTTGTATAATCTTCGATCAACCTTGTTACTGATATTCCAACTCGCTGTCCTTTGTATTCATAGTGATGGTCTCTTTCAAAGAACTTGAAATCTCCAAATGCCTTATTTAATTCTTTTAAATATTCTTCCTTTGTCATCTTACTTATTCCTTTCAATAAGTATCATTCTGACATAAGCACTTAATGTCAGCCCTTTTTCAGTTGCTTCTTTTATCAATTCTTTTTTGAATCCATCATCAACTGCTAACATTATAAATTGTTTATCGTCTCTCATCTTTACCTCCTATTTCTATATAAATTATATAACATTTTTAATAAAAATGCAATAAAAATATTATTTTTTTTATTAATTTAATCTGCTTTCTTCTGCTTCATAAAAACATTCGGCATGGCAATCACCTCCATAAGAATTACTATTATCATTTTCTATTTCATCATCCTCATAAATTTCCATTCCACATAATGGGCAATAACCAATCACTTCTTTTTCATCGCTTACATAATAACCGCTATGGGTTTCGTAATCATATTCAACATGTCCGTTTTTTGACTCGTCATCATATTCTGGTGGTTCAGGATAACTTCCTGCACCTAAACCTCTAGTTTCAATTTCCATTTTCTTCTTTCTCCCATCTTTCTAAAATTTTATCGATTTTTTCGTTTAAGTCAATCAAATCACGATTTGTTTCAAGCAATATTTCTACTATTTTTTTATCGTTTTCTAACGCTTGATTTAATTTCATCGCTGTAAACTCCAAAATATTTTTTTTATTTTCTTTATTCATACTAAAATTCTTCCTTTCCATATTTAATTATTAATTTACTATTTGTAAGTAAAATTACAAACGCTATTATTTTTGATATTACAAACAACGTTGTATTTGTGGTTTCACTTGCAATTATTATTATTGCAAAAATGTTTATTATTATCATTGACTTTTCAACCCAACTTTTTAAAATTCTTTTTTTCATTTTATTCTTACTACCTCCTTCCTTTCAATTTCTGATATTATTATATAATACTTTTATTAAAAAAACAATACTTTTTATTAAAAATTTTATATTTTTTAATAAAAAAATAAAAAAGACGGCTTTTTTTCCATCATTTTATTATTAAAATTTCACCTTTCTTCAAATAAATTTTGTATATTCCGTCTTTTTCGATGTTATATTTTTCTTTATATTCTTCCTTTATAGGTTTAGGATTAGGAGTTGGTACTGGTTCAGGTTTTGGTTGAATATTATATATTCTTAAATATGTGTTATTACTATCTTGTGCAATCCATTGATTTTCTGATATTTTATACCAAGTGTAGCCATCTGCTTCCTGAACTTCATAATAATCATAAATGCCACTAGACACAAATCCTACTTTGCCACCATTTAATCCCGCAGTAGTTCTTACATTCAATTCGGTTAATACTTCAACTTGATTTTTGTTTTCATTCCTAATTGTTGAGTTTACTATTGGAGTATAATATTTGACCGTGTTTGCGTCATCACTGCTTACTTTTTGCCCAGGATACACATAAGCCATGCTCACTGGGTCTACTCTACAACTTGTGCTTGCTCCACCAACGTAAACCTCAAAATGTAAATGAGTTCCAAAAGAATATCCAGTGTTTCCCATATATCCAATTATATCTCCTTGTTTAACTTCCTGTCCATTTGTAACACAAATACCATCTTTTAAATGAGCATATAGCGTATATATACTATTTCCGTGATCTATTTTAACATAATTACCCCAAGATTGACCTGATTTATCATAATCGTTTGTTGCACATACCACGCCATCTGCAGACACGTAAATAGGTTCTCCTTGATAATCATGCCACCCAAGGTCTAAACCATGGTGTGTGCCTTGTTTAAATGCTTGTGTTATTCCTATATAATCCACAGGATATTTCAACGTCATTTAAAATCCTCCTTTCTTGGCAATTCAATTATTTTTTCTTTATTCTTTTTTTCTTCTTGAATTTGGCTAAATGGAGTAAATAATTTTTCCTCTAACAATTGATAAATTGCTTCTGCTCCACCCCAAGTAAATAGTCCACTCCATAAGCAATATAACCAACTTAAGTCGCTAAAACTTCTGGTGAATAATGTACCAAAAACCAACGAAACCCCTAAACTTATCCATACAAATATTTTACTATTTGTTAAATTTACCCCCTCTTTAATTTTTTGTACTATGAAATCGGTAATTATACCTCCTCCAATAGCACATATTGCTGTTAATTTTAATAATTCAATATCCATAAATACCTCCTATATTTCATAAATGTATGTTATATCAACATAGTTCCAATAATCGTCGTATGGTAATGTTTCCGCATTTGCCATATAAACCTCAAAGCCAAATGTTCCTTGTGTATTACCAGTGTTAGCATATGCTATTGTAACAACTCCCTCAAAGTCATTGTGGCTCTGGGTTGATACGTTCCAAAGATGTGGATAAATATTCAACCAACTATTTGCTCCACTACTCTGTATTGCTATTGTAACTATGACGAATTTAACACTTGCGTCAATAGTTACCTGCCCGTCATTTAACGATGTTTTTCCAGCAGTATCAACTCCAATTAGTCTGTTCAAAGAATACCTTGATGTCGTTTCAGCGGGAATATAAGCACCTATCGTTCTGCCATATCTTACGTGTCCAAAGCCTAATACTTGTGAAGTTATAGGTGACCCGTTTAAGTATAAGTTACCATTTACTTGAAGTCCGTCGCCAAGAGTTGTGTCAACAATACCATTTATAGCATATTGGTAACCTGTTGAAGTCTTATTGTAACAATCTAATATCAATCCATCATCAATTGTACTTATTTCACTTTCCGAATTGTTGAACGTTTGAGTTGTAATTCCATCAGAAAGATATACTTCAACATCAAAACTTATTCCAAGTTCAAAATCTTCGCTATTTCCGTCTGAATAAATTCTAACATTAGAAACTCTTAGATTTCCAACGTCTTGTCCTTGTATTTCTGTTTGAATCCTTGATGTTATATCAAACCAATTTCCCCAGTTTCCATTTTCTCTTTTTACTCTGTATTTAAATAACGTGATGGTATTATTTCCATTACCAAAATTTCCCTTCCATAGTTTTGCATTAAAGCTTATAAGAACTTCTTCACTTACACCGCCTTCACGATTAGCTACAAAATTACTTATTACGGGAACATTATAATCATTTATTAAATCTATGGTTTTTGTTACTGAACTTGATTTAAAATTACGAGTATCAATTGCTTTCACATCAAAAGAATTTGTATTTAAATTTCTTAATTGGTATAAAGCACCGGTTGAGTTGTTTAACATATTAAATGTATCATTTAGTGTATATCTGTTTATACTTGCACTATATTTTGCATTAGATGAACCAATAAATCGAACTAGCACATTTGAATAATCTTTTATGAATTTATTACCATTTGTTAATGATAAAACAGCACTACTGGTTTCTGTAACAGTTATATAACCTGATATACTTGGAATAGTTTCGCTAGTTTGACCCATAGTCCACCATATCGATACATTATCAGAACCCAGAAGCACTTGATTGCCTTGATTATCGAATTTATAAGTTGTAAGTGTCACAGTTCCTGATATGCTTGTACTATTACTTTTTACATAACTAAGCATACTTTGTATTTCTTGTGTTGTAAATTCTATATAAGTATTTGGTTGGATGTTTTCTCTCGTAATTGTATTTCCTGAGTAAGTAATTGCGATATTATCAGTGAAATTTGGAGAATATTTATTATATGATACATATACTCTATTGTTACTATTAGGTATTGAACTCACAACTTGTGTTACACCTGATATTTTACTGGCTCTTGGAATACTCGGGAGTTTAGCTGTTGCAATTGTAGATAGATTTACTTCCCATGGGTTTGAGTTCCAAGCACCACTCACATTAATGCTCGCATCTCCGTTTGTATCATGGTTTATTGTTGCATTTTTTTCAAATAATAGTGTTTCACCTAAATAGTATGTGCCGGAAGCATCAGCAGTTTCTTCAATTATTCCAGTAGCATTTATCATTTTTGTAGTATTAGAAGTATAAAAGTAAGTTCCACCGCCTGTAACATAGAGTATTATTCTATATGCTACAATACTTGTATTATTTTCTATACTTTGTTCGTTATATTTTGCATAAATTCTTAAATAAGCATATTTTGTGCTACTTTCGCCTGCAATTACACCTCCTATACTTTCAGATAATAATTGATATTCCGTAGTTAATGTCATAATACCTCCTATTTAATATACCTAACATAAAAGTTGTTAGATAGTTTTTTTGTAACAAGTCCGTTTTGATTAGTTTCTTCAAATACGCCAACTTTTGAATAAGTATTGTATTCATTTAATTGAAACGCTAAAGTTTCTTTGTAATATCCAGATACCTCATCCTCGTCAATGTGCATTGTGTATTCACCACTTTTTATTTCAAATCCCTCGTCGTCCATCTTATAATTTTTACCATAAATTTCATTTTGATTATTACTCCAATCCGTTGCAGTTGTTCCGTATTCTAATTTTACATCGCCGATAAAAACGTTTCCAGTTCCGTTAATAACTTTAAGTGTTCCATATATAGATTTTGTTATATATTCTTCATAATTTGCTTGAGTATAATAAATTAAATCATTTTCTATATTAGGAATATAATATACTTCGTTGATAATATCATAAAATACTTTAGGTTCTTCAACATTTTTCCATTCACTGGACACAAACTCTTTTAATATTGCGTATTCTCCTCCAGTGTATAACCAATATCTGCTATTTTCTGGTCCTGTTTCTATTACGTAAGTTTCATCTCTTACGTAATCAGTTATATACGTCGTCGAAATACTTAAAATATAATTATCTACTGTACCATCAGGAATAATTAGAGTTTCGTTTGTTACTTCAATTCCAGAACCAGAACTTACTACACCCTTTACAATTGATGAACTTTTAATAATCGGAATTGTGAAAGTAAAATCATTTAGATTTGTATATTCTCCAACCTCAAATTCTTTTGTATAAAAAAGTACATTTTTATCAATTTGAGTTATGTCAGGGTTCTGATAAAGATTTTCAAATAATTTTAAAACAAATTTACCATTATCAAGAGTGTTTTGAATTTTACAACTAAAAGTAAGATAGTTTTTTGTGTTATCAATTATAGTTGGTCTGATGCTTGTATTTACTACATTTAAAAGCCTTTTAGATAACAAATTATTTTTGGTTGTTTCATTTTCTATAATTGTTGCCACATTCATTCTATTTTGTTGTGGTATTTCTCCTCTTGTTAAGCTCGTTGCTATCCACGAACCATTTTGATTCTCATACACAATGTTATTACTTGTATTATAAAAGAAATCATATTCGCTTGTACTCGGAGTCATTGTTCCTTCATAAATTCTGAAATATTCAAGCCATCCCCACTGACTTAAGTCATAAAGTTCCGTTCCCATTAAAATATTATTACCACTTTTTGACAACGCTATTTCAATTCCACGTGCTGTTATATCTATTTGGTTTCTAAGATTTTCGATTCCTTCTGTATTTTTGATAACATCAGAACTTAACCCATTAACTGTTTGACTAATTTGTGAATAGTTCCCCTCAACGTCACTAACTCTTGCTGTTATTTCCCCAATTTGCTTATTAACAATAATATACGCTTGATTAATTCTATTATCGGTTTTATCAGATTTAGTATAATCCGTCACACTCTCTTCTGGCATTTCTGTATATATATTTTCTTCAAGCCCTTGTGTTACATTAACTTCATCGTTAAACATTATGCATGAATAAGTGTTTTCGCCTATTTTAACATTGTATCTATCACATAAATTGTAATAAGTAATTCCTGTGCTAGAAAAATCATTTACATAATATTCTAATCCGTACAGTTTGTTCAAAATATCAGGAATAAATTCGTCACGATTATTAAAATTCATAAATTGATTGTCTTTTATTTCAATTGCAATTTTTTCATCATCTGACAAATCTTCTGGAATAGATTGGTTGATTTTATCACTTTCGGCACTTCGAGAAAGTACTATTGTATTAATCGGACCGTATTTTTCACCAAAATTTACATTAATATTTTTTAAAAATTCTTCATCAATAGTATCATTTGTATCATTAATATATCTTAATTCTAATTTATCAGTTTTATCATTAATGCAAATAGTACTTGCAGTCACTTGTGCCAGTTGGTCAAATACATCTCTAAAAGTAAACCCTAAATCCTCACCACTATCACTTAAAAAAAGGTCACTTTCTATTACTTTGTCAAAATTTGGAAATTCATCATTTTTGTTACCAAAATCCAATCCTAAAAACGAACACATAAAAGTAATATATTCTCTAATTGTGATTGGATATGTTAAATTCATGTTTTTGTAATTTATCATAGAATATAACATTTTATCGTAACAAGTTATTTTATAACTATTAGTGTCTTCTTGCTTTTCTACATTGTAAACAATATAATTACCAAAATCAATATAATCGTAAACATTATTACCTGTTTCTATATCTTCACCAATTTTAACTCCAAATTGATAGTTTATAATAGCATTTAAAGGTATTTGAACATTACTATCTATATCAAGTTGTTTCATAACTGATTTAAGTATAGCACCCTCATAATGTGGTGATACAGAGTTAAGTTCTTCAGAACCTAACTCATAATCTGCCCCATCAATTGTATATGTGATTTTACTGTCTAATTCTCTTCCGAATAAACATACATTATCTTTGAATGCTTGTGTATGTGCTTTCATTTAATCACACTCTTTTCTTTGTAGAAATAAACGAGCAACTGAATCCTTCGTTTTTTCTATTATTGCTTATAACATATTTATTTTTTATTTCATAGTCACCTGTGTAAGTAGTCATTGTTGTTTGTGCTTTGTTTACTGGATCATAATAGCTTACAGTTTGTCTTGGACTATCTAGGATAGGTGTTATTATTTCTAATTCTGCTTTTGTCAATTTTCTAAATTGTAATGTTATTTTAGGGAATATTCCAATAAGTGTTCCACTCATTACACCTGCAAGATTTCTTCCTGCATCATTAGCCCATAATTTAGGATAGTTGTATTTTGCTTCTACAATGTAATCTCCCATATTTACACCATTTATTATTATACTATTTTTATCTACAAACATTATACCACACCTCACCTATTATAAGCAAAATCGCTATCATTTTGCACTTTTTGTAATTCTCTTGAAATAACTCTACCATTCATTGTGTTTGTTATATTAGCATTTATTGTAATGTACTCACCTATTGTTTTTCCGAGCAAACTCATCATTTGGCTGTCGGTTAATGGAATGACACCTTCCATAGATTTTTCTCCGCCAATAGCACTACCTAAAGGAACACCACGACCAGGTTGATTAATTACTCCACCTGCTGCAAGTTTTGGCAAGTTATGATAAATGATTCCACCTTTGGCGAAACCCCGACCTCCACCACCACCTCCACCGTTTCCTGCAGAAGTTGAAAAGTTACCTTTTATAGTAAAGCCTGCTATTTCTAACAACAAATCAATTATTTGTTCCAGTCCCGTTTTAGCTCGGCTAGTATCTGCAATTACAACTGCTGTATATTTTTGTCCACTTAAAGTTTCATACTTTCTTCTTAATTCATCGGTATTTATTCCTGCTTCTTCCAAATTTTTTATTGTATTCCATATAGTTTCATTAAACTTTGCTTGTTCCTCTTTTGTGGTTTTCCCTGCCTTAGTAAGTTCATTCCAAGCATCTATGTCTTGTATAGTTTCATCTCTTAAATTTTCTTGTTGTTTTCTTAAATCTGAATTTGAACCGTTTAATTCTCCTATCCAATTTTTTTGTTTTTCAAGACTATCATTCATAATACTATTTTGTTCAACATGACGTTTTAGATATTCAATGTTTCTTTTAGTTTCTTCATCATCTGCTTCATTTGCTTTTGTCCTATTAATTATACTTTGAGTTAATGTTTCGTGTCCTTTTTTGTTTTCTTCGCTTATTTTAGTGTTTCTTTCAACCGCATTAGTAAATTCGTTCATTTCATTAATTGCTTCTACAACTCCTTTAACTGCCAAAACAATTAAAATTGGTGCAGATATTGCAAGTAATGTTTCTAGCAATCCAATTAGTCCCATACCTCCAGAAGCACCAAATAGCATTGCGATATTTGATAAAATCTTTGAAACAGTACTTGTAGTAAATAACGTTAATAAAACTCCTCCTAAAACTTCAAATAATTTTTTATTTTTTCCAATCCATTTGACCCAATTTGGAATCGGAATATCTTGCCATGCCGACAAATCATAACTAGGTGTTGTTATTCCTCCACCACTTGAGGAATTGTCATTCAACACATTCATTTCATCAAAACCAGCAAGTTGTTTGTTCAATTCTTTAGCACTTCCAACCGCTTTATCTAGTCCTTTATTTGCGTTTTCAAATATATTTATTCCAAACCACTCATGAATAATATATCCTAAATAAGCAAGTAATTTATAAGCAAGTTCTACTAACCTTTCAATGACAGGTTGTAAAGTGCTCGCAAGTGCGTACCTTATATAGTCAACATCAACAGCAAGTTGTTCATTTCCGCTAGACAATGTACTTATTGCCTGCCTTACAAACATATAAGCACTTCTTATTCCAAATACCGCTAATCCCCATTTGGCAACTTTCTTTGTAACTCTTTGTACAGATTTTCCAATATTGTCTAATGAAACATTTATTGAAGAAAAATCTGTTTTATTTAATGCGTCTTGTTGTTTCCTTAATTGTATAATTCTATTTTTAGTTTTTTCAATTTGTGCAGCATATTTTTTTAATTCTTCTTCAGGAAAATCTGCATCTTTTAATGCGGCTTCATATTCTTGCGATAAGGTATCAAGTTCATCTTCCAATTTTTCAATTTGTGCCTCAAAACTTTTAGTATCAAGTTCAGTTCCTATAATAACTTTTCCGTCCATAAAATCATCTCCTTTCTATAAGCCAAGTATTTCATTTAATCTTGCCATACTTTCTTCTTGTTCTTTTGTTAAATTATTTTCTTTTTTATACTTTTTTAAAGCAACACTTTCTTTTGCCTTTGCCATTTTTTGACGTTCTTTTGCGTCTTTAATTTGTGAAATATCATAGTTACGCAAGTTTCTAACTCTATTTAATACACAACAATTTCCAAATTCGCTATTAGATAAACCATTCATTAATTTATTGAACCTATGCCAATCTATTTCTTCTTTATCAATATCAAGTCCATTATAATCACTATACATAGAAGTCCATATATAATCATAATCTTCTACATAGTCCATATCTGGTTGTTCATATGTATCAACTATTTCTTTGCCACAGGAAAGCCATTTTTTAGACCATTTAAGCAATTTTTCATAGTGATTAGGGTTATCCAACCCACTTGCACCAAAAATCGTGCAAATAATACCTAATGCCCTCTCAAAATCACCTATTGTTTCATTAGTTGCTATCTCATTACATTTTATAGCGATTCTAAAGTCAGTATTTGCTTCATAGATAGTATCTTCAATTTGTATCTTCTTAGTACAAGCCATTATTCTATCACTTCAATTTCTTCATTTTTCTTAACAGCCTGTGCATATTTTTCTTTTACCTTATCGGTAATATTCTTCATATTTACATCTAAACGTGGTGCAATTTGCTTTTCAATTATTTCATCGATTTCTTGTAAAGTAGTCCATGTGAATTTTCTACCATTTAATAACTTCTCAACACCTCTTGCACCTAGAAACATATTGTATACTTCTATTTCTTTTATAAAAAACTCATTTAACGCTCTGATTTTATCTTCTTCATTTTTACTTAGCAACTTTTTGCCTTTAACATCTTGTCTTTTGTCAATTATTAACATTTGATTTCTCAAATATTCTTTATTCTTTTTATCTTTTTCAATAAGTTCTTGGTATCTTAAAGGTAATTCAATGTCCCCTAAGTCAAACTCAAGAACTTCTCCTGTATCTTTTCCTTCGTTTGTTTGAATTTTAAGTGTCAAAACATCACTTTTATTTAACTTTATAATATTTTCCGTCATATTATAATCTCCTCTCTTTCTCTAACTTAATAAAAAGTGAGAGTTTTACCTCCCACTTTTAAGGTTTTATTATAAACTTGTTGTTGGTGTAAATGTTGGAGTAGAACCTGTAAATGTAACAGTGCCTTCTGTTGCATCTCCATCATAATAAATATCATATTCTATTTCAGCATTTTCTCCCATATAATTTGTAACTGTTATAATAACATCATTCATTTTAGCCGGATATGTAGTTCCAGTTCCGTTCCATCTATCTATATCAAGAACTTGTGTTTTATAGTTAAGTTGATCTCTACCTGCATTGATAAATTCAAATACTGGATCGCCTTTGTAACATCTTTGAGTTACACTACCTTGCTTTTGATTAGATGAATGGTCATTTCTAGCATTGTCTTCTATTATCCATTTTTCAGTGTCTACTTGTGGATTAAAAGCAATACCATATTCAGTAATACCAACACCTAGTACATCCCATTTTGGAGATTGTGCTGATGGTGTAGTATTTAAGTAAGTTAAGAATTGACTTCTTTTAATTTTTTCAATTCCACTTGGTACATAATCTGCCATTATAATTCCTCCTTAATTTTTTTATTATTTTCTAGTTCTCTTTTAATAAGAACTAAATCTCTATATTCAAGAGGTTCAATAAAACCTTGTTCGTTTAATTTTACAATTTGTTCATAAGTTAAGCCAGTAATTTCATCACCAGCAATATAATTATCAATGTTAGTTGTAAAATCAATTTTAGCAATTATTTTTTTCATAAGTTTTACTCCTCTCTATATGTTATTTGTATTTGAATATCAAATGTTCCTGTTTTTCCATCATCGTTACTAATCATAGTTCCAGGATTTAAACATTCAATACTTTCAATATTTTCTATTTCAGGCAAAACGCCTTCGTCATTATTAGATTTGATTTTTCTTTCAAATTCTTCAAAGAACCCTATATTTTTTAAATTATTAATAGTATCTTGTGAATAAGACTTACGACTTCTAAATGAATAGACATCTCTACGTTTTACAACACCTATAATCCAACTTTCAACTTCTGTGTCAGTAGGTATTTTATCTAAAGAATAATCCCCAACTTTATTGCTTAACATATTAGCATTAATTTGATAATTACTATTTGTAGTAAGAGTATTTATAATTTCAAATAGATATAATCTTAACTTTGATATTCTTAAATCATTAACTTCCATTACTTGCCTCCACGATTAACATAATTCTGTATTTCTTTAACAACATCTTGCATTTCAGCACTTACCATTCGTTTATCCCAATAAGGACCAGTTCCTGGTGTGGTGTAATTTTTAACAACGTGTGTTCCATCATCTCGCATACCATAATATTGATACCTAGCATAAGGTGATTCATAAGTTATACTATCGTTTTCTATATCAACAATAGTTCTTAAATTACCTTCATCTTTAGGAACATATTTATCCATATGCTTATAGCAAGTGTTAGTAAAGAATTTTTGCACTCGTCCATTAGGTTCAATTCCTAAATGTGCTTTAATTACACTTGTAGGTTGCATTTTAACAGGCATATTACTTGCCTCCTAAATGTATGTGTTGATTATTACCAAAGTTATTATTATTTATGCTTGTTATGTTATATATTTCATAGTTAGATAAATCATCTTGTGTTTCTATATCAATGTCAAGAGTGCCTTGTACTAAAATATCGCCAATTGCAAAATCATTTATATTTAAATCATCATTTTGGTCATAAGGTATTCGCACCTGTACGTCATTTGCGTTATCGTAACCCTTGTTTGTTCCAGCACCCTTTCCACCAAAGAACCACACATTTTCATAGTTATATCTTATCCATTTTTCTAAATGTGTTGCAACATCTAATCCATCTCTATGATAAATAGTTAAACTTGAATTAGTTATCATTAAACTCCTACAAACATAAGATGTTCTCCATTGTATATAACACCTAGCAAATAACTTCTTATAATATCTTCAAGTTCATTACTTTTAGATTTTATA
>JAFUYJ010000009.1 GCA_017470645.1 Clostridia bacterium
AAGATAGTAAGAATCCACGTAGACTATGTGGTTGATAGGTTGGAGCTGTAAGTGCAGTAATGTATTAAGGTGACCAATACTAATAATTCGAGGGCTTAACCACGATATTATAATAAAACTAGAAGGTAACTAGATTACCTTGGAATTTATCTATATATTTTTGAGTGTGCTATGCATACTAAACTTTTCTGGTGATTATGACATGGAGGTAATACCTGTTCCCATCCCGAACACAGAAGTCAAGCTCCAATGTGCCGACGATATTTGCGGGTTACCCTGCTGAGAAAATAGGTTGTCGCCAGATTTTTTTTATTTATAAATAAAGTATAGATTAAAAATGTGTTTATATTTCTAATCTATGCTTTATTTTTTGTGTAATATTTGCTAAAATAGTTGTATAAAATTTAAAGATAAAAATTGATGTATTTAGGAGGTAAATTATGTCTAAAACTATGTGGAAACCAGGTACTTTTATTTATCCAATTCCTGCAGTAATGGTATCTTGTGGATCTTTTGAAAAATCTAATATTATTACTGTTGCATGGACGGGAATTTTAAATACGAATCCTGCTACAGTGTATATTTCCGTAAGACCTGAAAGACATTCATACAATTTGATAAAAGAAAGTGGCGAATTTGTTATCAACTTAACAAATGAAAATTTGGCATTTGCAACTGATTGGTGCGGAGTGAAGTCTGGTAGCAATGTAGATAAATTTAAAGAAATGAGATTAACAAAGGAAAAAGCTAATTTTGTTAATTGTCCAATGATTAAAGAAAGTCCTGTTTCTGTTGAGTGCAGAGTAAGAGAAATAAAGGATTTAGGAAGTCATCATATGTTTGTTGCTGATGTTCTAGCAATAAATGCAGATGATAAATATATCGATGAAAAAGGAGCTTTTGATATTTCTAAATGTGATTTGATTGCTTATGCTAATGGAGGATATTATTCACTAAATAAGAAGATAGGTAAATTTGGGTATTCTGTACAAAAGAAGAAAAAGAAATAAGTTTGCTTGTAAATTTATGTGAAATACTTTACAATTTACATAATCTGTGATATAATATGCTCATGTTGCAATCGGTTAAGGACGTAAAATATTTTTAGTCCTAAATTTATACAACAAGGAGGAATTGCAATGAATGAGAAGTACAGTTTCAACGATGGCCGGTTTTTCTTCTGGTTCGGACTCAATCGCGAGCTGGAGAAGTTCTATGATCGCAAGTATGGAGTAGACCATTTTGCATCAAAGGAAGGCTTTCCAGAGATCTTTAGAGCAGCAATAGAGCAGCTCGAAATTAGTCAGATCTCCGAACTTGAAGTAAGGCTAGTTGAGCCTGAGCTTAAGCAGATTGCTGCTCAGGTTATTGCTTCAAAGGCTGCTGTAAAAGCTGCCGCAACATCATAATTTTTTTCCTGCTCTTACTTTGTGGGGGCAGGAAATTTTATATATTTTTTGTTTAAATAATTAGATAATAAAATACCATAAAAAAACTTATAAAATTTATTAAAAAATACCACAATTTGGTTGACATATCGTAATAAAAGTGATAGAATAGTTAAGCGTATAATAAGTGAAAAATATGTTTTATACATAAATCTAAAAAAGAATGGCTGGAGGTGTATGAAATGGCAGCAAAAGGAGCTAGAGAACCAATAATATTAGCTTGTTCTGAATGTAAAAGAAGAACTTATACAACAAGCAAGAACAAAAAGAATAACACAGACAGATTAGAAATAACTAAATATTGTAAATTCTGTGGAAAACGTACTACACATAAAGAAACAAAATAATCTTTAGGGAGGAATCAAAATGGCTAAAGAAAAAGTAAGTAAAGTAAAAAATGAAAACAAACACTTTATGAAAGATGTTAAGGCAGAACTAAAAAGAGTTGTATGGCCTTCATCTAAACAAATGGTTAGCAATGTAACTGCAGTTATTACAATTGTTTTAGTTACAGTAGCAATAGTATTCTGTTTAGATTTTGTTTTTGAATCTATGAATAGATATGGAATTAACAAAATCAAAGAAAATGTTCAACCTAAAAATAATCAAGAACAAGTTCAAACTGTTGAGCCAGCAACAGACAATACTTCAGATGATCAAAATAACGGTACTGATGAAGCTAGTGAAGGTGAAGAAACAGTTACAACAGAAGAGGTTGAAAACAACAATTAATATGCTAACAACAGTATAAATTAAGTAATAATTTAGCTAATAACTAAAGTATTATTTTGAATTATTTATTATAAAGGAGGCTAAAACTATGTCTCAAGACAGTAAGGAATTAACTCCAAAGTGGTATGTTGTTCATACATATTCTGGTTATGAGAACAAAGTAAAAACAGACTTAGAAAAAACTGTGAAAAATAGAGAGTTAGAAGATTACTTCTTTGAAATTGTTGTTCCTATGGAAGAACAAATAGAAATTAAAGATGGTAAAAAGAAAACTAATTTGAAAAAAGTTTTCCCAGGTTATGTTTTAGTAAAAATGATTGTAACAGAAGCAACATGGTATATAGTAAGAAATACAAGAGGTGTTACAGGATTTGTTGGTTCAGGTACAGATCCAATCCCACTTACTGATGAAGAAATAAGAAATATGGGATTCGAAAAATTTGAAGTTAATGTTGATTACAATGTTAATGATTCAATAAGAGTAATAGATGGACCATTAAAAGATTTTATTGGTGTCGTACAAGAAATCAATAAAGAAAAACATAAAGTAAGAGTTTTAGTTTCTATGTTTGGAAGAGAAACTCCAGTTGAATTAGAATTTTCACAAGTTCAAAAAGTTTAGTTAATAATTTAAATTTATATAAATTATTTTGACAATATATTAGACTAAAAGGAGGTGCAATTAGAAATGGCAGAGAAGGAAATTAGTACATTAATAAAACTACAAATACCTGCAGGAAAAGCTACACCAGCTCCACCAGTAGGTCCAGCATTAGGTTCAAGTGGTGTTAACATTATGCAGTTCGTTAAAGAATTCAATGACAGAACAGCTAATCAACCTGGAATGATAATCCCAGTTGTTATAACTGTTTACAAAGATAAATCTTTCGAATTTATAACAAAAGTACCACCAGTAGCTGTTTTAATCAAAAAAGCTGCTAAAATAGAAAAAGCTTCAGGAAAACCTAATATGGAAAAAGTTGCTACAATAACAAAAGCACAAGTTAAGGAAATTGCTGAACAAAAAATGCCAGACTTAAATGCTGCATCATTAGAAGCTGCAATGAGTATGGTAGCCGGTACTGCTCGTTCTATGGGCGTTATTGTATCTGACTAATTAAAATCATCGTTCTGCGTCGTTAAAATTTATTTAAAAATCCTCAATGTACAAAAGTACGTTTCCGGTGTTTTAAATAAATTTTGCCTAGCATTATGATAATTTAAATTAGTCATAAGAAATTAAAGTAAAAATTGGGAGAGTGAACAACTCGTTAGAACCAAAGGAGGTAAAAATGAAAAGAGGTAAAAGATATCTTGCAGGTGAAAAACTTGTAGATAAATCAAAAGTTTACAGTGCAAAAGAAGCTTTAGAAACAATTGAAAAAATGCCTAAAGCAAAATTTGATGAAACTGTAGAATTACACGTTAAATTAGGTGTTGATTCAAAACACGCTGACCAACAAGTTAGAGGTACAACAGTACTTCCACATGGTACAGGTAAAACATTAAAAGTATTAGTTTTTGCTAAAGGACCAAAAGCTGATGAAGCTGTTAAAGCTGGAGCAGATTTCGTTGGTGCTGAAGAATTAATACCAAAAATCGAAAAAGAAAACTGGTTTGACTATGATGTTATAGTTGCTACTCCAGATATGATGGGTGTAGTTGGTAGATTAGGTAAAGTTTTAGGACCAAAAGGTTTAATGCCTAACCCAAAATCAGGAACAGTAACAATGGATGTTACTAAAGCTATTAATGAAATTAAATCTGGTAAAGTTGAATATAGATTAGACAAAACTAATATTATTCACTTAGGATTTGGTAAAGTTTCATTTGGTGCAGAAAAATTGTTAGAAAACTATGATGCAATTATAGGTGCAATCATAAAAGCTAAACCAGCAGCAGCTAAAGGACAATACATTAAAAGCGTTGCTATTTCTACAACAATGGGACCAAGCTTGTATATTGATCAAAAATAATTTATAAATTTATATAGCCAAAGAAAGTAGGCATGAAGGTAAGTCCTACCGAGGCAAACATATTTAGAGCGGATTTATCCAATCTGTATATGCCTCGTTCTTGCGGCTTATATAGATTGGATTTTATTATTATATTGCATATAGTAGATATTGCCTTAGATATATATTTTATGCAGTAGCACAATTTGTAGGAGGTGAACTAATTAAAATGGCAAGTGAAACTATTTTAAAACAAAAGGAAGCACAAGTTAACGAATTAGCTGAAACATTTAAAGAGGCTAAAGTTATACTTTTAACAGATTACAGAGGAATAAATGTAGCTGATGATACAAAATTAAGAACTGATATCAGAAATGCTAATGCTCAATACAAAATTATGAAAAATAATATAGTAAAAAGAGCTTTAAATGCAAATGGAGAAAATGGATTAGACGATTTATTAGAAGGACCTACAGCAGTTATTATAGGTAATGAAGATTACTTAGAACCAGCTAAAGTTATATACAACTTTACAAAAGCTAATGACTTCTATAAAATCAAAGGTGGTATAATTGAAGGTAAAGTTATGACAGCTGAAGAAATAATCACTTTAGCAAAATTACCATCAAGAGAAACATTACTATCAATGCTTGCTGGTGGATTACTTGGAACTATTTCAAAATTCGCTGTTGCACTTGATCAAGTTCGTTTACAAAAAGAAGCTCAAGCTTAATTATTATATAAATGAATGCATAAGTGAGCAATCACAGGAATATAAGAGTTGCAGACTAAAACTGCTAAACAAAGAGTCGTGAACTTAAATCACTGTATTAAAATTCGAGTGGCGTACGTAAAATCGCCGGATGTTAAATTATTAAAAATGATAATTCAAATTAATTGTTTTATCAAAAATAAATAAGTGGTTAAACCACAAATAAAATTTTAGGAGGATATAAAAATGAATAAAGAAGAAATGATTGAAGAAATCAAAAAAATGACAGTTGTTGAATTAGCTGACTTAGTAAAAGCTATAGAAGAAGAATTTGGAGTATCTGCAGTAGCAGCTGCAGCACCAGCAGCAGGTGGAGCAGCAGCAGGAGCAGCTGAAGAAAAATCATCTTTCAATGTTGTATTAGCTGAAGCTGGAGCAAACAAAATCCAAGTAATCAAAGTTGTTAGAGACGCTACAGGATTAGGATTAAAAGAAGCTAAAGAATTAGTTGATGGAGCTCCAAAAACAATTAAAGAAGGAGTTAGCAAAGACGAAGCTGAAGAATTAAAAGCTAAATTTACAGAAGTTGGAGCTGTTGTTGAACTACAATAGTTTTCATAAAATAAGTCTCGAATGATGGTTCGAGACTTATTTTTTTTGTTGACAAGTATAAAATTAGGGTATAGAATATATATGTAAAATGTATAATTGGAGGAAATTAATGAAGATTTTATTTGATGCAATGGGTGGAGATAATGCTCCTGATGCAAATATAAAGGGTGCTGTTAAAGCTATAAATCAAATTGAGGCAGAAGTAGTTTTAATAGGAAACAAAGACATAATAAACTCTAGGATAAAAGAGTTGTATGGAAAAAATGATATATCTGAGATTTCTGATAGATTGAGTATAAAACATACAACCGAAACAATAGAAATGGAAGATATTCCAACTCAAGCAATTAAGCGTAAAAAAGATTCATCAATGGTTGTAGGTTTTAATATGCTTAAAAACGATGAAGGTGATGTATTTATTTCCGCAGGAAACTCTGGTGCATTGCTTACTGGTGCAACATTGCTTGTAGGACGTATAAAAGGAATTGATAGACCTGCTATGGCTGGAATATTACCAGCATATAAAAGTAGATTGTTACTTATAGATTCTGGCTCTAATACAAATTGCAAACCATTAAATTTATTACAATTTGCACAAATGGCTACTATATATTTGAGTAATACATTTGGTATTGAAAAGCCCAAAATTGGTCTTTTAAATATTGGAACAGAAGAAACAAAAGGAAATGAATTAACAAAAGAAACTTATAAATTATTAAAAGAAAAATCAGAAGAGTATAATATCAATTTCATAGGTAATATAGAAGGAAGAGACGCTTTTTCAGGAAATGTAGATGCAATAGTTACAGATGGATTTACAGGTAATGTATTTTTAAAGGCTGTTGAAGGTCTAGGAAAATTTGTAAAAAGAAGTTTAACAGAAAGTATAAAGAAGAATATTTTTACTACCATGGCTGCTGTACCTGCTTTACCAAGTATTAAAAGATTTGCTAAAACTATGGATTATAAAGAGTATGGAGGAGCTTTATTCCTTGGTGTAAAAAAACCAGTTGTAAAAGCTCATGGAAGTAGTGATGAAAAACTATTTGAATATACTATTAAACAAGCTGAGCAATTTGTTAAGAATAAGGCAGTTGAAAAAATGATTAATGAGTTTGATAGAATTAATGCTTTAAAAGAGAGCAATGTAAATAGCGCTATTAAGGCTGAATAAATGACTTAATAAAATTTTAGAAAAAAGCTTGACATTTATTCAAACATATAATATTGTAAGATAAGTAAAACAATATAGAAATATTTATTGGAAAACTTGGAGGGAGGTGAACTTACGCATGAGTTCAGAAGAAGTTTTTGAAAAAGTAAAAAATATAATTGTTGAACAATTAGGTGCTACAGAAAGTTCAGTTACAATGGAGGCATCTTTTATAGATGATTTAGGAGCAGATTCTTTAGACATAGTTGAATTAATAATGGCTCTAGAAGAGGAATTTGATATAGAAATTCCTGATGCTGATGCTGAAAAAGTTGTTAGTGTAGGAGATGTAGTTGAATATATCAAAGATCATATTGCTTAATTTGTAAAACATAAATTAATTGTACTAATGAAATTGAAAGGGTAACTCCTTTCTTTTTTATTAAAGTACAAGGTTACATAAAAAATAAAAATAAATAGGAGGATTATATGGATTTATCAATATTAGAAAAAAGTATAGGATACGAATTCAAAAATATAAATCTCTTAAAAAAAGCATTAACACATACATCATATGCAAATGAACATCATATTGAAAGTAATGAAAAGTTGGAGTTTTTAGGAGATAGTATTTTAGAGTTTATTTCAAGTAAATATATATATAATAATTATAGTTTCCTAAAAGAAGGAGAAATGACTAAAGTTAGAGCTGATGTTGTATGCGAGAAGAGTTTACACAAGGTTGCTTTAAAGCATAATTTTAGTGATTTCTTATATCTAGGAAAGAGTCAGATAATGAGCGGGGATACAAAAAGACCTGCTATATTGGCAGATAGTGTTGAAGCTGTAATTGCAGCTATTTATTTTGATTCTGATTTAGAACATGCTGAAAGATTTATTGTAGATAATTTAAAAGAAGCAATAGATGTAGCAAGTCATAATGTTGGAATGAAAGATTATAAAACAGTATTACAAGAAAAGTTACAAGTTCATGGTGATGTTAATATTAAGTATGAAATTTTAGAGGAAAAAGGTCCAGATCATGATAAAACTTTTGTTGCACAGGTTAGCTGTAATGGAAAAAAGCTTGCAATAGGTGAAGGTAAAAATAAAAAATCTGCTGAAATGGACGCTGCACATAAGGCTTTACAAAAAAATAAATAATTTTGTATGAAACATTCGATAGCTACTGTGTTAGTAGTGAGATTTTAAAATTGTGACATTTTTGTTGTTTTAAGAGAGGAGAGCACAATTGAAAAAAGAATATATTATTCCAATCTTTGTACCACATCTTGGTTGTCCAAATGACTGTACCTTCTGTAATCAAAAGAAGATAAGCGGTCAGAAAAAAAATATATCAAGTAGGGATGTAAAAGAGATAATTGAATATTATTTAAATAGTTTTAAGGAAAAAGACAGAAAAGTTGAAGTAGCTTTTTTCGGTGGAAGTTTTACTGGTATTGATGTTTCTGTGCAAGAGGAATTGCTTGCGGCTGCAAATGAATTTATATTGCAGGGAAAAGTTGATTCAATAAGGATTTCAACAAGGCCAGATTATATAAATCAAGGCATTTTAGACTTATTAAAAAAATATAATGTAAAAACAATTGAGCTTGGTGTTCAATCTGCTAATGATTATATTTTAAGTAAATGTAAAAGGGGTCATAGTTTTGAGGATGTAAAAAAAGCTTCAAAGTTAATAAGAAAGAATAAGTTTGTTTTAGGGCATCAGATGATGGTTGGTTTGCCAGATAGTACTCAAAAAGATGAAATTGATACTGCTAAAAAACTAATCAAACTTCGTCCTAAGATTATTAGAATATATCCTGTTTTGGTTATTAAAGATACAAAGCTTGCTGAGGATTATTTTAATGGTGAATATGCACCTAATACGTTGCAGCAGGCGGTTGAAACTTCTGCTATTTTACTTAAGATGTTTCAAAATAAAAAGATTAATGTTATTAGAATTGGACTTCAAAGTACTGATGAAATTTGCAATCCGGAAAATGAAGGAAGCCAGGTTGTTGCTGGTCCTTATCATCCTGCTTTTAGACAGTTGGTTGAAAGTAGAATTTTGTATGATGAGTTTTCTAAGAAGATTCACAAGCTTAATAATGGGGTTAAGGTTGTTAAGGTTAAGGTGAATGGGGAGTTGATTAATAATTTCGTTGGGCATAAGAGAGAGAATGTTAAGAGAATTAAGGAGCTTTATGATTTGGATGTGGTTGTTGAGCGAGATGATTCGGTGAAGAGATATGTGTTTTGTGAGGCTGTGTAATTTAGCCATCAAAACTGATAAAATATAATAGAGCTAATATATTTAACTACGTAGGCTTACTGGCCTGCGCGCCTCGTACTTCGTTTAAATATATTAGCTCTATTATATTTTATCAGTTTTGACTACTCTATAATAGTAGGTTGCTTTGTTAATTTGAATAATCTTGCAAGGTGTGGGGAAAAATATGAGTGGGTGATTATTGTGCTTAGTGTTATTGATAAGAAAAGTGTTAAGAGTTTTTTTGTTAGTGGTGTTGGGCTTGTTGTTGGGGCGTTTATTATGGCCTGTTCTACGGCTTTTTTCTTGTTGCCTAATAAGTTGTCAACTGGTGGCTTTTCGGGGCTTGCTACTATTGCCTATTATTTGTTTCATGTGCCGGTGGGGACTGCTATGGTTGTTTTAAATCTTCCTTTATTTTTTGTTGCTTTTTTTAGAGTGGGGAAAGCTTTTATAATAAAGTCGGTTACAGGAACTGTTTTACTTTCAATTTTTATTGATGTATTAGAAAAGTTTCCTGCGGTTACAAGTGATAAGTTTTTGGCATGTATTTATGGTGGAATTATAATGGGGATTGGTACTTCTATTATTTTAAAGGTTAGTGGTTCAACTGGTGGAAGTGATTTGTTGTCTTATGTAGTGCGCTCGTTTAATGATAAATTTAGATCAGGTGATTTAATTATTGCTATTGATACGGTCATTATCATTTTGAGTATATTAGTTTTTAGGGAGATTGAAATTGGTTTATATTCAGCTATTGCAATTTATTTGATGGGAAAAATGATTGATATTGTTTTTGAAGGTGTTAATTTTACGAAGGTTTTATTCATTGTTTCAGAGAAATATAATGAAATTGCTGAAATTGTTGGTAGTGAGGTTCATAGAGGGAGCACTGCTATTTATGCTAAAGGTATGCATTCTAATGAGAATAGAATGATGTTATTTTGTGTGGGGTCTAGAAATGAGATTATACAGATAAAGAAGATTGCTACGACAGTTGATAATAAAGCGTTTATTGTTATTTTTAATGCTAGAGAAACGTGGGGAAAAGGGTTTGAAAAGGAACTTTTAAATACAGATTTGACAAAATTAAAGATGTTAAGGAAAAATGGAAAATTGAATAAATAAAATGTAGGCTATTTTGCTAAAATAAATTATAAAAATATATCCAAAAGTATTGATTTTCTTATATCTTTTTGATATAATTATGTCTGTTAAAACACACATAAAGCTAGTTTGAAAAGGTGTGCTTGTAAAAATCTTTTAAATTACAAGTCTTTGAAAAATGTTTGA
Organism: Clostridia bacterium; assembly: GCA_017470645.1. Lineage (GTDB taxonomy): Bacteria > Bacillota > Clostridia > TANB77 > CAG-508 > CAG-492. The sequence continues at coordinate 10,181 of JAFUYJ010000009.1, forward strand.
AACTTTATGGAGGTAAAACAAAAAAGGGAGGAAATAAAAATGGCAGTAGTTGCAATGAAACAATTACTAGAAGCTGGTGTTCACTTTGGACATCAAACAAGAAGATGGGATCCTAAAATGGCTGAATACATATTCCAAGCTAGAAATGGTATCCATATTATTGATCTTCAAAAAACATCAAAAAAATTAGATGAAGCATATGACTTCATGAAATCACAAGCAGAAGAGGGAAAAACAGTTCTATTTGTTGGAACTAAAAAACAAGCTCAAGACTGCATGAAAGAAGCTGCTGAAAAAAGCGGTATGTACTATGTAAATCAAAGATGGTTAGGTGGAATGCTTACTAACTTTGAAACAATTCAAAAAAGAGTACAAAGATTAAACGAATTAGAAACAATGGAACAAGATGGTACATTTGATGTATTACCTAAAAAAGAAGTTATTCTATTAAAGAAAGAAATGGAAAAACTAGAAAAGAACTTAGGTGGAATTAAAGAAATGAAAGAAATTCCAGGAGTTTTATTTGTAGTAGATCCTAAAAAAGAAAGAATAGCTATTTTAGAAGCTAGAAAATTAAACATTCCAGTTGTAGGTTTAGTAGATACAAACTGCAACCCAGAAGATGTTGATTACGCTATTCCTGGAAATGATGACGCTATTCGTGCTGTAAGTTTAATAGCTGATTGCATGGCTAACGCTATAATTGAAGGAAGACAAGGTGAATCTTTTGAAACATCTGCAGAAAGCGCAAATGCTGAAGAAGCACAAGTTGCAGAAGAAGTAGCAGAACCAGAAAGCATGGAAGAAGTTGTAGAAGCAACTGAAGAATAATAAATAAACTTTGATTTTGAAAGAGTGGGGCTTTCTTGCTCTACTCTTTTTTAAATAGGGGACGGTCCTTTTTTTAATTTTTGAAATTGGGGACGAACCTCAAAATAAAAAAGGAGGAATTTTTAATGGTAACAGCAAGCCAAGTAAAGGATTTAAGAGAAAAAACAGGTGCAGGTATGATGGACTGCAAAAAAGTTTTAACAGAAACAGATGGAGATATGGAAAAAGCAATTGAATTATTACGTGAAAGAGGAATTGCTAAGGCAGCAAAAAAATCAAGCAGAGTTGCAGCAGAAGGATTAGTAGCTGCTTATGTTTCAGAAGATGGAAAAGTTGGAGCAGTTGTTGAAGTTAATGCAGAAACAGATTTCGTTGGTAAGAACGAAGAATTTAGAACTTTTGTTAACGATGTTGCAAAACAAATAGTTGAAAAAAATCCTGCAAATGTAGAAGAATTATTAGGACAAGATTCAATAGCAGAACCAGGAAAAACAGTACAAGAAGTTTTAACTAATAAGATTGCTACAATTGGTGAAAATATGTCTATAAGAAGATTTGAAAGATTTGAATCAAATGGTATAGTTGGAAGCTATATTCACGGTGAAGGAAAAATTGGTGTTTTAGTTGATATGGAAAATGCTACACCAGAGCTTGCAAAAGACATTTGTTTACAAATTGCTGCTGCTAAACCAGAATTTTTAAATAGAGAATCAGTTACACCTGAAAGAGTAGAAAAAGAAATGGAGATTTTAAAAGCACAAGCTATGAATGAAGGAAAACCTGCTGAAATAGCTGAAAAAATGGTTCAAGGTAGAATTAATAAATTCTATGGAGAAATTTGTTTATTAGAGCAAGAATTTGTTAAGGATCCAGATATGAAAATTAACAAATTATTAGAATCTAAAGGTGCTAAAATTAATACTTTTGCAAGATTAGAAAAAGGTGAAGGTATTGAAAAAGTTGAAGAAAACTTTGCTGAGGAAGTTGCAAAACAAGTAAAGATGTAATTTAGTTATGGGAGTCCGGCGAAAGTTGGAGATTATGCAAACAGGTTTGATATATTAACACTCCGTTCGTTTACTGGCGATACGATTTGAGAGGAAGACGTGATTGGGGAGCGCAAAACTGCGCACTCCACTTCGTGTTAATATATCAAACCTGTTTGCATAATCTCCAACTTTTGCCTACTCTACAGTTATAGTGTTTCAAAAAATAATTACAGTTAAAATAAAAAAGAAGTGGAAATAGTGTACTTACGAAAAAAATGATGAGGTGTTATTTTGATGGAGAAGATTAAAAGATTTTGTGTGTATTTTTGTGCAGTTGTTTTGATTATTGTAGATCAGATTGTAAAGGTGGCTGTTGTTACTAATATAAAAGATGATGCGGTTACTATTATAAAGGGTATTTTAAGATTTTCTTATTGTGAAAATGAGGGTGTGGCTTTTAGTTTGGGGAATGGTCATGTTCCTGTGTTTATTGTATTGAATTTGTTGATGATTTGTGGATTAGTTGTTTTTTATGAGAGAAATAAAAAGAATTTTAATTTAGTAAATAAAATATTTTTTACAATGGTAATTGCGGGTGGCA
>JAFUYJ010000039.1 GCA_017470645.1 Clostridia bacterium
AATTAAAAAAAATTAAATAATAATATTAATTAAAAAAAATTAATTAATTAAAAAAATAATTAATTAAAAAAAAATTAATTATTTATATCAATAAAAAAAATATAATACAATATAAATGTAGGATAAAATAAAATTTGATACTAGTAAGTTAATTTTATAATTAACCTTAATCTCCCATATACTCCCATTAAGAATAATTTTCAATTACTCTATAAGGCAAAAGGAAAAGTTGCTGATCTGGAAGTGCAACAAGATTTTATAATCTAAAAAGAAGAAAAAATCACCCAATACATACCTATAGAAAATGTCATTTTTACTTTGAAACAATTTGAAATTGGAGCAGCTTATAACAAGAAAAAAGAGCCAGAAAAAGTAGACCAAGGATTTGGTAGCGATATCAGAATGGCAGAAGTTATTCAGAAAGGTGAGTCTATTACTTATAAATATAAAAAGAAAGAAAGACCAAAGAATAAAATATTCAAAAATGATAATATTGAATTTTAACAAAATTGAAAAAAAAATAAAAGATGAAGGAGACGAAATTCCTGTGGTTCCAAACAAAATTACCAAATTAGAAAAAAAAGCATTGTAAAAGATGAATACTAACAAAGAAGCCAGAAAAATTCAAGATTAAAGAATTATTAATTCAAATGATATATAAGAAAATGATGGATGATAAACTAACTCTAAGTGATGCTTTTAGTCAATGGCTAAAGCAAGCCATTTTATCACTCCAAAAAGAAACCAATGAGTTAGATAAATAAAAAAGAAGATATGCAACCATTTCATAGGCTAAAAGATTAGAATTAATAGAAGAAATTAAAAGAAATAACCTGAAAAATCATAAGAGAAAGATAAAAAAGAATTTTTTTAAAAATTTAATTGATAATTTTCCTAAAAATAGTATTTTGATAAAATACTTTAATACATCGAAAAAAACATTTAAAACTACAATGGAAATTAGAACTACCAAAGATGAAAGTAAAAACTATTGATTCCCAAATATTTCATAAAAAATAAAAGTCGCTTTAGACAAAGATTAAGATTCTTGCAAATATTGAGTTGAAAAAGATAATTTACCTTGGCCAATATATTATCATTGTTTTTTAAATGATAACAACAGCTTCCAAGTTAATGTTGAAGGGAAGAAAATAGAACAAAAAAATAGCTTTAATTGTTAATAGTTGTAAAGCTTATTACTTACAAGTTGTTGAAAATGATAAATTCACAATTGTTGGACCATATACTTGGAAAGTCAATCTAACAAATGATGACAATATTGATTTCACTTTCAAATTTAGATAAAAACAAGAACGAAATCACTCATTCTATCCTTGAAAATAGTGAAATCACTGTTATTTCTGATAAATTCTGTATAACCAAATGTTATTATAAAATCAAATACTATGAAAGCAAAAATATTTATATTTTCACTGATAACATTAAAGAAGCAATAACTAAACAAGTTTCTATTATTACTGTTGTTGAAAGCAATAAAAAATACACTTTCTTATATACAAGATTAGATTGTAAAGTTGATGTAACTAAATCAGAATATACTCTTGACATATTTTTAAATTTTAATATTTAATTTTTATATAAATGAAAAATCAATTGTTTGTTGTATTTTTAAGAGATAGATATTCAGTTAATGCTTCCAATGAACAAGGAAGTTTATTTATAGAAAAAAAATCTACTCAAGTAACTTCACTGAATCAAAAGAAAAGAAATATACTTTAGAAGTTCAAAAAGAAACTATTAAATATACATATACTTAAACCATTATTGGAAAATATGAAGCAGTTGTTACTTATGACCGAAAACATATTAAAGAAAACACTAAACTCAATGTATAATATCAAACAGTTGACACCAAAACAAGTAAATTATACTATGGCAAAGGAGATAATAAAGAAACCTTCATGTCCACTGGATAAGAAACAAATATAGATAACTTACTTTATACTCTATTCAATAAATTCTTTTTATATACTTCAATTGGTGAAAAAATAACTATATATGATAAATCAGTTGTCACTTGTATAATGATTATGATAGCAAATGAAGAAGAAAAATGGGAATTAGATGATAGCCAAGGAGATAGATTCTTCAAATTCTGTTAAAAGGATGGTAATCCAAACTTTATTAAATTATCAGGTGTATCATACAATATATAATTAATTATAATGGATAAGATATTACATATCCATTATTATTATTAGGAGAAAAAGATGCATTACTAGATAGAAATTATAACCTTATTACAAACAATTTGTATTCTGAAGGAAAATACTTAAATGTCCAATATGGATATAAAAAAGTAACTGCAACTAAAATCATTGTTAAATATAATACCAAAACTTATACTTATAAATTATGAAGTGGACCAATTAATGCAGAACATTCATGTGGTCAATTTGAAAAAACCGATGGAGTTAAAGGTGGAGAACAAAGTAAACTTGATATCTATCCAAGGGATATCTTTGACAACACTGTCACAAATGTAACATCCAATAACTTACTTATCTAAATTCCAACAATTATGAAGTTAATAAAGAAGCCAAGACTGAAATTAAAAACATGTATAATATTAATTCAATATAATCAAGTGATGATCACTTCTCATGCAAAACTACTATCACCAAATAAGGAAAAATTAAATTTTTTGTTGATTATGATAACAGTAATGTTTACTGTAAAAAATGCATATTAGATGTTTTAGATTTAGATAAAACTAAAGTTGTTTATACTAATAAAAATACTGAATTAACAAGAACTGAACTTAGAAAATGGTCAAATTCTCCAAATGGAGAAGATTATCAATTAGTTGTAAAAGAAACTACCATCAAAAAAGAAGTCACCTTCAAAATTAAAATTACTGGAGGATTCAGCTTTGGTGATCCAGGTCAGATTGATACATCAAAGACTTATATTCAACCAACTAAAATAACTTTAACTGGTGGTGTTGAAGGATCAGTTCAATTAGAATTAAAAACAACTGGAGGTAATCTTAAGAACTTTTGTTATAAAAAAGTTGAAGAAAATATTTCTGTTAAATTCCCAGATGAAGTTAAAGATTGCCAATACACTTTAGTTCAAGATGAAAAGCCAGATCAATACAAAATTATATATACTTTCACTATTAAGGGAGATGCCATCCAAAACCACTGTAACTATAGAAGAAAAAGAATTAACTCAAAAAGTTGATATTACTGTCATTCCAGCAGAAGAAGAATAATCAAAATTATTCAAAACAAATGGAGAAGAAATTAAAGAACAAGACTTAGGAAATGTTTTAGTTGAACAAAAATGCCAAATGGTTGAAAAATTATTTGATAAATATGATAACTTAATTACAAATCTTGATAACTTCGACAATTCAAAAATTGACATCAAAATTACTCCATAAGCTAACACTAAACTTACATATAGTATTGATTCATCTAAACAAACCAATGAAGAAATTCTTATTACAATAAATTCTCAATTCTCATCTAAACATGCTGTAGTTGGTAAATACTTCCCTGAAAAATATTATGACATCATTTTCACTCATGGAGTTGCTGATGTTAGTAACAGTAGATATAAAGTAGGCAAAAATGAAATATTTGTAGGTAAAAATCTCAAAGTTTACATCTATTCTTATGATAAATTTCATAACTATATTGATGTCAATGAAATCAAACAAACTTCTCCTTACCAAATCATATGTCATATATAATAATGAAAAGGATAAAGCCATAAAAGTATTCTCTGAAAAATACGCTATTGAAATTAAAGGTAAATCTAATGTTTTATCATATCCTGGTACCTTATATGTTAAAGGAACTTCAACTGTTTTGGCTTGCATGATACTAAACCAATCATATGTAATAAATGCAGAGTTGAAGTTAAAACTAAAAATATTTATTTAGGTAAAATCACCGTTTAAAGAAATAAATCAGCCTAAAAAGATTATGAAGCCTTGAAAAATGGTACTGTTGAAAAGAATGCCAAAGAATTCCAGTGAATAGATTATTTCCAAGAGATAAATGTGAAAATATTGTTGATGCTATTCCAGTTGAAACTTTGAACAAATATACTGTTCACTTCAAGAGCCAAAATTCATCAATTGTTAACACTTTGAAATTAAATAATGAAAAACAAAGTAATTAACACTATGCTGAATTTGTTGCTAATGACATTCTTAACAAAGTTGTTGAATGAGAAATCTTATTCTGAGGATTCTATGATTTAGTATTTGAATATACTGAAAAGAGAATTGTTTAGATAACATTAGAAGAAATTCATGGATGTCAAATTTTATATTAATTCATATGATGTCAAAAGATACTAAATAAAGCTTCAAACAAGAAAATGCTGGTACAAGAGGAGTTTATTACATTACTGTAACATCTACAAAAGTTAATACTATGCTGTTCCTGGTGAAATTGATTTATCTAAGACAGTTGTTTTAGCTAAAGATACGCCAATTAAAGCAGGATCTAAAGCTTGCTATCATTATTTTATGTTATGAAGGATTATCAAGATAAATTCACTAAAAAATTCATAGAATTTGAAAATTGTGACAACTTGCTGCTAATACCTTGTTTGCTCAATATACCAGCAAGAATCGAACCTATGAGCAAAGAAACAGATATATTAAGCCTCATTATACTCAAAAAAAAACTATAGATTTTCAAAAAAAATACTGGATTAAAAATTAAAGAAACAAAATTACCTATAACAAAATTTTTTTATAAAAACTTTATAAAAACCAAAAAATTGAATACTATGTTGAGAGATATTTTACAAGGCAGCACGGCTGCCATGAAACGAAGGTAACAATCTACATGTTAGTCCACTCACAACCTAAATCTGAGCAAAACTTACAATAGAGATTTTGCCAACAAGAAATGAAATTTTAACCTTTTCTATCTTTTAGGAATGGTTCTGTTTGATACAGTCCAGTGTTCTACGTCAGATGACTTGAATTTGGCAAAATTTTTCTTTAAAATCCACGGTCATTCCTTAAGCCCTTTTTTGGACTAAACCAATATCACATCTTGAAATTATGTTATTACGCCACTACCGTCCACTTTATCTAAGGCAGGTTCATCTCCTATTCTCCTCCATTTACTTGATATTTTTGCTGTGATTATGGTATAAATTTAGTTTTTCGTTAAGCAAGCTTTTGCATCCTACAATGTCTAATTTACCAGTTGCCAAAACTGGAATTTTGTTAACACTGATAATTTCTTTTGGGATCCAAAGGCTTGAGTACCCGGCTTGTAACATTTTCGATGTTAGTTCCTGTTGCTGAATATGCATGGTAGTCAAAAGCGATGATTTTTCGCCTTTTTTTTCGTTTACACGGGGAACAATAGCAATCTTAGGACATTCATCGCAACGAATATCAAACACCTTAATTATAGCCTCCTCTATTCCAGAATGAGGTATCATTTTCCTCCAATTTTCGAAAAATGGGATACTCTGCCATCTATACGCAAAAATCGATTGCTTGTAAAACACTCCAAGTCTTTTGTTACTAGCCAGCCATCCTTCAAGACATCAGCAGTTTTCCCATCGTCATCCAAATATCCCTTAAAAACATTGACGCCTTTTACGCATAAAAAGCCTCTCTCTACAAGTGGCATAATCCTCCAGGTTTCCGGACTTTTTTAGTTTATCTCTATCAATTTGCATTAGTACGGCGAAAACATTGAAGTGCTTACCAAAACATCCACTTTCTCATTATAAATTGCATTGGTAATTTTTTTGTATTCCAGTGGACTGCCGACTGTAAATACCTTCATTTTCATCATCAGCGCAAACCATATGTTGACAGTAAGCCCGAAACTGTGTAAATTTGGCAAACATGACAGTAATGACTTACGTCCAATACCTATCCCTCTTCCACTAAGCTGCAGACAATTACCAATAATATTCTTATGGCTTAGAGGAATTCCTTTAGGTATCCCAGTCGAACCAGATGAAAACAGCAAAAGCGCTTCAGAATCATTTCCAATCTCTGGAACATTATATATCTTTGTTAGCAACCTAATCCGCAAAAGACAAATTTTGAAAAAACTTTTTAATAATTTTGATCTTTTAAAATCATAAATGATCTTGGATATATCGATTATTGGGCATTTTGATAAAAAGTTTGGGACTTTTTTCAGAATATACTCGGATGAAAATACAAATTTG
>JAFUYJ010000040.1 GCA_017470645.1 Clostridia bacterium
AAAAAAAGACTTGAAAAATAAGAATATTATTAATATAATTTAATAGATTGAATAAAAAAGAAAAAGAAAGGAATTATAATGATAGCTAATAATAGTAGAACTAGAAGGACGGTAAAAAAAGAAAGCTTTATGCAAGGAGTTCTTGCATTGATGTTTTCGCAGGTGTTTATAAAACTATTAGGATATGTTTATAGATGTTATTTAACAAATAGAGAAGGGTTTGGTGATGACGGTAACGCAATATATAGTGCCGGATATAATATATATGCATTGTTGCTTACTATATCTTCCATTGGAGTACCTAATGCGGTATCTAAACTGATTTCAGAGAGAATTACTTTAGGAGATTCAAAAGGAGCTCATAGAATTTTTAAAATTGCACTGGCTACATTCTCGGTTATTGGTTTAATGGGAACGTTGTTTTTGTTACTAGGCGCTAAGAAGTTGTCAGCGATGATGGGAATGCCAGAGGCTGAAATGGTTTTAGTGGTATTGTCTCCATCTTTATTCTTTGTGGCGATATGTTCAGTGTTTAGAGGATTCTTCAATGGTCAGTCTAAAATAAAAGTAACAGCAAATTCTCAATCACTTGAACAGGTTTTTAAAACGGTATTTACAATAGTTGCGGTAGAATTAGTAGTTGTTTTTTCAGGACTAAATACTAGAATTATGGCAGCGGGTGCAACTGTTGCAACAACATTATCAACTATGATGAGCTTCTTCTATTTATATATATATTACAAATTACATAGAAAAGAAAAATTAGTAGAAAATCCTGTTAGAATAAAATCTGGCATAGCAAGTAAACCAGTAATGCAAATTGTAAAAGCAATTTTATGGGTTTCAATTCCAATGTCTTTAAGTGCAATTTTAACATCATTAAACAGAAATATAGATTCATTTACTGTAATAAGATTATTACAAAAATATTTACCATATGAAGAAGCTAGAGCACAATATGGAATTTTAAGTGGAAAAGTTGAACTTTTAACTGGATTGCCTCTTGCTTTTAATGTTGCATTTTCCACTGCTTTAGTTCCGGCAATAGCAGCAGCTAAAGCAAATAGAGATCTTTCAAAAGGTGTAAAAAGAATTTCTTTTTCATTATTAACGACTATAGTAATTGTTTTGCCATGTGTTGTTGGAATGGTTGTGTTTGCAGATCCAATTTTAAAGTTGATCTTCCCAAATGCACCTGATGGGGCATATATAATGCAAATATGCGTATTAGCAACAATATTTACAGCTATGGAACAAACAATAAATGGTGCTTTGCAAGGATTAGGAAAGATATTTGTTCCGGCTGCGGCATTAACAATTGGTGTACTCTTAAAATTGATATTAAATTTAATTTTAGTCCCAATACCTGTTGAAGTCTTTCCACTGGGAGGCGTAGTAGGTGCTGCATTTGCAACAGATATTTGCCATCTTACAGCATTCTATATTGTATATAATGTATTGAAGAGAACTGTTCGATTGAAAACTTCTTTCTCAAAAATGATATTTAAACCATTAGTAGCATCAGGTATGATGGCAGTAGTTTCATATGGTGCATATATGCTATTAAATAGTATAATTGCTCCAAAACTGGCTACAATAATAGCATTAGTTGTAGCAGTTATTGTATACGCAATATCAATATTTGTATTAAAGATTTTTAGTGAAGAAGACATGTTAATGTTGCCATTTGGAAGTAAATTGTATGCTTTTTTAACTAAAATTGGCATATATAAGCAAAAATAAAGTAAAAAAAAGAAGGATTTTATATAACTTTGGCGAATATTGATAATAGTAGCGAAGAAAAACAAGCTACATATAACTTATAGGAGGTAATGTAAAATGAACAAATCTGATTTAATCGCGGCTATCGCTGCTAAAACAGGAGACACAAAGAAAAGTGCTGAAGCTTCAGTTAACGCTTTCGTAGAAGTTGTTACAAAAGCATTAGTTAAAGGAGACAAAGTACAATTAGTAGGTTTCGGTTCTTTCGAAGTTAGAAAAAGAGCTGCTAGAAAAGGAAGAAATCCACAAACTAAAGAAGAAATTAAAATACCAGCATCTAAAGCTCCAGTTTTCAAAGCAGGAAAAGCTTTAAAAGATGTAGTTAACAAAAAATAGTTTATAATGAAATTTATATATAAATATGAATTCATATGAAGATATAGCTTGAGAAAGCTATATCTTTTTTTTAAGAGGTGATGTTTTGAGGAACACTGGTAAAAAACAGTATACTAGTGCTTTTTTTTACCAGTGTCCCTCAAAACATCAATCAAAATAAACTCATTGGATCAACATATTTTCCAGCAATTTTAACCGTAAAATGAAGATGAGGACCAGTGGTTGCTCCATTTGTAGGATTACCGTTAGCATCTTTATATGGATTGTTTGAAAATCCATATACATTTTTAGGACCAACTTGAGCTATAATTTGTCCTTGAGATACTATGTCTCCGGGAGAAACAAGAAAGTTAGGGGAGATGTGGTGAAATATTACTGTATAATCATTATTTTCAACAACAACTGAACAACCGCCACTTCCCATAAATCCAGTTCTAACAACTTTTCCTGAAATTGCGGATATTATATTAGTACCAGGTGGGGCAGGTAAGTCAATTCCACCATGAAAATTTGTAGCTCCAGCTGTAGGTGCACCTCTATAGCCAAAAGGTGAGCTGATTCTTGTGTACCCAGGCAGAGGCCAGCATAGCCCACTTGTGGGGGATATAACTTTATTAATGGGTGTTGAAGAATTAGTTGTTTCAGAAATAATAGTGGTATTTTTGTAAAATGGAATAAAAAATATGCATATAAATAGAGAAATTAAAATAATAAAAATGAAATAATTCTTAAGGATATTAGAAAAATTATACATCATAAGAATGAACTCCTTTCGAAAAAAAGATTAAATTATATAGAATTAGGAAGAGTATAGTATTGTAGCTCTTTTGTAATATTGGCACATAAAAGACCGTCCAAAAAAGTGTCAAAATTGAAATAAAAAAAAGAGGGGGACAATCCCCTCATAAACCTTTAATTATTTATTCTTGAAAGCAAAAAATTTGCTTAAGAAGAAATTTAATACTATAACTAAAACTGTTATTGTTAGTTTGCTGATTAAATTTGGAATATGTAGAACATTAAATAATAACATAAATCCAAAAAATTCAACTAACATTGTAAAAAAGCGAGCTGAGAAGAATTTACACATTTCTAAAAATATTTGTTTTGAATTAGATGCTGTAGAATTAAAAACTAATTTTCTGTTTGTAATATATGCGAAAATAACTGCTAATATAATAGCAATTACATTAGAGATATTTTCTTCAATATGGCAGAAAGTGGTTAAAACGTAGAATGTAGCAACGTTTACAATAGTTGTAAGTACTCCAAAAACTACATATAGAATAACTTCTTTTGTCATAAATTTTTTTATTAAAGTATTGATTATTTTTTTTATTTTCTCCATAAATAACACCTTCCTTTGTGATAAAAATAAGCCTTACAAGTGTATACTGCAAGGCTTTATGTCTGGCAGGGGTAGAAGGACTCGAACCCTCACAGGCGGTTTTGGAGACCGATGTGCTCCCATTAACACTATACCCCTATATATTGACAATATTTATATTAACATATTTAGGTTGTGAGTGCAAGATTTTTTTAAAAATTTTAATAAGTTTTTTAGAATAAAAACAGTATGTAAGTCTATTTACATACTGTTTGGTAAGTATAATTATTTTTGATGAACATCAATTTGATTATATGGAACTTCAATATGGTTTTTAGCTAATATTCTTAGTATGCATCCATATGAATCACGCCTTACTTGAAGTCTTCTATCTGGTGAACAAACTATTTTTAGTAAATATTGAATACTAGAATCTGCTAGTTCTGAAACTCCAAGATATTTAACTTCTTCAACATCAGTCACTTCTGAAATTTTCTCTAAGATACTGTTAATTACTTTTTCTGCTTTATCTACTGGTACTTCATAAGGCATTGGGAATTTTACAAATAAAGAATCTGAAACTATTTGAATCTCTTCAATGTTTCTATTTGCTATTGAAACTATATTTTCAGTAGCTATATCTTTTATTTTTGTTGTTCTTAATCCAAGTTCAGTTACTTTACCTGTAACATTCTTATATTCAACAACATCACCAACAGAAAAGTATTCATCGGATAGAATATTGAATCCTCTTATAATATCTTTCAAAGCATCTTGAACTGCAAGACCTATAATAGCACTGGCAATTCCAACTCCTGCAAGCATAGAAGAAACGTTGATTCCATTTATTTGTAGAACAATTAATAATGTTAAAATTACAAATATGTATCTTATTATACTATGAATTAATCGTATATATGTTTTACTTTTTTTGTTTAAACGCTTATTTATTGAGCTGTTTTTTTCGCTTTTCATAAAAAAGTGTACTATAAATCTGTAAATAATAAAGCTAACAATTATTACAATTAATGAGTGTATTATTTTTGTCTGGGCTAAATTTTTTAATAAATCTAAAATATAATCCATTTTATCAAATCCTTTGTTTTAATATTTGGTGGAGGTGAGG
>JAFUYJ010000002.1 GCA_017470645.1 Clostridia bacterium
CTTACCAAAGGCTTTTTTTACATCTTCGATTTTTTCTTCAATACCATTCTTTAAGCCTTCTATTATGTATCCGCCTTGTTCTTTCATAACTGTTGATGGAGAATGTATTCCGAAAGCATTTTTTACTCCTTTAATAAATGGTTCAAATATATGGTTGTAAATCCACAAACCTACTCCTGTTATTGCATCCAAACATCCTTCAAGTATACCTGTAACAATATCGCCACCACACTCTTCTACCTTTCCTTGAAAATAATCTTTAGCTCCTATTATTACATCAATTATTTTCAAGCCTAGTTTTGCTATCAAAAGATTTGGATTTAGATATATAATGGCAGAGCCTAAAAGTTCAAAAAGTCTATCTGATATGTTTCCCCAATTTACGTTTGAAAACATCGTATTGAAAGCATCTTCTACCTTTTTAGGATCAAACTTATCAATGGCTCCAAGCATAAAGTCTAGTGCACCTTCTATTCCAAGTGATAGAGTTTGTCCCACGGTATCCCATTCTACGTTGTCGAAAAATCCATTTATTGTTCTTCCTGCTGCTTCTCCTAGACTTTTAAAGTCTGTTGTTTCAAGAAAGTTTTTCAAGAATCTAAATGCCGTATTAACGCCTTCGGCGGCTGTTTTCCCAACCAATTCCCAGTTAGTATTTGCCACGCCACCATTTATAAATTGTCCTAAATTTTTACCTATCTGTCCTGCAGTATCTTTTATGTTATTCCATGGTATTTTTTCTAAAGAATCATTAATCTTATTACCAATTGTTGCGCCTATTTCATACCAATTTCCATTTTTGATATTATCAATTAATTTTTGTGCCCAATCTGCTGTTTCTATTCCTGACAAGTCAAAATTTGGTGTGCTCCCACTACCTGAACCTCCGCTACTTGAGCCATTATCCTGTTGTATGTTATGTATTTCGTCAATATCGGCTAGACCTTGCGTTGCTTTTTGTGCACTTTTAGCCCCACTAGCCATACTTGCATAAGCTTTTGCACTCGCATTAGCAAAAATATTTACTCCTGTAAGAGCATAAATTAGGCTTTGTACACCTTTTAATGCTTGATATATAAGACTTACTATTGTTTCTATAACAGGCTGTAATGACGAACCTAATGCATATTTCATATATTCAATATTAGTATTTAATTGTTGCGCTTGTACATTTTGACTTGATAGCCAAGAACTTGCTACACTTCTTAATCCGCTATAAATTGCACGTAATCCAATTAAACTACCTGCTATTTTTAATATTTGTCCTAAACCAACTTTTAAATGTGCAGTAACATTGCTAGCCATACTTTTTGCTTTGTTCAACCCACTGCTTATTAATTTTGAACCATTTCCAGCACCTGATAAATGCTTCTTTACTTGTTGAATAGTATTAGATAATTTATTACCATTGCTTGTTGATTTTTTCACTTGTTCTTTTACCTTTTCCGCTTCTTTTGCACCTTTTTTGTAATTGTCTACAAATTTTTGAATTGGGGCTGTATCGTATTTTACATGTCCTACACTTGAAACTTTTTGCTTTGTTGTTTCAGCTGTTTTTTCAACCTCTTTCAATTTATTCCTATAACTTTCTAATACATTGTTTAAATTGTTCGTACTACCTTTTAACGTTCCATAAGCACTAGAAAATCCTTGTATGATATTTTTTCCATTTATTTTCATCCCTGATACATCGTTTGGGTCAAACATCTCTTTTACTTGTTTTTTCACTTTTTGAATATCATTTGTAATTTGTGATGTATTAACCTTTCCTAATAGCTGTCCACCGATTCCATCAGTTTCTTTTACTGCATTTTTTATCTCTTGTACAACCTTTTGTATTTGTGGTTTTACTTGTTCTATTTTTGCTGAGACTATAATCTCAAGCTCTTCTACTGTCATCTTTTCACCTCTTTTCGGGTAAAATAAAAAAACACCAGAACTTATTCTGATGCTTGTTTGAATTTTGGCAAATAAAAAAACACTTACTCTTTTGTAAGTGTTTTTAATCTTTTTATCTATAATCGTATTTATATACATTATCATTAATTGTTATTTCAAATGTGAGTTCTGAATTTGGATTATCTACTACATCTTTTGGTAATTCTGCAAAGTAATAAAGATTTTTACTCATTAGAGGTTCAATATCTATATACGATGATGGTGCAAGTCCTGAGCTTGTATCCTCTACATTAACCTTTGCTTTATAAGTATATTTATCATTATAATTTACTTTTACACTTGCCACTTTACTACTATTTATCGCTTTACTAGAAGTATTTTTCACATTAACAATAATATATAAATATGTATTATTTTTATCTTTTACTTCTTGATAAACATATACAGATGAAGTGTATGGTGGGCTTATTCTTTGTGCTGAACTTGCTTCTTTTATACTAAATTCAAAATCTTTTTCATCAACAGTTTCGTACAATTCTATGTGTTTGCTTTTTCTTTTTGATTCATTTTCTTCATCAGAACATCCAGTTAAACATCCAATCAATATCATAATTATCAACATCAAAGCCATTAACCTAATTATTTTTTTCATAATAATTCCCCCTTTTATTTCATATAAAACGAGTATATTATAATGAATATTAAAAATCAATAGGTTAAAATAAACTTTTTTGTGACAAAAAGTGATAATTTATGACATTATTCGACAAACTAGTTATTAGCTTCTCTTTTCATAATGCTTCTTAATATCCTTGCTTGCTCTTCTGCTGATTGTGGTTTTATCTCTTCTTTAGGAAATATTTTTTCGAACATAGATTTTAATGAAATAATTCGTGGACGTTTTTGAACCATACTTGCTCCGATTAATTTATCTGTTACCGCTTCTTGAACTTGAATTTCTTTTTTTAGATCTTCTAATGCTTTTATAGATTGCATTTCACAAAACATGTATATTTCTCTGAAAGACATTTCCCAAAATTCAAATGGTTTTATTGAAAAGTAATAAGAAAGAGGCTCATAAGCATAAATTAGTTCTATTATACCGTCAGCCTCTTCGATTGCCTTAATAATGTCTTCTAGGCTTTGTAACCTTTGAACTCTTCTGTCACTACTTGAGTCGCCATTTTTTCGATTGTATCTTTGACAACACCATCTAAGTTCACTGATGATAGAATGTCGTTCACTCTCTCCATTAATTGTTCTGGTGTCATCTTTACCCTGAAAAAACCTTTTTCATTTATCTCTGTAGCAATATCTAAATATATATCGTCGAATGTCTTGCCACTCTCTGCTATATAATCGTCCATAAAGTCATATACTTCAGTTGAGTTCTTGAATGTTTTATCTTCAGCTAATATATATATTATTTTTGTTAAAGCTTCTATGTCACATTCTCTCATTGATGTAAAAAATACTTCTTCAAATTTTTTATTTTTTAAAGTATTAGCAATATCAACTATTTTTCTAGTCTTCACAACCAATTCAACTGATTTATTTTTTGTTTCTAATTTCATACCTTTTACCTCTTTCTTATTATTTTATTATTCTGTTGGGAAACCTTTTGATTCCTCTATTGCTGAACTTCTGTATAATGTAACTTTTGATTGTAACATATTATCGATTTCGATTTGATTCATACCAACAGCCAAAGTTGATTTGAAGTTAAATGTTACTGGTTTATTAGCTGTATTAGCTGTATCATTAGGTAATTGTAAGAATACATATACTTCTGTTCCAGCTGTTTCAACAGCTCTCAATTCATCCCATTGACTTTCTGTATATAAGAATGGGATTTCTATAGTTTCTGCCTTAACCTTTCCTTTTGCCATTCTTTCGTCTGGGATGTCCAATGCACTATATGTAATAGGCTCAGGTGCTTTTAAAAATTCTGCTACACTTTGAATGTAACCAATCTGTGTTTTTTCTCCCGTTTTAGTTGTTGCGTAAAATACCTTTGTCATTGTGCTTGTTCTTGGTGCTACTGTTTCGCTTCCTGGTGTCATATTAAATCATTCCTTTCTTTTTTTAATATAAAAAAGACTGCAAATTTTAAGCAGTCATTTTGGTTTATTTAATTATTTCAAACGAGTTTGTTAACCCATTGTAATTTACTTCATAATTGCTTATTAAACGATACTTTTTGGTTATTTCGTCATATATGCTTATATCATTACTAACTTTCTTGAAATTGTATTCTCGTAGCTTTACTGCTGTCCTATTGGATTGAGCCATACAATCGTATTGACTTTTAGCCCACTCTTCAATAGAAACTGAGAAACGTGTGTAAATTGGCGTAGTTTCTTCATTTATCCTTTGTCTTTCCATTGGAGTTCTAACAACAGTACATGGAAAGACAGATTTGTCTGTAGGGTTCTGCAAAACAATTTCTCTATCGCCTAATTGATTTATTTTTTGTACAATTAATTTCGTTAATGTTTCAATATCTAATTCGTGTATCATCTTACAACCTCCCTTAAAAACTCACTTATGCCGTTTCTTACTTCGTTTATTGCTATATCTCTTCCTTGAAATGCAGCAGGTCTCATAAATGGACTTGGTTGTTGTGCAAACATAATAAAATAATCTTGACCATTTATTGTAATTCTTCTATTATCTCCAAAATCTCTTTGTGCCTTTTCTACTGGTAAATACCAGTATCTAAATCCACTTTTTATAAAGGTTTTGGTTGTTCCAATGTGTGGTAATTCTGCAAACGTACCTGTACCAAACTCTAAAAATAATGCGTGTGGTAGTAATTGTTTGTCTGTATAAACTCTTCCTACTAACTTATTATCTTCGTCGGTTACTTCTATTAAAATACCTTGTTTAGTACCTCTCTTATAGTCTAGTGCCATTTTCTGTATTCCAGTTAAGCCTTTTTCTAAACTACTCTTTGTTGCATCTTTTATGTTTGAACCTATCAAATCCATTTTTTTATAAAAGTTATTCAGTTTCTTTTCATTCCATTTTATCTGTATCATATTTACTCTCCATGATATTTTTTTAATATATATACATGTGTGTTTCCTATAACTGGTGTGTCTGTTACTTCATAATCGGGAACTATATTTTTTGACTCTGATATATCTGTTAAACAAATCCCGTCCCCTTTTTCAATGTTATAGTTAAGAGTTGTCCTTGCTTTTTGTATATCATAATCAACTTTCCCAGCTGTGTTTCTATCTAATTCATTCAAGTCTTGTTGTAAATTCAAGTATACACCATTTTTACCAATATTCTTGTAATTCCACACTGTTGTGTATTCCCCATCAATATTTTGTCGAGTTGGTGTACATACCCACACTTCTGTTAATTTGCTTAACTTTTGCCCCATTATAGAATCCTCCTTATATGAACAACATCTTTGCGTAGTTTTTCCTCTATATCAATAAAGGTTTCGGACTCACTACCTTCACTATATCCGCTAGTGCCTTCTTTACCTCTACGTAAATAAGCCTCAATAGTCGCATTCTTTATATATGGAATTAACTTTGTATCGTTTTCTTTTCTATGTGAAGCATCAGAGGCAATAAAAGCCATTTGTTCATATATGTCCTCTAATACATTTCTGTCATCTTTATAATTTATACTTAAATTCTTTATTATGCTTTGTATTATGTCGGTATTATCTTGCTTCATTTTATTGCCTCCTTTTTTTATTTATTAGCCTCAGGTTTCTCCTTTGGTTTTTCTTCTTTTACTTCTTTATAGCCACATTTTTCTATTAAGATTTTGGCTATATCTTTATTAGAAACTGTTCTTGTTAAATCTCCTTTTTTTAGTATCATAATTATTCCTCCTCTGTTTCTTCAGTTTGTGGAATTAATGCTACCAATTCAGCTTTTGTTGCTTTTTCATCAAATTCAATTCCTAATTCAGTTAATTGAGCTGCAATTTCTGCTTTTGTTGGTTCTTTACCTTTTGCAGTTTCTTTTTTTACTTCTTTAACTTTTGCAGTTTCTACTACTATTGCTTTTCCTATAACAGTCATAGTTTCCTCCTATTCTGCTGTATTGTATGAACAATATACACCAGCTAATTTGTTTTCATAAACATGTCCATATAAGTTATTGTTTCTATATTTAAATACGTTTGAATCTCCGTTTTGGTCTTCATCTGGAGTAAAGTATTTAATGAATTGATCCATTGCTGTAACTGCTGCAGATTTTTCAACTATTAAGAAGTTAATAGGATATCCTTTTATTAATTCATAGTATGAACTTGTTGATGGGTTTCCTGTTGGAGATTGAACAGCTGAATATGTATCTCCTGATTTTGTGTAGTATGTTTTACCTGCTACAACACTTGTATCTTTTGAAGCAACATAGTCATTAGCTGGTTTAAATCCATAATTTGATTTACCATCATTTAATGTAACTGCTGTATACATTCTTGATTGTGGAACTTCAATTACTTTTGAAAATCTTCCCATTACAGATTTAGATTTATATGTCTCTAAATCATCAATTAAAGCTTTTCCTGTTGGAGTGATGAATAATATTCTGTTTTCTGTTGAAACTTCATCTTCATCTTGTTTATTTGTTCCTGCTCTTAAAGCATTGTACATACCATCTCCAGTTGTAATTGTTTCAGCTTTTGTTGAAATACCCTCAACACTTGCTATTTTTGCAATTCTTGCAGCATCTGTTTCTGGAATTACTTTTGTTCTAATAAATTCACTTGATAATTTAGCAAAAGGTAATCCTAAAGCTTCTTGATTGTCTAATCTATCAATTCTTAAATCTTGACTTCTTTCTTTGTCGTATTTTATTGTTTCCCATACAAAGCTTGTTGAACCTTGTGTGTATCCTGAATTTCTGTCAAAATCTCCTAAACCGTCCATATCTAATTTAGCGATTTTGATTTCTCCGTTTAATCCTTTTTGTACTGTTGTTTCATCTCCATCTAATATAGATGTTTTTGCCTCATTTTTATAAATTTGGTCTAATTTTGGTAAATATATTGTTGATAATTCAATATTATTCATTTTTCATCTTCCTTTCTTATTTTAATCCCATTATTTTGTCAATCATTGCTTCTTCAGCTGATTTATTTCCCGTTGGGTTTGGGTTATATGGTGGTTTTTCTTTTGACCACTCATTAACTGCTTTTTCAACAATCCTGTCTTGTATAGATTTAATTAATTTTGTTTTTTCTTGTAGCTGTTCTGCTGACATACTTTCAAAATCAAACAAATTAAGAAACTCAGGGTCAAATGCTGTATCTTGTGTTGTAGCTATTTTAAAAGCTTCATCTTTCAAATCTCTTGCATTTAATTTCTTTTGAATTTCTTCTATACTCTTTTCTTTTTGTTTTAGTTGATACTGTAATTTTTCAGTTTCATTCATTTGTGCTAATTTTTCAGCCTCTGACTTTTCAGCATCATTTTTTTCTTGCCATTTGGTTTTAGCTGTATCAATTGCTTTTTGGACTCTTCTGTCAAATTCAGCTTGATTTCCTTCTCCTTTTAAAAAGTCATCAAAACTTACAGGTTTAGTATCATTTCCTGCATTTTGGTTTGTTTGTACTCCTGTTCCCACTGGTTCATTATTTGCCCCAGCATTAACATTTGTATTTGGTTCATTTCCTTCCATTTTTCCCTCCATCTGCCCCAGCCATTGCATAAAGCCCCAGCCATTGCGTTTTATATTTCGTTTGTTTTATTAAGCCTAACTACGATAAAAACGGCATAAAAAAAGAACCTGTCGACAAGGTTCTTTTTTTATCTTATTAAATTTAATAACTACTTTTTATTCATGGCCTCTGTAAAGCCTTGATAAAATTTATATTTTACCGGTTCTGTTATTAACAATTGTATTATTGTTATAAGAGTGAATAAAATCCAGTACGAAGTAGGTAAATTCATTTTTATGCTTAATATTAATACTAATAACCACATATTCTCCACCTTCTTTCTACTTTACATATTTTATTGAACTTCTACACCAATGAAATCCATCATCAATAGGTGGAAGATTTAATCCTGTCACTAATCCATAACATCTGTATTTAACAATACTATCATTTGCTTTGCTATATCTTTTAAATTCATTCCAGTCATGTACTTTAAATCTTTGTCCATTCAAACTATAACACATCTTTGTTGTAACTTTATCTTCTACTGCTACAAACTCAACTTCTGCAGTTTCATCAAAACTATATATACCCTCCATTTTAGCCCTATTGTTCATTCCAATTAAAGTTAAATCAACATCACCTGATATTTTGTCTCCATTTATATTGAGCCTAGAATTGTTTTGTCGCTTAATTATATTTTGATATATATCATTTGTTATGTCTAACTCCTTTTGTTGCTGTAAATCGATTGTGGCTTGTCTGTATATCTGTTCTGCATTGTATTTGATTATACCATCTTTATAATCCTTCCAGATATAACCTTTAGCGTTTGGCATTGACAGTATTGTTGCTAGTATTATTTCAGGTACCATACTTGGCTTTTTAGTTTTGTTCACTTCTTTTTGCCCTTCTTGATAGTAATAAGTTATAACTTCTTTAAACGTATTTTGTTCATATTCATCTAATTGGCTTTGTTCTTCTATATATGCACTGTATATTAATAATTCTAATATCTCACTATTCTTTACTCTAGTGTTATTGTAGATATTATTCGCCAACATACCAAAATAGCCTTCTAATAATCCACTATCCTTCCACTTTTCTATATATGTATTAATCTTGTTTTTTGTTTTATTATTAGCTATACTATATAAATTGCTAAAATCAAAATCTATACTATCAAATATTTCCTGTAGCCTTATTTGTGTCTGCTTGTTTGTCTTGTCGTATATCTTTTCCAATTCTTGAATCTTTTTGTCGTGGTAGTTCCACATTTTCTCCACCACCCTTTGCTACTTCATATTTCTTATTTGGATTACTTGATATGTTTTCTATATTTCTTTGCATATTTTTTTCATTCTGTGCATTTATTTTTTCTAATTCTGATGCTGAGTCAAATCCGTCTGGTAACATATCTATAATACTTTCATCACTTAGTAATCCTCTTAATTTTAAAGCTCTGTCTGTTTCTGTTCCTTTATCAGTAGGAAGATTACGTTGTAAATCAATTTTTATACTCCTAAAATCATATTTCTTGTTTTTTCTCTTATTAATCCTATCTATTATTGTTTCCCATCTTCTTAATATGGCTTTTTTGAATTGTTTATCTGCTGATGTAATCATTTGCTCTAATGCGAAGAACTTTCTATCTAATGCAGATGCATTGTCAGCATTTGTAAATCCTAAATCTGTAATATTAGGTACTCCTGATATCATTGCTATTAAATCAATTAATGTTTTCTTATGATTTTGTAACGCTGTATCTTGTACAGTCTTTTCAACCCAAGCTATATCTCCATCTTTGTCTGGCGTGTAAAATACTTTCATATTTAATATTGCTTTGTCTTCTTCTTCTCTTGCTTTGTTAACTACTTGCTTTGGTTGTCCATTTTCGTCTAGCTCTGGATTACCATCTTTGTCTTGTTTTGTTACCATTAAATCATTATCTGGTGTAAATCCTGTTATTTTTAATTTTGCATCGTCATTATATTGAAAAGTATTCCTACTATTTTGTATTACTCTTTCATAAGCACAAATTAAAGAGATTACCAATTCAAAACATGATAATCCCTCTTTATTTTCTATTGCTATACAAGGAAGCATAGTCCACTTGCCTGTTTTTTGTCTATCTTCATCTTCTTTTAATTTTTTTACATCTTCAGGCGTTGGAGAATAATATTTTTTACCATTTATTGTAGTCAACTCTACAACAGTAATATCGTTATTGCTTTTATCTTTTTCTTCCCATTTTCTTAATTGTCCTATTTGATTTACTGGTGATTCATAATCAAATATTCCTATTGTATTTAATGCACTTTGATTTACATATACAATTTCATTTTCTTCATTTTCATATAGAATTTCGTAACATGCTCTCATTGAAAAATAATCAAAAGCTAATTCATAAAACTCTGTTGGATCATCATTATACTTACTGATGTATTCAATTAGAGCTTTTAATTCTTCGTCTTTTTTCTTGTCTATTTGAAAAACTTTATTCAACAAATGTTTGATGATATTTATTTTAGCCTCATCTGATACTTTTTCTATATCATATACAGGAGCTTTTCCTGCGAAATAGCCAGTTACCATTGAATTAATATAATTTTCAAAGGCAACCTTGATATCCTTATCATCTTCGCTTACTAATTCAGAATTTTCTGTTTTTCTTCTCAATCTTTCGTATAGTTTTCTTCTTGCATCCCACTCTTTATCTGCTAACGCTAATATTTGTGCTACACTATCTGGGGTTTCTAATGTTTCAACATTCCATTGTATCATTCTAGTTCCTCCTATATAATTTTGTTGTAACCAAAACTTATTGTATTTGGTTTTGGGTTTTCATATACACCAGTTAAGCAGTCTTCAGCATCATCATGTTCGTTTTTTCCCGTTCTAACATAATGAAGAATATGTTTTGCAAAATCAGGAAATTTGTCTTTCCAATTAACAGGAAAATAAATATTATTCATAACAGCTGTTGAGTTGCTCAAAATTCTTGCCTGTTTATTTTCACTTTGATGAAACCAATTAACTTTGGTGTGTGTATTTTTCAACTCTTTCAATTCTCTTTGTACATTCCTTGCAAATCCTCGGCCGCCATTATTACTTTCTACATTTGCGTATCCAACATGATCTTTAGTTAACATATTTGCAACTGCAGGTTCAGTTGTTTCCATAGATTCTTGTGTATAAATAATATCTAATATGTAATACTCATTATTGTACATTGCATAATCTATTGAGCATAAATAATCGCTACCCTCATCTGCTGTATCTGTATAATTCATAATATAATGTGCAGGTGGTAATTTTTCGTATGTTTTAAATCCGCTATATAGTCTATTCTTTACATCTATTGGTTCTTGTTGATAGTTTGCATATACTATGTCTTTATTCATATTTTTAGTCTTAAAATTATAATCTTCTTTGTTTAGTATGTCTTCACATAGCATTGAGCCATCTTCTTGTACTGCCTTATAATTAATGTGTCTTACATTGTCATAATTTGCTAGTATATAACCTGCTAAATCATTTTCAGCCCATCTTGTCATAATTATTATTAACTTAAATCCTGTTTCAGTTCTTGACAACATTGTGTTGTTAAACCAATCTATTTGCTTTTGCAATATGTTTTCATTGTAAGCTTCTTCCACGTTCTTTATTAAATCATCTATTATCATTATAGTACAACCAAAACCTGTTGCTGTTCCCTTTGGAGATGTCGCTAAATAATTGGCTTGACTACTTCCTTCTAATGCCCACTTATTTGCACTAGATTCGCCATATTTAATTTTTGTATTTGGAAATATATCTGTATATACTGTAATGCCTTCCGTCTTTTCTGAGGCTATTTCATCTCTTACGGACTTTGCAAATGTTCCCGACAAGATTTCATTGTATGAACCAGTCATTATTTTTTCCTTATTATTCTGTCCAAATATCCATTCTACAAGTTTTCCTGCTGTTCTTGATTTTCCATGTCTAGGTGGCAAATTTATAACTACAACTCTCTCATCACTTTCATAAAAGTTTTGTAACTCGTTACACATACTTTTTAAAAACGTTCTATCTTCTTTATAAAAGTCTGATGCAGTTAATTTACAATACTCAAAAAAATCACGCCTGGCTAATTCCAAACGTGCTTGTTTTTTTAATTCTTCTTTTAAGTTATTCATTTAAGATTTTCCTTAACTCATCTGTACTTAAACCTGCGAACGGATTATTTATTTCGCCTTTTATTTCTTGCTTTTCAACTGGCTTCTCTCCAATAGTATCTCGCAATATTTCAGTAGCTTTTGTATTTCCTTTTATAGCTTCTTTCCACAAAGAAAACACAACTGCGGATTTATTAGATATTTCTTCATCTGCAAACCCAAAACTGAGCATTTGTTGTTTTAATTCTTCTTGTTCTAGTTTTCCATCTAGAAACTTATTTATTATTTCTTTAAAGGTTTTATTTTGCCTTCTAACTTCTCCAGATTTTATTCCACCTTTCTTGGCTTCATCTCGGCTTAACTTATATTTTCCTGGTTGTAAATTTTCTGTTTTAGGATTCTTATTTGCCATTTAATCACCTACTTTTTTTCATTCTCTGCTTGTACTTTTCTAATAATCTTCTAGCCGCTTGTACATCAGCTCTTTCTGGGTTACCTTTTGCAGTTTTGGCTATTCTTTCATATGTTGTTGGAGCTCTCACTTTGCCTTCTTTTACTAACTGATTATATTCTTTTCTTAGTTCTGCTCTTTTTGAATCATATTCTCTAGCTTTTTCTTGTACTCTTTTTACATCTCTACTTCTAACTTTATCAGATATTCTACTGTTTGATATATGTAATCCAGCATCTGCATACCCCATAAAAGCATATCCCTTTGAACTTAAATATTCTTCTTCTGTCATTACTTTTATACCGCTAGTTGCTCCTCTTCCTCCCATTTATCTCTTTCCTTTCTTAAATGATAACAACATCTGTTCTTTATAATTTTTTGCTTCCTTTTCTGCTATTCCAACCATGCTGTTTGCATTATATTTTCTTTCGCCTATATAACCACTTTCTGATGATTTAGTTGTAACATTAAATGTTTTTCCTGTTTTTGATGGTTCTATTTTTGTTATTTTAGCTGTATGTCCATAGTTATACATTATTATATCTCCAACCTTTAAGTTGCTAGCTTTTCTTGCATCTACTTCTCCAACACTTTGTAATGTTGTTTTTCCGTCATATTTTCTATTAGATATATTTGAACTACTAGCCCCGTCTTCCACCCATGTTCTTTTCCTCCTTTTTGCAATAAAAAAAGACACCTGTTACAGTGTCTCTAGTAAATAGCTGGGACTTGAACCCAGAACTCCCATAAATGAGCGTTTTTCCTCACTAACTCCTATTTACTACCCTTATTATACCATTTTTTTAATATTCTATCAACTAATTTTCTTTCATCTGTTGTTAAATTGCTAGCTCCTTTAGAACTATCATTTTCATTATGCATATATCCATGATGTACATGTGGTACTACACCTTGATGTTTGTGTGTTAAATCTATCTGTTTACTTCTTTTATTGTTTTTATCAAAATATATTATTGATGCAACTTCATTTTTATTGTTTACATATGCATAAACCCTATTTTTAGTCATTGTTTCCATCAATGTTTCTGAATTGTTGGATATTTTCTTTACAAACTTTACATTACCATCTTTTAATAATGTTTTATAATCTGTTCCGTATTTATGACCTTTCTCACTTATTCCACTACTTGCACCTCGACCACCCATTATTTTTTCAACCTTTCTGTAACTTTATTATCATAGTAAACTACTTTTATATCTCCATAGTCATAATCTAACTTACCACCATATATTAAAATAACTGATGGTTTAATTCTTTTTACAAGTTCATCTACTCCTGCTTCCCATATCTTTAAAGCTTCTTTATTTTGTTTTACTCCAATTGTGCTTATACTTACTATACTTCCTTCTGGTATTCCTTCGAAACAAAAATCAAATGTTTCTTTTTCTGCCCAACTTAGTGTAGGAATTACTTTTATTCCTTGTTGTTGGTAGTATTGTCCTATTTGTCTACTTCTGTATATATTCCATATCTTCATTGGCATTGGCATGTCCATATAAAGTGAAAAATCTGGGCTCAATATACATTCATATTGCTTTAATATGTCTATATAATCTTCTGGCTTATTCCATACTCTTTCAAACTGATAATCATCTAAATAGAAATGTATTCCTACATTCTTTTCTTTACTTGTCTTTGCATAATTAAATCCTATTAATTCTTTAGGTATGTAATTGTCATTTTCAATTATAGGCATTTGCCAAAAGTTGTTTGATGAACTTTCTATATCTACTAAACTTAAATTATATGTATCATTAGTCCTATGTCTTTCATTTTCTTTGAATAGATTATCTATTGATAAATTTATATTGAATCCAAAATCTTCCATATTAAAATCTAGTATGCTGTTTAACTCGTCAACCAATATTTCATCATTAAAGCCTGTTTCCATGTTCAATTTATTATGTGCTAATATATAAGCTTTCTTTTGTTGTTCTGTCAAATTGTTAAGTCTTATACAATCTATTTCTTTATAATCTAATTGTTTTAGTGCCTCGTATCTTCCATGACCTTCTATAATCATATTGTTTTCATCTAATGCTATTGGATCATTGTAACCAAAATCATTTATAGATTTCTTAATTTGTTCTATTTGCTTTTTGGTATGTCTTTTAGCATTATTGGCATAAGGTTTTATATCTTCAATCTTTACTTTTTCTATTTTCATAATTACCACCCTTGCCAACTACTAATTGGCTTTTTAACTTCCTTAAATTTGCTCTTGTCTTTGATGTAATTCACACATTTTAAACCGTTTCCGCATACTCTTATTTCGCAATCGTCTGGATTAGTGTTCATACAATATGTGCATACTTCTTTTTCATATTTATTTACTAATTCTTGAAATGACATATATATCACTCCTTTTACTTAATAAAGCACTATAAAACAGTGCAGTAGAAAGAAGGTAAACCAATATCATAATCGATGGTTTAAACTACACTGTTTTATACTGCCTTATCGACAGTATTCAGCCTATCTAATAAGATAATAGCTCGGTATGAGTGTCATATAGACACTATGAAATGATATATATGTAATACAGGTTAGTTTATATTACACACACCACACCTAACCAAAGTCCTAGCCCTCGTGGTATAGATATATCACTTCATACTATATATATTAGTTGCCTATACAGACGTACGATTCTGTATTTACGGACATAAGCCAAATCCGACATATTCTTAAATATGTAATCAATGTGTACTGTGCTCACACATTAGCAACGGGCTGTTTGTCTACGAGCCTTCATTTAACAACAACTCAATACTTGTTGCACCCAATATGGTCGAGAGCCTAGGAATCGAACCTAAACAACGGGAGCGACCCGTCGTGCTTCCATTACACCAACACTCGATATACAGCCTTAACTAGAATCGGCTCTCGTGTTATTTGCAATAGTTTATACATAAAATAAAAAGGAGTTTCCTTATGAGAGTTCAGTAATGAACAATCTATATTAACTTATCTAGTTTCAGCTAATATTCAATAATAAAAGAGCTGACTGCACTCGGCTAATCAACTCTTTTTTGTCTTAGTTTTTAATATTATAAATTTTCAACTATAATTATTATACCACGTATTTTTATAAAAAAAGCTCAAAATTGGCTCAACTTTTTTCAAACTTTTTTAATTCTTCATGCACAGCATATATTAACTCTTGTTTCCTTCTCTTATATGTAGCTTCGGAATAACCATTTTCATACATTATCTTGTATTTACCATTTTTCTTTCTGTATAGTTCTTCAAATATAACTAAACAGTCTTTGTTCACTATTTTCTTAGCTAGATCTACCGCTTTGTATTCTTTTACTGCTTTCTGGTACTCTTTATCGTCTTCTAATGCAACAATAGATTTTAATACAACATCTGATGTTGAATATGGTGCTTTAGGCATATCGCTATACCCTACTGCTGATAATCCAAACATATCATCTCTTTTAAACAATATCGTTGCACTATTATAATCAAATCTTCTTAAACATCCTTCTGCTTTTCTATAGTCCTCTTTATTTAATCTCATTTGTACCTCCCTATAATTTATTTTTTAGTTCATCTAACAAATTATATGTTTCATGTACTTTCTTTGCATTTATTCCTTTTTGTCTTTCATCTTTTGTTTTACAATCTACATTTGCTAATTTGCATAATGCTTTTATTATTTCTTGCTTTACTTCTTCATTTGTCATCATAGGCTTGTCCTCCTAGTTTTTGTTTTCATATTTATTTGCAAGCTCTTTACTAATATTTTTATTACGACTTATGTTTTCAAGCATTGTACAAAATCTATCAAACACACAAAAACAAAATATTGATAATATTAATATAATAAACCAATCCATAATTTTAATCCTCCTCCATATATTTACATTTTTGCAATAAATGCAATGCTAATTGCATCAAATCTTCTACTTGCTGTTCATTTGGCTTTTTATCATAATTCCAGTCTAAAATTGCTTGCAATGTATCACAACCTGAACAAGAACCATAATATGTATGCGTATATACATATTTGCTTATATTAGGCTGATATGAATTTTTATGAAGTATAAGTATTCGTGTTCCTTGATAATCCCCATCATCTATAACTTTAATATTTTCTGTGTCAAATTTTTCAAAATCATATTCTAAATCTACATTAATTACTTTTTCAAATAATAATTTTACAATGTCTTCATAATCGCTATAATTTGATTGCGTATTATTTTTGAAGAAATCTTTTAGCTCA
The DNA here is from genome assembly GCA_017470645.1 of Clostridia bacterium. Classification (GTDB taxonomy): domain Bacteria; phylum Bacillota; class Clostridia; order TANB77; family CAG-508; genus CAG-492. The sequence continues at coordinate 16,398 of JAFUYJ010000002.1, forward strand.
TCTTTATGTTTATCCCAACTCTCAACAAATTCTTTTATCATAGTCTTAATCCTCCTTATTTATTTTCTTATCTAATTCATTTACTTTTTTAATAATTTCATTTATTTTGTCTCCCATTTTTTCTTTGTCGTAATAATATTTAAGATCATATCTAAACTCCTCTGGATTTTCTTCTAACACTTTTTCTTTTTCTAGTTTACTTATTCCTATTTCTTCTTCATCTTCTAATATTTCAAAATCATGATTTAACAACTTTAATATGTTTGTTCCTCCATATCTTCCTATAAAATTCTTATTTTCATATCTATATATATTGCTATTATCTGCATAATTACTGTCTGTTAAATCTCTGAATTTTGTTCCTTCTTTTATTTTTCCATTTGCAATCTCTTGCATTAGTTCGTAACCTTTTAATATAATTAAACACTTCTTATTCATTTATTTACCTTCTTTCTCTGCTAATACAGTTAAATCTATTGCTTTATCTAAATATTCTTTTTTATTTTGTATTAATCCATCTATTATTTGTATTAATAATGTTGGCTCTATTTCAAACGCTTTTTTCTTTAAATATAAATGTGGTGGATATGTATAACTTTTATGTATTGTTTTTATTTTCACTTTAGCGTTATATTCTTGTTCCATCGATAACAAGTCCTTTTTAATTTCTTTTAATTGTTGTAATTCGTAATATTTTAAAGTTACAGTGTTATATGCTTTTTCTTTATTTATCTCTCTCATACTTCCTCCTTCTGATACTACCAAAGTATTTCTTTTTTGCCACATTTTTGACAAATACCTTCCACATATATTATTCCGTCTTCTTCCTCTAAAATTTTTGTTAAATACAAGTGACGACAAAATAATTGTCTAAAAAATCTTTTTAGCATCTTTTATCCCTCAACTTTCTCGACTAATCCTGCTTGAATTAAGTTGTATAATGTATCAAGTAGTTTTTGTCCATTAGGTCTAATTTGAATTTCTTTGTCTTTCCACCAAATAATTATATATTCCTTATAGAATAAGCCTTTTCTGTATTCTAATTCCCAAACTTTATCTCCCATATAATATCTGGGCTTAAATCCATATTTTTCAAATAAATCATAATCATCTATTTTTACTTCATCTTTAATCTTTAACATTACTCTCACTCTCCTACTATATATTTCATTTGTTCAAATTGCTCTTTGGTTACTATGTCTTTAATTTGATAATCACAAAATGTTTTCCCATTTCCATAATAAATATAAGCACTATTTTCCCTAATATCTACTTTATGTATTAATTTACCATTTACATAGTCGCCTTCTTCAATTAAATCTATTATATTTGGACTGTGTTTCTTAATATGTTCATAAAATCCACTAGCCATTATTACATCTGTGCAATAGTATGTATCACAATCCCTCTTAGCTTTTTTTATTTCAATTATTTTTGCTATATAACCATCATTACTTCTAATAAAATCTCCAACTTTTATTTCTTCCATTTATACCTCCTAACCCCAATTTGCTAATTCAACATCAAATCCATATTTTTGTAATAATTCTGTGGATTCTTTATATGTTGTTGGTCCATAAAATGTATGAGTACTCAAATATTTATGATGCTTAAAGTAATCTTTCATTGTTTCTTCTGTTTCTTTTACTGGTTTTATCCAGCCACAACAATCATTTTCATCTACCACTATTTTATATTTATCATTTGGTGGAACTTGTGCTAATTCTTTCCAATTTTTAATATACTGTGCCATTTTATTTTTCCTCCAATAATTCTTCTAAAACTTCAACAACTTCTTGATTATATTCTTTTTGCCTGTTAGGTGTATTCCATAACATATTTTGATATGCTATTTTTTCTTTTATTATGTCTTTATGTATATAATCTTCTTTATTTTTTATAAATTCATATTCTTCTTTATTAACTAATAACAGATTGTCTAGTATTTTATTCTTTTCTTTTTCTTGCTTCAAACCATCTACTAAAGTTAAGTTGTCTTGATATAATTTTTCTATTTCTACTCTTAACTTTCCATTTTCTTCTTTGTGTGATTTTTCTATTTCTTTTAAATTGTTTAGTTCTTTTTGTTGTTTTTCTATTGAATTTATTAAAAAATCAGCGTCCACCTTTACTAAAAATAAATGTTTATTCTTATACTTTATTGCTTCAAATAATTTCTTTTCTTCTTCGCTCATTGCAATTCCTCCTCTGCATCTCTTATTACTTGTAATGCACACATAAGCACTACTCCTATGAATACACCGATAAAAAATCCTATTATAAATGTTATGACACTCATATACTTTTCCTCCTCATTTGTATTTATCTGTCAATTATTTCTTTCTAGCATATCTGATTCTTAATTCTTCTAAACTATTCGCTTTGTGTATTTCTTCTCTAATGTCATTAAGCATCATACAGCCTCCAACCGTGAAACCAATTATAAATGTTAAAATTATTCCTAAAATATATTCCATTAACTATCTCTCCTTTATCTTAAAATACTTGCTAACGTTCTTGTTCTTCAATTGCTTGTGCCTTTCCTTTAGCTGCATAAGCTTGTCCTTGTCTCTTATCATCTCTGCCATTTCCTTCAACTCTGTTTGGACGATTTCTAACTCTACTGGATCATAATCTCCAACGCATATGTTGTTGTACTTCTTGCTAATCAGCTCCAGCACTTCTTTTCTTATCTCTATTTTTGTGTTTGTTTCTTTCGTCATACTCTTAACCTTTCATATTTTACTTTTTTGTCTTCTGGTGGAATTAAATCTATTTTTAATATACATTCTCTAATCCCGGTATCTTTATGCTTAAATAGTATATATTTATCGTATTCTTTTATTTTTATTAAATCTTTTGTATCTAACATGTTTCCTCCTATTTCCTTTCTCCTATGTATAATCCCCACAACATTCCTATACTGAATCCTCCTGCAAAGATTATTACTGCACTTATTATTAATCTAACTATAATACTCATCCTTGATACTCCTCACATTTCATAATAAATTCATGTTCTCTTATGTTGTCATATCTATAATGTTCATAATATCTGTCGCATTCTTCTTTTGTAGCACATCTTTCGTTCATGCAGTATGCAACATCTTTTTTTGCTAGTGGTTTTTCGTAGAATCCGCAGCCTTCACATCCACAGGTTTCTTCTTTGCAATCAAAAGTATAATTTTTACACATCTTTTGTTCTCCTTTCATTTAACTATCTTTATTTCTAAATCTTTGTACTTGTATTCAAACATTTTTCTTTTTAACTTGAATACTTCTGTTTCCATTCCTTTGACATCCTCAACAATATGTCTTCCATCTTTCGTTATATAGTCGAAATCTGCTTTATATGTAATTGCCCTTATAGTTTTATTGTTTTTCTTAAAAGAAGGCTGTAGTTCAAATTTCGTTTGTAATTTTAGGTCTTTAATTAATCCTGCTCGTTCAAATAGCCTTAATTCTTTATATCGTAATCCTTCTTTTTGGCTGTCGAATGGTATGCCATCAATTATTACTCTCTTGTTTCTGTATTTGTTCATCTTGTGTAATCAACTCCTCTAAAATATTTGTCCTGCAATTATATTTTGGTTCATTCTGTCTTTTTTCGATTGTGCTTAATCCTTTCAAAAGTTGAATTATATCGCCCTGTATCATTCTATTGTTGAATTTTGTTGTAAACCCTTGTATTAGCTCCAGTCTTTCAATTGTATTCTTTATCGCTCTTCTTTCTTGTCTGATGCTCTTTAGTAGTTTTCCTGCTTTTGCATAGCCTCCAGCATTTAAACTAACTCCCTCTATGTAATGCAATATATCTTCTTGTTTTTGATTAATAATTTTTTCATCTTCTTTTGTTTTCTTTAGTTCCTTATCTATATTCTGAAAGAAGTTAAGCATCTGTTTTAATAGATCCTCTATTGTTATTTCCATCTTCTGCTCCTCTCACATAATTTTCACATCTGTAATAGCCTTTAAATGTAATATCTTCTTGCTTATTGCAACCTAGACACGATTTACACTTTTCTGTTAGCTCTGGATATTTTTCTTTCATAAGCTACCTCAATCTATTCTAGGTATGTGATTTAATGTATCTACTAGAAAATATATCTTATATGTTGTACTCTCTCCATACCTGTTCTTTCCATGTTCCCACTTTGTTTCAAACTGAAATCCCTCTTTTTTCAATTGGTCTATTCTAGCCCCTAGTTGTGTAATACCTAAGTCCTTGTAAGCCTCCCAGCTAGATATAGAACCAAACTGAATTATATAATCTATTATTCTTTCTTTTTGTGACTTCTTGGTTGTTATCATTTGTATCACTCTCCTTTATTTAACATAAAACTTATCAAAATCACTATCCTTGTATTCTCTTTGCTCGTAATTTGCATATTGCATAGATGTTTTCTCATCATCTAAAATCTCTGCTAAATTAGGTATATATTTATTGGTTGTTATTAACTTATCAATTTTATCTAAATATACTTTTCCGTTCATAAATTGTAATTTGTTCCACCACAGCTGCAACTTTTCAACATTAAATGTTGTGTTATAAGCATTTTGTATCTTTTTTACGCCTTCAATAAATTCCTCTTTAACCATTTAAAAATTCCTCCATTGCATTTTTTGCTTTTGTTTCTTTACTCTCTGTGTAACCATTCCAAGTTAGTAACTTTTGTTTCCAATTCTTAACTTTATTACCTTTGCTATCAATCCAGTTTCCTTCAGTAAAATAGTTGTAAAAATGTAATCCATCAACCTTAAGTTCTTTTTCATTAATATATTTTTTTATTTCATCAAGTGTTGGAGGAACGAACGCCTTATTATTTACTTTACTTTTCTTTTCTTTACTATTCTCTTCTATACTGGGTTGACCATTGGTTAACATTTGGTTGTCATTTGGTATACCAAGACTATAAACTCCGTTCTCGTCTTCGTTTAGCATGTTCTTTTCTTTTTTATATATTGTTTCTATGTATCTATCTTTTCTTAAATAGTTGTTTAATTTCCAATGTCTAATTACAATAATTCCTGATTCAAACGGTATTATTAAGCTTTTAGCAATTAATATCTTTAAATCATCTTCATTTGCTCCAATCAACTTTATTATTTTTTTAGGATTACTCACAAATCCATCATCGTCTGCTCTCATTCCTAAATGGAAATATAAGTTTTGTGTAGACTGTGGCATATCCAAAAATAAATCTGTATCTACTACTTCAATATCAAACATCCTTTTTCTTGCCATTTATCTTTTGCTCCTTCCTACAACAAAAGGGATAAACTTATTGCTTACCCCTAGTTGTCTAATTTTATTTCTCCATTATGAATTTTTGTATGACATATTCTGCATACCTCTATTAAATTTTCTTCTGTATCATTTCCTCCACTACCTTTGGTTTTTATGTGATGCTTTTCTGTTTGTCCTCTTTTACCACACAATTCACATACTCCTTTTTTATCTTTTAATAGCTTTTTATTAACTACTCTTTTATTCTTAGGTAATGGATTAAAGCTCTTACTTAAATCTTTTACTATCACGTTTTCTCCTTTTGGAGCCTTACTGGTACTAACAAATCAAATTTTTCCTTACTTACACTTTGAACTTCTATTAGTACCAGCTTCCCACTCACTTAATAAACTATCTATTTCATTTTTACTTTTTGTTTCTATGTTCAGTTGCTTACATTCCTGAACTATTAATTCTATTAACCTGCTCATTTCTTTAGTGTTGTATGTTGAACTACCATAATAAGCTAATACATTTGTAAATCCTTCTAATTTGCTTTTTGTTATTTCACAAATCCAACCTAAACCATTATGTTTCCATGCTTGTACAAATCTTTCTACTGCATCATTTCTTACTGGTATTACTTCATATACACCTATATTTTTTATTGCATCTTTGTATATATCTTCTTTTGGTATATCTAATTTTTCTTGTAATTTTGAAACTAAAACCCACATATAAGCATTAGCATCTAAACTTCTTTTTTCTCTGTATTTCTTTAGCTCAAAATTGAGCTTATTTTCGTTTTTTAGTTCTTCTATGTCACTTAATTCATTTGTATTTAATAAAAGGCTTATTTTAGGTTTTCGTGTTTCAAAATCTATACTTATATCTTTTATTTGTGCTATTGTTTGCATTTAACCTCCTATTTTTTAGTTCTAAAATCATCAACTATACTCATATAATTTTTTACTTCTATATCTTCAATCTTTGCATAGTTATATCCCGCTAAGACCAACGCAACTACTGCATCAGATATTTTGTATTTTGATATTGCTGCTTTTAATGCATCGACTTTTATTTTGTCTATCTTCTCTTCTGCTTCTTCTTTTTCTGTTTCCTCTTTATTGATATCAGCACCTTCACTGTCACTATAAATGCTTTCATATGCTAATTTTGAATTTTTTAAAACAACACGATCAAAACATCTTTTTAGTGCCATTGCGTATGGATATGAATTTTTGCAATTTGATTTACTTACTTCGCCAACTTCATACAATCCTTGTTCTTTGTTTATGTACGAATACACTAATGTATCGTTATAACCTTCTTTATCGATAGTTACACATTCCGGATTAAATTTAAGTTCTGTTTGTAACTTGTCATTTATCTTTAAGCATCCCGTGTGACTTATTATCAATCCTGTATATTGCATCTTTCCAGTTTTAGTTTCATTCATTAATATCCAAAAATCAGCTTCTGATAATCCATACTCACTTTTATCTATTATTTCAATAGCTTTTTTTCTTGCTTGTTTATATTTATCACTTTGCCAAACAGGAATGTTTTTTCCCTGTTTAGTAGAATACTCTTCTTTTTGCTCGTTAAACATTACACAACACTCCTCTCGTATTGATAATTCATTTCATATTCTTCTGAATATTGTTCTTTTCTTAAATCATCTTCTAATTCTTCCATCTGTTCTTCAGCTTCGTACTTTAAGTCCCTTAAACTTCCTTTAAAATATTCGTCTGTAACTTCATCTATAAGCACATCTAAAGTTGATACTATGTTTTCTAACTCATCATATTTTTCTTGTGCCATTTTTAACTCCTCTCTTGCAATTTTCTGTAAATTATGTTAATATAGATACAGAAAAAGCTTATTTAATGATTTTTCTTTTGACTTATTCGTTGGTGTGGTTATTGGCGAATAGGTCATTTTTTAATATGTAATACTCGTTCGCTGTATATGTTTTTGCTGTATCATATTTCCCAGCATCTAAAAAATGTTTTATTCTTCTTAAGATGTCTAAAAACTCTTTTTGAGCTTCTTCAAATTGTTTCTCTGTCACTGCTTGTCCCTCCTTTCTACATTCTTACTAATTCATTGAAAATAACTTGTCTTTGTCCTATAAAATCTTGTTGCATATTTCTAACTAAGTTCTTGCAAAAATCAATTTTTATGCTTTTACGTTTAATTTGTTGTCTTGCTCTTTTTTGCGCCTTATTTTTTATTCTCACGATGATTTCGTGTATAAAATATATTGTTGCTAGCGCCAATAAAAATGTCATTACATAACTCATTATTAATTGTTTCTCTGTCATTCTTCTTCCCTCCCTTCTTTTTCTCTATAAATTACTCTTGCTATCAATTCAGCAAAATCATTTATAAAATTATCTAAATTACTTTCTTCATTTAAGTAAGTCACGGTTACTGTCCTTTCTTTTTGCATCTATGTTCTCTCCTTTCTTACGTCATTATGGCGTATTTTCTAATAAAAAAATATCAGGTGCAAGTTTATGAATATCTTCATTAAAAACAACCTCAAATTTTTTAAAATATTTTGGTTTTATTCCTCTTTTTCCTTGTTCAATATTCGAGTACTGTTGTTGTGATATTCCTATTAATTCAGCCATTTCTTGTTGACTTCTCTTGCCCCTTAATTCAATCATTCTTTGTCTTATCATTCTTTCATCTCCTCTCACGTCGTTTTGTTGTTTTTATAATATTACAACAGTTTGACGTTGTCAAGTGTTTTTTTAAACTTTTTTTATTTTTATATCAAAACCCTTGTGGCTCTAGTAAACTTTTTTTATTGAACTTTGTATTTACGTCTTTTTGTTGTTTTATGTTTACTTACTTCATTTTGTTGTGGTATAATATATTAAAATTGTCAATGGAGGAAAAACAAAATGTTAAGATTAGAAGAATTAAGAAAGAAGCTTGGATTAAGTCAGAACGACTTAGCAGACAAATTAAATATGACTCAACAGAGAATAAGTGCTTACGAAAAAGGAAAGAGAGAACCTGATATTGAAACAATAAAACAATTATCAGATTTTTTTGAAGTGTCTACAGATTATCTCCTAGGCAAATCCAACATACGTAATCATGAAGAAGTAAATATGGATGATGTTGATGTTGCCTTTGCCGACGGTATAAAAGGACTAAACAATGCAAATAAAGAAATTATAAAAGGTGCTATTGAAGCACTACTAGCAAAACAGGAGCAAGACAAGAAAAATAAGAAGTAATATAAGGAGCAAAAGATGGAATTAGAAGATTTAGAAGATATGATTTATAAGGAAAATATAAATTTAATAGATTCTTATTTAGAAGATACTGCTGGAGCATATGTACATTATGATGATATTGATATTATAATGTATGACCCTTCTAAAATACATTCTTCTAATAAAAGGAAAGAAATTTTTTCAGAAGAACTTGGACATTATTTCTGTGATGCAACATATAAGTTTAACTCTGACCCTGCTTTTATTAATAAACAAGAATATCGTGCTAAAAAGTGGAGCTTCTTAAAATTAATTCCATATAATAACTTAAAATCTGCGATATCTAATGGAATTAATACTCTATATAGCTTAGCAGACTATTTCGATGTAACATACGAATATATGCACAATGCAGTTATATTCTACACTGAAAAATATGGCACAATTTATTAAGAGGAAAAATAAACAAATGATATGATGGCTTTTGCTTATCAGTATTACACAGAAAATAATTACATTTAGGAGGTTATAAATGAATCTAGTAGCTTATGCAAGATATTCAAGCGATAACCAAAGAGAAGAATCCATTACAGCACAATTACGAGCTATTCACGAATGGGCTGATAATAATGGACATACTATCGTAAAAGAATATGTCGATGAAGCTTTAACAGCAAGAACAGATAAACGACCTAATTTTATACAAATGATTGAAGATAGCAAAGTAAATGATTGGGACGGAGTTGTAGTTCACAAATTAGATAGGTTTGCTCGTAACAGATATCATTCTGCTATGTATAAAAAAATCTTAAAATCATCAGGAAAAAGATTATATTCTGTTTTAGAAAAACTGGATGATTCTCCTGAATCGATTATAATGGAATCTGTAATAGAAGGCATGAACGAATATTATAGTGCTAATCTATCCAGAGAAGTGAAAAAAGGATTAAAAGAAAACGCATTAGTATGTAAACACAATGGTGGCATTCCCCCTCTCGGCTATGGAGTCGATAAAGATTTACACTATTTTATTATAGAAAAGGAAGCTGAAGCTGTAAAGATAATATTCGAAAAGTTTCTTGAAGGTTATACTTATCCACAAATTTGTAACATATTGAGTAAAAAACATTATAAAACAAAAACAGGTAAAGAATTTGGATACAATTCTATACATGACATTTTGAAAAATGAAAAATATACCGGTGTATATATTTATGGATACGGATCAAGAGCAAAAAGACGAGGGCAACCTAATGAAGACGTTATAAAGATTGAAGATGGTATGCCTAAAATTATTGAAAAAGACATTTTTAATTCTGTACAAGAAAAAATGAAAGGAAGAAAAAATATGGGTGGAGCATATAAGGCAAAACAAACATATTTCCTAAGCGGACTTATTGTTTGTGGCAAATGTGGTCACAATTATGTTGGTGCTGCTAAAAGTGATAAACGTATTGTTTATGAATGTTCTGGAAAGAAAACAACTAAATGTGACAATTCATACATAAGAAAAGACTATATCGAAAAACTTGTATTAGATAAATTAAAGAGTATATTAATAAATGAAAACAATTTAAAAATATTAACTGAAAGAGTTAACAACATATATAAAGATTTATATAAAGATTCTAAAAATGATAAAAAAGAAACTATACAAGAATTAAATGATATTAATAGAAAAATTGCTAACATCAATAATGCAATTATTAATGGTTTCTACAATTCATCAATGAACGAAGAATCAAAATTATTAGAACAACAAAAAGAAATCGCTGAGCGAAAGTTGTTTATGATTGAAAATGTTTCTAAAAAAGCAGAATTATCTATAGAAGATATTAAAAATCTCTTGAAAGAAGATATTCTAGCAATACAAAATGAAGATTTAGACAAATTAAAAATAATAATACCTAAATACGTTAAAAAAATCGTAATCAATCCTGAAAACATAGATATTCAAGTGATTTTCGATAACAACATTTTTTCGTATTAAGGTAGGAGATACAATGAGGCATGCCTCACCTCCACCAA
>JAFUYJ010000010.1 GCA_017470645.1 Clostridia bacterium
AGGTTCCATAGTTCCATCATCAATAATATTTTCAGTATCAGTTCCTGTCCACCCTTGTGGAAGAACTTTATCTCCAACTATAGGAGCTTCCAATTTAATATTTACATTGCTTATTTCATTTGGATTTTCGGCTTTTGTAACCGTTATTTCCTTATATTCTAATCTGTAATTGTAAGTTACAACACCACTATCTATCAAATCAATTGGATCTCCAACTAATATTGTATCTGAATTTGAAGTAGTAACACCAGTAAAATATGTGTGTAATGCAACTGGATATTTATATATTCCATTACTTGATACATATAGCGATAACCATTCATCTTTATAGTCTGGCTCTGATGTTAAACTATTAATCCAAGCATTTTTCTTGTTTGCAATATATTCTTCTAAATTAGTATCATATGACACTTCTTCTGTCCCTGTTTCTTTCTTTTCCAAAGTTATTTTACTATTTGTTGTAGCTCCTTCTTCTACATCTGTAATTGCAGCATTTGTGACATTTAATGGCATTATCGCTATCATCATCACTAGAATAATAAGAAATGATACTATTTTTTTCGATTTAAACATATTTTTATTCCCCCTAAATATAAAATCTTTTGTAGAAAATTTATAATAAAATTTTTCATACATATTTTATTACAAAAATATCATAGCATAATTACATTCTAATTGTAAATAAATAATCCATAAGTGTCATTGACAATTATGGATTATTGGATTGAATGAGTATTTTGATATTCTGTATCAGAGATGCACAGAATATCATAATATTCTGCACTTTAACTTGTTTACAATACCAAAATCTTGTTAACATCTTGATAACTTGTATTCTATATATAAAATAAGGAAATGATTCTATATAAAACCATTTCCTTATAAACAATATTATTTAATTTCAATATGTTTTGCTTCTGGAAGTTCTTTTCTTTCTTCTTTTTTAGGAATACAAATTTTTAGTATACCGTTTTTAAATTCTGCATTTACATCTTCTTCTTTAATTTGTTCTCCTACATAAAAACTTCTTGAACAATGTCCGTAATATCTTTCCTTATGAACAAATTTGTCCTTTTCTTCATTTTCATCTTCTTTATTAACCTCAGCTGTTACTTCCAAATATCCATCTTTCAATGATAGGTTAATGTTTTCTTTTTCATATCCAGGAAGATCCATTTCGATAATGTATTTATCTTTTTTCTCTTTTATGTCTGTTTTCATTATTGCACTTTCTCTTCTAATTGGAAAGAAATCATCTCCTTCAAAAAAATCTCTGAACAAATCAAATTCGTTCCTTTTTCTTGGTATCATCATCATAAAAACCACTCCTTTTACAAAATAATTTTTTATGTGTTGATACTCTGTTTCAAGGGTATGCACATATATGTAATTCTCATTACATTTATATTGTATCACTAATTTTGGCAATGTCAAGTGCAGAGTGCTAATTTTTGTGAATTTTTTATGAATTTATATTTTGCATTTAATTGTTCTAACTTATTTATTGTAATTTATCGCTCATTTTATTGTTTCAAATCCTCAATAATTTTATTTGTATCTTCATTAAAAGCAATAAACTTTTCGCCTAAATCGTTCCAACTCTCTGGATGCTCTTTGTTTATTCTAATCAATGAATAGTTTTCATTTTCTTTTACTAATTGTTCAAAAGGAAATCTGATAATTCCAGGTGTATTGAAACCAACTCCAATTTCTATTAAAGCTACTTTCTTACCTTTAATCTTATCAAGAAATTCGCTATATTTATCACTTTGATTGTACCAATAATCATCTTCTACAAAGTAAGCATCTTTTCTTAAATTAACATCCATTTCTTCATTACATACAGGACAATACATTACTTCATCACTTGGAATTTTACAATCTCGTGTATCTTTTAGCCATCTTTTTACTAATTCTTTATTAGAATATAGTTTGTTATGACAAGCCTTCGAACATTGTAACATTCCATAATCGCCTTGTGTTGCAAATATTTTTTCTTTATTAAATCCTGCTATTTCAAATTGTGCATCTACATTTGTTGTAAGTACAAAATGCTCTTTATTCTTTACTAAATCAAATATTTCACTATATAATTTTAATGGTTCTTTATTGTATCTATTTAAGTTAATAAGTCTAGCCCAAAACGCCCATTTTTCTTCTTGGGTAGGAAAATCATAAAATGTTGCAGTATATAAATCTGTGAAGTGATATTTATCAATAAAATCTCCAAAGTTATTTTTGAATTTATCTCCACTATATTCTAATCCTGCTGCTGTTGATAGTCCTGCTCCTGCACCTATTAAAATATAATCAGCTTCTTTTATAACATTTTTAGCATTTTCAATTCTTGCCTCATAATTAAACATTTCTATCAACTCCTTAAAATAATGTTACTTGTTCAAGTTTATTTTCTATCTTCCAACTTTTTTGTTTAGCATCTGTTACTTTATCTTCAGGTGTACTTTCTCCAATTAAAAATGGAGAATTAGGATTATGAAGTTTATAATTTTCTTGTACCAATGTTTTATTAAAATTTGCATAACAATATTTACAAAGGTGCATACAACTATTATAAGCTCCTATATCATTTCCCATTAAACAATTACAAATAGGCTTTCCTTTATCAGATAAAGTAATATCTTTTGTAACTTCTTTATTCCCATTAGTTACTATTCTTTTTGATTGACCACTTGGTGCTTTTAGATTAAACCCTATTGCTTTTTCTACTATTTCTTGACTCATACAACCTGTTATATCAATTCCAACTTCCTTTAAATTTGGATTTTCACAACAACCATGTATTACCATATTGTTTTCTTTACCAATCCTAACAAATTCTTTTGCAATTTGTTTTTGTTCCTCATTTGTTGGTGGTCTAATATCAGATGCATTTCTTTTTACTTTTTCATATAAATCTAAAAAACTAATAGTAACATCTTTGGTATAGCCTTTTAAATTTTTAGCAAATAAGTCAAACTTTTCTATATGTTTCTCTACTGAATATTCTTCATTTATTAGTATTGGATCATAACGAAGTGCTACTGCATTTTTGCCTATTTTATTTGATAAAGTCTTAAAATCTTCAATTACTTTTTCAAAAGGTGGTACATTTGGCTCTAAATCTTTTCCATAAGGTGTAATTGTTATAAACCAAAACATATTATATTTTTCTTTAAGTTCATCTATATATTTAAGCATTGGATATGGATTTTTAGTACAAAAAGCAAGACAATCAACTACATCAGGAGATAAACTATATTTACTTACTTGCAATCTATAATATGGATTTCTAACATAAACAAAACCTTCACGAACTCTATTCATTAACCATTCTGAATAAAATGCAGGTATATCTGTTCTCATTCCAGTATTTATAATCAATCTCCTCATCTCCTTACTTTAATTCGTTTTTATAAATCTCTAAATCTTCATCTGAATATACATTAAATACAACTTTTTCTATTTTGTCATTTTCTTTTAAGAAATCTTTTACTGATTCTATCGCTATCTTACAAGCCCTATCTTTTGGAAATCTAAATACTCCTGTTGATATACAAGGAAATGCTATTGTTTTTATTCCGTTATCAACTGCTAATTTTAAAGAATTTATATAGCAATTTTTAAGTTCTTTTTCTTTTTGTTCTGCTACTTCATTTTCTACTATCGGTCCGACAGTCTGTATTACATATTTACAAGGTAAATTATATCCTTTTGTAATTATCGCTTTTCCTGTTTCAAGATTGTAGTTTAAATCTTTCATAATCTCATTACAAGCTAAACGAAGTCTAACTCCTGCAAATGTATTTATTTGATTATCTATACAATTATGATTTGGAAGAAAGCATCCTAATCCTTGAGAATTTCCTGCATTTACGATTGCATCTATTTTTAACTTTGTAATATCTCCTTGCCATAAAGCAATTTTGTTATTAGCCTTAATATCATTAACATTTGTTATATCTTGTTTTTCTAATTCTTCTTGTAAATACTTATCTTCTGCTTTTAAAAATTCTTCTGAAATAGGATTTGCTTGTCTAACATTAACTAAAGCTCTATATAATGATTTCTTATCTCTATTGTTATAATCAAAATTTTTTCTACCAGATTCTTTTAATAAATATTCTATTAAATAATCTATTTTTTCCATGTTACCACCTTCTACAAAATAAGACTGATAATAAATATCAGCCTTAAATTTTATTTTTTGTCTTTATATTTGTTTCCAAACTCTTTCATTAAATCAATTATAGGCTTTAATTCTTCTCCTTTAGCACTTAATGAATATTCTACTTTTGGAGGAACTACAGCATAAGTTTTCCTATTTATAATACCATCATTCTCCATCTCTCTTAAATTTTCTGTTAATACCTTTGCAGATATACCAATAATAGATTTATTTAATTCATTAAATCTCTTTGTACCTGTTAGTAAATCTCTTAATATTAAACATTTCCACTTATTTGATAATATCGAAGCAGTATATTCTACTGGACATTCAGTATATACTTTTGCCATAATTCATC
>JAFUYJ010000041.1 GCA_017470645.1 Clostridia bacterium
TCCCTTAATTCCTCTTCTTGTATAGCTGATGTATTTCCCATTGCTCTTGCAGCTCTCAATTTTTGTCTTGTTTCCCTTAATTGTTGCTGCAATTCTTCTAGTTGTGGTAAGTTGTTTAACCTTTCCAATAACTCTGATTCACTAAGTTCTTCTCTTTGTTCTGTTGGAATATTTTCCCTCGTTCTTTCTACTCTTAATCTTTGTCTTGTCTCTCTTAATTGTTGTTGTAACTCTTCTCTTTCTTGTGGCAACGATTCCATCCTTTTTAATAACTCTGATTCCCTTAACTCTTCTTCTTGCACTACTGTAATATTATTCATTGCTCTTGCAGCTCTTAATCTTTGTCTTGTTTCTCTTAATTGTTGCTGTAATTCCCCTAACTGTGGTAAGTTATTTAACCTTTCTAATAATTCTGATTCGTTTAAAACATCTTCTTCCATCTATTCCTCCTTCTCATTACCGTTACAGTAATATTAGAATTTTTAATAAAAAAATTTTTATACGCTACTTAAATGATATATAGTTTTTTTGTACCAAAAGCCTTTTAATTTGATTGATATATTTGATAATTAAAAGTTATAAACTACATATTCTCGCTTGTATTATATCATATTTATTGCCCTTTTGATAATTTTAAAATAAATGTATAACAACTGTAATATTTGTAATATTTTTGTTATACTTTTGTAATATTCATTTCTTTCAAACTTTTTTCAGCAAGAATTTTATATCTTTCCTTCTTATCCTTAATTCTACTATCCAATCCAGGTAAAATCCCGAAGTTCGCATTCATAGGCTGAAATTTTTTGTTATCAGTAGAAATATATTTTGCTAAAGCACCTATCATGGTTTTATTACTAAACGTTTTAGATTCATCTGATTTATACCTCATGTAAGCGTTGATTCCAGCTACCAAACCAGAAGATATAGATTCAACATACCCTTCAACGCCTGTTATTTGACCTGCAAAATATATATTTGAATTTAGTTTATAATTATACGTCTCATCCAATAATTCAGGAGAATTAATATATGTATTTCTGTGCATTACTCCATATTTTACAAATTCCGCTTTCTCCAATCCCGGTATTAAGCTAAATACTCTTTTCTGTTCTCCAAATTTTAAATTTGTTTGAAATCCAACTAAATTATAAATACTTCCTTCTTTGTTGTCTTGTCTTAATTGTACAACCGCATACGGTCTAAATCCTGTTCTTGGGTCTGTAAAACCAACAGGCTTTAATGGTCCAAAACGTAATGTATCTAGTCCTCTCTTAGCCATTATTTCAATTGGCATACAGCCTTCAAATATTTCTCTTTTTTCAAATTCATGTAACTGAACAACTTCTGCATTTACAAGCTCATTTACGAAATTTTCGTACTCTTCTTTATTCATTGGAAGGTTAATATAATCCGCTTCTTTTAAATTCTCTATACGTTTTTTCCACTCATCAATATCTTCTTCTTTACCACGTTCTTGGTCATATCTATCTCCCCAAAATGCTATATTCATATCTATACTATCTTTTTCAATAATAGGAGCTGCAGCATCATAAAAGTGCAAACCTTCATCGCCAGTAATTTCCTTAATCTCTTTAGCCAAACTATCTGAAGTTAATGGTCCAGTGGCAATTATTACTATTCCGATTCTTTGCAATTTCTTTAATATGTAAGTCCTCTACCCCACATTCCTTATGTATTATTTCTATATTTTCATTTTTTTCTAATTCTTCAGTTACTCCTTTAGAAAACTTTTCTCTATCAACTGCCAGTGCTTGTCCTGCAGGTACAGATGTTTCATCAGCAATTCTAATTAGCAACGAATCCAGAATTCTTAGTTCCTCCTTTAACAAACCACACGCATTTGTTAGTAAATTAGATTTAAAAGAATTACTACAAACAATTTCTGCTAAATTATTGTTACTATGTGCAGGAGAAAACTTTACAGGTTTCATTTCATATAACTTTACCTTTATTCCTCTTTTAGCTATTTGGTATACCGCTTCTGAGCCAGCTAAACCTCCACCTATTACTGTGATATAGTCATTCATTTTTTCACCTTTCCTATACGTTTTTTAGTCAAACATATACACACTGTTATTTTATCTTTATAAATTATAAAACGTCCCTACTTTCTTAAGGGACGTCCCAAATTTTATACTTTATTTCTTTGGAAATATTTTACTTGCTATATTTTGGATAGATTCTTTAGGATCTTTCCCACTCTCCTTAATAGACTCTGTAACTTTATCTCCTATTTCCTTTGCAATATCTTCTACCTTTTTCCCTGTAGCTTGTTCAACTTTTTCTACAGCCTCTTTTACTTGTGGCACTTTTTCCATAATTCCATCTATTACGTTATTATCTCCCATGAAATCTCCTCCTTAACAAATTTAACGATATTATAACACATTTTAAAAAAATTTCAACCCCAAGATTCCCATATTATCAAAAGAAATTATCATTAAACTAGTGCACCAACAATACATTTCCTACTTGTAGAGTAGTCAAAAAAACTACTTAAACAAACTCATAATCTCATCCTTCGAAAGCTTACTAATAAACGTCTCCTTAGTAGAAAGCATATTATCAATCAACTTAGCCTTCTTCTGTTGTAACTCATAAATTTTCTCCTCAATAGAATTCTTAGTAATAAGCTTATATACTTGAACATTCTTCTTCTGACCAATTCTATAGGTTCTATCTGTAGCCTGATTTTCAGCCGATAAATTCCACCAAGGATCATAATGAATAACCATATCTGCACCAATTAAATTAAGTCCAGTACCACCGGCTTTCAAAGAAATCAAGAAAACCTTAATATCCGGATTTTCATTAAACTCATCTACTAGTTTAATTCTATCCCCAACTTTCGTTTGACCAGTTAACTTGCTATACGTAATATTCTCTTTTTTAAATTCTTCTTCTATAATATCAAACATAGAAGTGTATCCTGAAAATAGTAATATCTTATGCCCACTCTCTATAGCATCTTTTACAATTTGAATACATTGATTTAATTTACTACTTTCACCTTTGTAGTTTTCAATAAATAAACTTGGATGACAACATATTTGTCTCAACCTCATTAACAAAGAAAGAATTTTAATTTGGCTTTTTTCAAATCCATTTACCGAAATCTCAGTTTCAATTTCTTCTTTTACTTGAGCCATATAAGACATGTATATCTTTTGTTGCTCATCTTCCATCTCGTTATTCAAAATCGTAATTGTTTTATCTGGCAACTCTGTTAAAACTTCTTCTTTTATTCTTCTTAGTATAAAAGGCTCTATAAGCATTTTTAACTTTTTCATTGCCTCGCCATCTTCGTCTTTTACTATAGGTGTTTCATATAATTCTTTAAACTTTCTATATCCAAATAAGTATCCTGGCATAACAAAGTCAAAAATTGACCATAACTCTGAAAGAGAGTTTTCAATAGGTGTTCCTGTAAGTGCATATCTAGTTTCTGCTTGAACTTCCTTAATAGCTTTAAAATTTTGTGTATTGTTATTTTTTATGTATTGTGCTTCATCTGCTATAACATATTTAAACTCATAATTCATTTCTTTGTAAGTATCAATATCTCGTTTTAATATGTCATATGATGCAATAACAACATTGTAATCACCTATATTTTTAATCTTATTCTTTCTATCTTGAACGTTACCATTAATTAAAAGTACCTTTAATGATGGTGCAAATTTTTTAATTTCATTGTACCAGTTTAGTGTCAACGAACTTGGACATATAACTAAACTTGCCTTTGGTTTTGAGTTATTTGCTGATAATTCTTTTTCTTCTGCCTTCTTTTCAAAGTCTTCAACATATGACAAAATAACACTAACCAATTGAATTGTTTTACCAAGACCCATATCGTCAGCCAAAATCCCGCCAAAATTATAGGCATCTAGTGTTTTTAACCATTTGAAACCGGTTTCTTGATAATTTCTTAAGCTCGCATTTAAACCTTCGGGTAGCTGAATATTCTCATCAATATTTTTATTATCTATCTTTTCAACAATATTAACATAGTCGTCATCTTTGCTTATATTTTTTATATCTGAATTTTTTAATAGTCTCTCTAAATATAAACTTCTAAACAATGGCAATTTAATCTCACCTTGTTCAATTTCTTTAAAATCAATGTCAAGGTTTGTTTGTAAACTTTCAAATAGTTTAATTGTTTCATTTTCTTCAAGATTGATAAAATCTCCATTCTTTAATCTATGAAATTTCTTTTTTAGCTTATACTTGTCCATTATGTCTTTAATCTCTGACAATTCAAATCCCAACCCATCAAAGTTTACTTCTAATAAATTGTTTTCAACTCTTACTCCAATGTTTGATACTTTTGGTTGTCTTATCTGCTTTTGTTTAAAGTCATCAGTTGCTAACACCTCAAACTTTTTCATATAAAGTTCAATTTCATTTGATAAAAAGTTATATATTGCATCATCCTTTACAAGAATTAATCTTGAATTTTCCCTATCCAACATGAACCCTGTTTTTATAAATATATCAAGAGTTTCAGATTCCTTCAAAACATCCCTTGCTACTTCTACATTTTCCTCTTTTAACGGATTAAACTCAAAATCATCGTAACAAAATTTAATATCTGCAATTACATAATTGTTTTTATCATAATCCAGAAAAACTTTTACATACAATTCTTTAGGAATTACCTTCTCTATTTCTGCTTGATTTAAAGAATCATATTTCAAAGAACTTCTAACCTTTGGATATACTATAGAGAACAATGTTGATAGCTCTTCTTTTCTTAATCTTATTTCTGTTGTAAAGTTCTTTCTAAACATTTGTAATAAACGCAATGTTGTATCATTAAACTCATGTGTACACCTATAAATGTTTCCTTTATATTCATAATACACATAGTTTTTTCCTTGAATAATGTTGTACTCATATATATCTACATTTGGAACAATTCTGTATTCTTTATCATTTATTTCCTGAACATCAAATGAAATATCTGGCTCTTTATCTATGAAATATGCATCATATTCCGAATATTCTCTTTGGATTGTTAGTGATTTTCCTTTGTATATTTCAAAAAGTTCATCTAATCCTGAATTTGAAACAGTTATATATGAATCACTTAAGTGTCTTCCATAATAACCGTACTCATCAGCTGATTGATTTGCATATTTTATGATTTCTCCATACTTCATTATATATTCCAATATTGGTAAACTTTCTTCTTCAAAATTATTCTTATTATGTACAAACTCAAGTTTTAAACCATATTTACAATTTTCTGAATTCAACATATGATCATAAAATTCAGGTATGCTTTTTAGTTTATATAATTGTTGCTCTCCAATTTTAAATTCCAGTTTTAAGCTAGAATTAAACTTATCTATCAATAGTTTAGGTACAATTTTAATATTCTTATTCTTTGATTTTCCTAACTCTTTTTCCTGCTCTGTAGCATTATCATAATAAAACTCATTTACTAATTGTTGGAATATTTTGTATTCCTTTGTACTTCTATTTTTTCTTACATTCTGTTTAGCTTTACTTTCTGTGTTGTCATCATTTTTTTCCCCAGTAAAAATTCTAATATAATCTGGATTGTTATCAAATTCAACCATTGTTGCAACTATGTGTTTACATGCTGCGTAATTCTTTTTATAATCTGGGCAATTACATCTTAAATCTTCTAATTCGTTATTTTGAACTTTAATATATACATCATAATCATCGTCTGTTCCTTTTACTTTTGATTTAAGTTCAAAATTATTTCTATCTTCATAAATAGCTTTTGTTATATTTACTCTTTTTTTTGCAACATATTCCATTGCTTTTTCTTTTTTTGTTGTACCTGCATCATAGCACAAATCTTCCAAAAGTTCTGGATTTACCATTTCTATTATTCCCCTCATTTTTTATCAAAATATCTAGTTAGTTATTATATTATATTTTTTTGTTTTTCGCAATAGTATGAAAAATTTTTTTACAAAATTTACA
>JAFUYJ010000042.1 GCA_017470645.1 Clostridia bacterium
AACCAGGAGATGAACCAGGAGACCAACCAGGAGATGAACCAGGAGACCAACCGGGAGACCAACCAGGAGACCAACCGGGAGACCAACCAGGGGATGAACCAGGAGACCAACCGGGAGATGAACCAGAAGTTCAACCAGGAGACCAACCAGTAGATGAACCAGAAAATCAACCAGCAGATGATGATGAAATTGTAGTACATATAGATGATGATAACAAATCAAACGATGGGTATGTAGAAACTGATGATACAGATAAAAAAGACAATCAAGAACCAGTAAAAGATGACAAAGCTGTAGATGAAGTTACTACAGAAGAACCAATTGAAGAAAAGAGCGATAATGGTGAAGAAACATCTAAAGTTCAAGAAACAATTATAGAATCAAATACACCTAATAAATCTGAAGAAGATATTCCACAAACAGGTGCAAATGATACTGGAATTATTTCAGCAATAATAATATTCTCAATGATTGGTTTAGGAAGTTTTGTTAGATATAAAACAATAAGATAGTATAGTTGAATAATAAAACGATAAGACAATAATGTGATAAAAAAGGTATGATATGTTAAATATTATACCTTTTTATTTTGTTTGACAAAAATAGTAAAAAAATATAATATAATATTGATTTTTGAAAGGAGAATAATAAAAAATGAGTTTTGTATTTAGTTTTTTAGGTGCATGTTTAGGAATAATAGCGGCAATTTTTATTATAATAATGATCATATTTATTAAAGTGAGAAGCATGGTTGGTCCAGTTAATTTTAAAGAATTAATAAAAGCAGCTAAAAATGTAAAAAATATTGAAAGACAGGAATACATGAGAGAAAAAAATGTGAGTGGAATGACTAAAGTTTTAGAACCTGCAATATTAAGAGATTTTAATGACTTTAATAAAGATTTTTTATTCAGCAAGGTTGAAAAAAATTTATTAAAGATTTTTAATGCAATAGAAGAAAAAAATGTTGAAGAGATAAGAAAAGATAATGACTTAATTTATATGTATTCAACAATTAGAGATAAAGTACAAGATTTAAAAAATAACAATGTTAATATAAAATATGATGATGTAATCTTTCACCGTCACGCTATAAAAGATTATCTAAAAAGTGCAGGAAAGGCAACGGTTACACTATCTACTACACTAGAATACTATTATAGTGATGATAGCGATAAAAGTAAGAACAAAAAATTTTCGGATTTAAAAAGACAAACAAGGTATACAACACAGTTTGTATATGTGTACGATGAAACTAAGTTTAAATATAATCAGATGGCACACACAATAAGCTGCCCAAATTGTGGAGCTCCACTAGGAAAATTAGGTGAAGGTAACTGTCAATATTGTGGTACATATATTAAACCAATCAATTTAAAAGGATGGTACATGGTTTCATATTCAGAAGATTATAAGTAAGTAGAATAAATTTGAAATTTGAATTTTCGACCTAAAACGTAAATTATACAAATTTAATTAAAAATTATTGAATAAATGTTAAAAATAATGTATAATCTTAATTAAGTAATTATTTAGGAGGTAGAAATTATGGGATTAATTAAAGCAGCAGCAAGTGCTATTGGAAGCACTTTACAAGACCAATGGAAAGAAGCAATTAGATGTGAAGATTTAGGAAATGATATTCTAATGAAGAAAAAAACAACACCAACAGAAGTTATTACAAATAAAAGTACTATTATAGTTGCACCAGGACAATGTGCAGTTATATATGATAACGGTAGAGTTATAGATGCAACAGCTGAAGATGGTTTTTACACATTTGACACATCATCAAGCCCTTCATTCTTTGCTGGACAATTTGGACCAGTATTTAAAGAAATGTGGCAAAGATTTACATACAATGGAGCAACAGCTAAAGAACAATGCGTATTCTTCTTTAATATAAAAGAAATAATAAAAAATAAATTTGGAACACCAGCACCAGTACCATATCAAGACTGGTCACATGCAATAGCAAATGAAATTACAGGACAATTTACGCCTTTAGCTTTAAAAGTTAAATGTTTTGGTACATACACATTTAGATTAGTAAACCCAGCATTATTCATGAATAACATAGCTGGAACAGCTGATGAATACAGAGTATCACAATTAACAGAACAAATTCGTTCAGAAGTTGTTGCTGTATTCCAAAACGTATTAAACGAATTAGGAAATTCAGCTCACAAAGTTCCAGTATTAGAATTACCAAGTCAAACAGATGAAATCAAACAAATGATGGATGAAAAAGTATTTGATGAACCTGTAAGAAATAGAGGTTTACAAATTGAAGTATTTGCAGTTGAATCAGTAACACCTGATCCAGATTCTGAAAGAAAAATTGAAGAGTATGAACACAATTCAAATTCAAGAATGCAACAAGGTCGTATTCTTGATGTTATGGAAAAAGCTGCAAGCAATGCAGGAGGAGCTGCCAATGGATTTATGGGAATCGGTATGATGAACATGACTTCAGGTGGAATGGGAAATAGTGTAATGCAAAACGCATTTGGTAATGTTCAACCAGCTCAACAACCAACAGGAAATCCACTACAACCAGACGTACCTGTAGCACCAGAGCCAGCACCAGCGCCTGTAGAAGAACCAGCAGTAGCACCTGAAGCGTCAGTTCAAGATAATGCTACACCTGCACCAACAGCTGAAAATACAGCAAATGGGTGGGCTTGCCCAACATGTGGAAACACAGTAACAGGAAAATTCTGTGGAGAATGTGGAACAAAGAAACCAGAAGGTAATGTATGTCCAAACTGTGGAGCAAAAGTTAATGAAGGAGCAAAATTCTGCGGAGAATGTGGAACAAAACTTCAATAAAAATAAAACAAAAGTCGTGTGTAAGCACGGCTTTTTTTATCTGGACAAACAGTACTCAGTATGATATAATTATGACAAATTAAGGAAAGAGAGTATTTATATGCCTAAGTTTTTTGTTAAGAATGGACAAATTGAGAGTGAAAAAGTTCGTATAGTAGGTGATGATGTTAATCATATAATAAACGTGTTAAGAATGAAGGTTGGAGATACATTTAATGTATGTGATGAATCGACTTCTGATAATTATATTGTGAAGATTATGGAGTTTAATAAAGAAGATATTCTATGTAACATTATAGAAAAATGCGATGACAATGCAGAGTCTAATGTAAAAGTACACATTTATCAGGGATTACCTAAAGCAGATAAAATGGAACTTATTATTCAAAAATCAGTGGAATTAGGGGTAGAGAAAATAACTCCTGTTGAAATGAAAAGATGTATTGTGAAATTAGATGAAAAAGATAAAGTAAAGAAAATAGATAGATGGCAAAAGATTGCAGAAGTTGCTGCAAAGCAAAGTGGTAGAGATATTATTCCAGAAATTTGTAGTGTGAAAAATGTTAAGGATATTTCTAGTGATTTTGATAAGTATAACTTAGTTTTACTTTGCTATGAAAATGAGAAAGTTACATATCTGAAGGATGCTTTGAAGAGTTTGAATGGAAAAAATGAGTTAAAGATAGCTGTAATTATAGGTCCTGAAGGTGGTATAGATATTTCGGAAGTTGAATATATGAAACAAAGAGGTGCAAAGGTTGTAAGTTTGGGTAACAGAATTTTGAGGACTGAAACAGTAGCTCTTTCTTTGCTAAGTATTATTATGTATGAATTCGAAAGGAATGAAAAATAGTATGAGTAGTGATGGGGTAGTGGAAAAAGAAAATAGGAAGACGACATCTGAAAAGAAGAAAAGTGGAGTTGCGAAAACTTCAGATACTAAAACAGAAACAAAAAAATCAACAACTGGGGCTAGAAGTACTAAAACGACAACTAAAAAAGGAAGTAAATCAACCATAGAAAAAAAAGAAAAACCGAAAATAGTGGAAAATTTGCAAGAAGAGAAAAAAGTAAAAAAGAATAATTCTACAAAAACAAAAGTAACGAAGACTGAAGATGTAAAAACAGATAAGAAAAAAACAAGTACAACAAAAAAGACAACAGTGAAGTCGAGTGCAACAAAAGCTGGAGTAGCAAAGGCAGAATCATCTAAAACAAGAGCAAGAAAAACAAGCACTAATAATGCAGAATTATCAAAGGCAGGTACCAAAAAGACAAGTACAAAAAAGCCAGCAGCAAAAAAATCGTCTTCAAACAAAAAAAACAGCGAAAAAATTTCAAAGGATAGCATAGAAAAGGGTACACAAGACATAACCAAAGGTAAAGAAAAAAAGGTTGAAAAAACAACCAAAACAGCAGAATCTGCTAAAACTAAAAGTGCAGAAAGAATTGTCAGTAAAAATAATAGTGTTAAAAATATAGCTAAAAGCAAAAAAGAAAATCAGATAAATAACAAAGCTGAAAACAAAGAATTTCAAATCAAAACTGCTGAAGAAATACAAGAAAAAATAAATGAAAAAACAAATGACAATGTATTTGAGGAAAACAGCAAGTACGATACAGTTAGCCTAAAAGAAATAAGAGAAGCATTAGAAAACAAAATTGATAAAACACAGAGAAAAAATGTAGTAAAAGATGTATTGATAAATATCAGTATAGCAATTATTATGGTAGCATTTTTAATTGTAATTATGATGATAAGTAAAAATGTTTCTATAGAGGATTTAGAGAAAATTGAAAAAATATCTACACTGGGAATATTGTTAATAGGACTTGTGTTACTCGAAGTTTCATATAAAAAAGACAACACAAAAATTGCTATGAATGCGATAGAAGTAATTGTTTTTGGAGCGTCTAATTTATGCTTAATATATACAATAAAATTGTTCTTTAACAATCTTACAAATATAATAAATTACATTACTTTTGGTGTTGCAGGATATTATGTTTTAAAATCAATTTTTATAGCTATAAGCAGTATTCATAGATTCAAAAAAGATAATAATGATATAAAAGATATTGTTATCAAAAAGAAAAAAGAAATAGATGAATAAGAGGGATTAATATGAAAAGTATGACAGGCTTTGGAAGAAGCAAATTAGAAGAAAATTCAAGAGAGTATATCGTTGAAATAAAATCTGTTAACCACAAATATAGTGATATTTCAATAAAACTACCACGTAATATCATGTGCTTTGAAGAGAAAATAAAAAAGATTATTTCAAACAATATTTCAAGGGGAAAAGTTGATGTGTTTATTACTTTTAATAATTTTAGCGACGAAGGTAAGGATGTTATAATTAACAAAGAGCTTGCTAAAAATTATATAGATCAACTTAAAGAATTAGCAAATGAGAATGGATTAGATGACAAAATAAGAGTAACAGAAATAACAAAGATGCCTGATGTTTTGCAATTAAAAATTGAAGATGATGAAAGCG
The DNA here is from genome assembly GCA_017470645.1 of Clostridia bacterium. Taxonomy (GTDB): domain Bacteria; phylum Bacillota; class Clostridia; order TANB77; family CAG-508; genus CAG-492. The sequence goes on from JAFUYJ010000042.1 coordinate 5,334, forward strand.
ATAATATTTGGCTAGAATTAGAAAAGTGTGTAAACCAAGCTGTAGCTAACTTTGTAGATATGCGTGAGACTGAAGGTGAAAGAATTAAACAAGATTTATTAACAAGAATTAATAATGTTGAAAAACTTGTAAATAGCATTTTTTCAAATACTACTGGACTTATTGAAGAATATGTAGTAAAATTAAGGGAAAGAGTTAAAGAAATCTTGCAAACTGATGTTGTTGATGAAGCAAGATTAGCACAAGAAATTGTTATATATGCAGATAAATGTTCAATTGAAGAAGAACTTACAAGATTACGCAGTCATATGGCACAATTTAGGAGTCTACTAGAATCAAAAGAGCCAGTTGGAAAGAAAATTGATTTTTTAATTCAAGAAATGAATAGGGAAACAAACACTATAGCTTCAAAATCAGTTAAACTTGAGATTACGAATTTGGCTATAGAAGTTAAAACGGCTATGGAAGACATAAGAGAACAAATTCAAAATATTGAATAGGTTTTATACAGATGAGAATTATATAGTTGTTAAATTAAACAATTAAGAAAATTGAAAAATATATAAGAAAGGGATGTTTTAAATGATAGTAAAACCAACGGTTACAGAATTATTAACAAAAACAGAAAACAGATTTAAATTAGTAATTGCTACATCTAAAAGAGCAAGACAAATTGCAGAAGGAAGTGAAGTATTAACAGACTCAGATGATGTTTCAACTGTATCACTAGCTGCAGATGAAATAGTAGAAGGTAAGGTGAAAGTATGTTAATATTATTATCAGGAGTATCAGGAGCAGGAAAAGATACAATAAAAAAAGAATTAATTAAAAGAATGGAAAACGTAGAATCTTTACCATCTTATACAGATAGACCAGAAAGACCAGGAGATATTCCAGGAGTAATCTACAACTTTGTATCAACAGAGGAGTTTGAAAGAATGATAAAAGATGGTGAATTATATGAATATGATGTTCATCACGAGCATTATTATGGAACTTCTAGAAAGCTTATGAATGAGAAAATTGCAAGTGGTAAGATAATAGTTAAAGACATGGATGTTAATGGAACAGAAGCTTTACTAGATTTATTAAAACAAGATACCAAAGTTGTTACAATTTTCTTAAGAGTTCCTAAAGAGGTTTTAAGAAAAAGACTAGAAAACAGAGTAGACAAACCATCTAAAAAAGACATAACAATGAGATTAAACAGATTAGATTATGAAGAGTCTAAAATGAGTTTATATGATTATGTTTTAAAAAACAATAATCTTGAGAAAACAGTTGATATTATTATGGATATTATTAAGCATGAAGCTAGTGATGAGGTAAATGATTTTTAAATAAAGAATAGAGAGGGGAGTATGGAGTGAACTGTATGGAGTTCACCTAAGTAGTCCTCTTTTTTGTTTTTTTACTATTGAAAATCATCAAATGAATTGCTATAATTACAAAAGCAAATTAAAATAAGGAGAAACAATGATAGCAGAAGTTATAATAAATAGTAATGTAAAAAATTTAAATAGAACTTTTGATTATAATATTCCTTTTGAAATGGAAGACAAGGTTAATATTGGCAGTCGTGTACTTGTTAAGTTTGGAAATATAAAAAAGTTAGAAGAAGGTTTCGTTGTTAATATTAAAGATAAGAGTGAGTGGGATAGTTTAAAAGATATTTCTGCAGTTGAAGAAAAGGATTTTATTGACGAACCCAAAATAGAACTCGCAAAATGGATGGCACGTAGATATTTTTGTAATGTTTCTGATTGTATAAAATTAATGCTTCCACCAGGAACGGGAACTAAAGATGTGACTAAAAGAGTGAAAGAAAAATCATTAAATAGTGTGAGATTGTTAAAAAATGAGCTTGAAATAAATGAAGATATTGAATGTAAAGTTTTGAAATCTGAAAAGCAAATTAAAGTTTTGGGATTTTTGCTAGATAACGATGATGTTTTAATTTCAGACTTAGAAGCAATAACAGAAGTATCTAGGGCAATTATAAAAACTTTAGAAAAAAATGGATACGTTGAGATTTATGAAAAACAGGTTGAAAGAAATCCTTTTTTACATAAAGTGATTGAGAAAAGTGGAAAATTAAATTTTACAGATGAACAACAGCATGCATATGAAATGGTAGAAACTGCAATTGATGATTACATGAATTCTGAATTTTTATTATATGGGGTAACTCGGATCAGGAAAAACTGAAGTGTATTTACAGTTAATTCAAAAAGTTTTAAATGAAGGAAAATCAAGTATAATGCTTGTTCCAGAAATTTCGCTAACACCCCAAACAGTGGATAGATTTATTGCAAGATTTGGACAGGATAATATCGCGGTTTTGCATAGCAAACTATCAATTGGAGAAAGATATGATCAATGGTACAAAATAAAATCAGGAAAAGCTAAAATTATAATTGGAGCTAGGTCAGCAATATTTGCACCAGTGAACGATTTGGGGATAATTATAATTGATGAGGAACATGATAGTTCATATAAATCTGAAATGTCACCTAGATATAATGTAAAAGACGTTGCAAGATATTTAGGAAAAAAATATGATATTCCCGTAGTTTATGGAAGTGCAACTCCAGATATGGATACATATTACAGGGCTTTAAAGGGTGATGTTGAATTATTAGAATTAACAAAAAGAGCAAACAATTCAAAACTTCCTAAAGTTGAAATTGTTGATTTAAAACAGGAATTAGCAAACGGAAATAGAAGTATGATCAGCATGAAATTATATGATGAAATTACTAAAAATTTACAAGACAAGAAACAGACTATTTTATTTTTAAACAGAAGAGGATACTCAACATTTATAATGTGCAGGGATTGTGGATATACCGCTAAATGCAAGAATTGCAATATAACAATGACATATCATCTAAAACAGAATAAATTAAAGTGCCATTATTGTGGATACGAATGTTCAAGCTTAACTATGTGTCCAGATTGTAAAAGCAATAATATTAGATATTTTGGAACAGGAACACAAAAATTAGAAGCGGAAATAAAAAAATTGTTTCCAGCTGCAACAACAATAAGAATGGATGTTGATACTGTTACTAAAAAGAATTCTCATGAGGAGATTTTAAATAAATTTAAAAATGAAAATATTGATATTTTAATCGGAACTCAAATGGTTGTAAAAGGACATCATTTTCCCAATGTTACTTTAGTAGGCGTTATAGCTGCTGATACAAATTTAAATATTGATGATTACAGAGCCAGTGAGAAGACATTCCAAATTCTAACTCAAGTTGCAGGCAGAGCGGGAAGAGAAAAAGATGAGGGAAGAGTTATTATTCAAACATATAATCCAGATAATTTCAGTATAGAGTTTTCTAAGAAACAGGATTATAAATTGTTTTATGGACTAGAATCTAAGTTAAGAAAACAGTTGAAATATCCACCATTTTGTGATATAATAATGCTCGGATTTAGTTCAGAAAATGAAAACGACATAAAAAAAGTTAGCGGAGAAGTACATAAGTATTTAAAAGATAAAATTGAAAAAGAGAATATTCCTATAATGCTATATAAACCGGTACCTGCTCCAATTGATAGGATAAAGAATAAATATAGATGGAGAATTATTATTAAGTGTAAGTTTGGAGAGAATATTATTGATATTATTAATGGTTGTATAGAGGAAGTTTTAGGAAAAAGAAATTCATCGGTTAGCATGATTGTTGATGTTAATCCGAACAATATGCTTTAAATCAGGGACGATATTAAATAGAAGGGAGTACTAAAATGGCTATAAGAAATATAAGAGAAGATGGCGATGAAATATTAAGGAAAAAATGTAGAACAGTTGAAATAGTAGATGATAAAATAAAGCAATTAGTAGATGATATGCTTGAAACAATGTATAAATATAATGGGGTTGGTTTAGCTGCTCCTCAAGTGGGAGTACTAAAAAGAGTTGTTGTTATAGATATAGAAGATGACAACGGACCATATGTATTTATAAACCCTGAAATATTGAAAGAAAAGGGAGAACAAGAAGTTGATGAAGGGTGCTTAAGTTTCCCGAATCAATTTGCAAAAATAATAAGACCAGCTGAAGTTACAGTCAAGGCTTTAGATAAAGAAGGAAAAGAATTTAAATTAAAAGCAAAAGGATTGTTAGCTCAAGCTATATCACATGAAGTAGACCATTTAAATGGAATTTTGTTTGTAGATAAAATAATTCCTGGAACACTAGAAGTTATCAAAAATTAAAATTAGGGACGGAGATTGTTTTAAATTTTTAAAATATTCTCCGTCCTAGATTAAAAAGGAGGAGTTAAAATGTTAAATATATTATTTATGGGAACACCAGATTTTGCAAAAGAATCATTAGAAGCGGTATATAATGCTGGACATAACATTATTGGAGTTGTAACTAATGTTGACAAACCAAAGGGAAGAGGAATGAAAATGATGGCTTCTCCTGTTAAGGAATTTGCAACAGAAAAAAATATTCCTGTATACCAACCTGAAAAAGTAAAAAAGAACACTGAATTTATAGAACAAGTAAAAACACTAAATCCGGATGTTATATGTGTTGTAGCTTATGGAAAGATTTTACCAAAAGAAATTTTAGATATTCCTCGTCTAGGATGTATAAATGTTCATGGATCATTACTTCCAAAGTATAGAGGAGCTGCACCAATTCAATGGGCAGTTTTAAACGGAGATAAAACAACAGGTATAACAACAATGTATATGGGCGAAGGAATGGACACTGGTGACATGATTTTAAAACAAGAAGTAGAAATATGAGATAATGAAACAACAGGTGAATTATGGGATAGATTATCAAAAATAGGTGGAGACCTATTAGTAAAAACACTAGAACTTGTTGAAAAAGGAACAGCTCCAAGAGAAAAACAAGGAGATGATTTTTCATTAGCACCTATGTTAAATAAAGAAATGTCAAAAATTAACTGGGATAATAAAACAGCAGTTGAAATAAAAAACTTAGTAAGAGGGTTAAACCCAATTATGGGTGCATACAGCTTCTTAGAAGGAAAGAAAATTAAGTTCTGGAAAGTAGAAAGTCTAACTGACGAAGAGTTATTTACACAATTTCCAGATTTAAGAGAATTTACAGCAAAATTTTATGAATTATCACCAGGAACAATTTTATTTTCAGACCCTAAAGTTGGTTTATATATAAAAACAATAGACGGAAATATAAAAGTAATAGAAATTCAAGGTGAAAATGCAAAAAGGATGAACGTAGAAGATTTTTTAAGAGGAAATCAATTATATGCATGCAGCGTCTTTGAATAAAAAGTGTGCGAATATTACAAAAATATTACAAAAAAATTACAACCGTATTACATTTTTCATAAACTATTGTTATTTTTTGGAAATATGATAAAATAATATTGGAAAATACCTTTAGGGAGGATGAAGTTTATGAGTACAAGAAAAAGCAATAAAAATATAATATTACTTATTTTATTATTAGTGGTAGTTGGAATGGCAGTAGGATACGCTGCATTATCACAAGCCTTAGTTATTAATGGAACTGCAAACATTACCGCAGAGTGGAAAATTATGATTACAGACATAAAAGAAGGACAAATGTCAGGAGCAGAAAGCAAAACATCACCTTCATATACATCAACAACAGCAACATTTGATGTAAATTTATTATATCCAGGAGCAACAGCTCAATATGTAGTAACAGTTGCAAATCAAGGAAGTATAAATGCTAAATTAATAAGTGTTGATGGGCTTGACTCAGCAAATAAAGCTGCACCATCAGATATAACATATTCAATAAACGCTAAATCAGACGACACTTTAGGTTCAGGAGACACAAAAGATTATATTATAACTGTAACTTGGAATGCAGACGCAACAGAATTAACACAAACAAAATCAAAAACTGCAACAATTACATTAAATTACGAACAAGCAGAGTAATATCAAAATAAAAAGTACTATTTGCAGTAATTTGGAAATAGTACTTTATTTGTATTATAGGAGTTCTTATGCGAAGAAGAAAATTTGAAAAATTAAATTTAAAAGTGGTAGCGACAGTAATATTGATATTGTTTTTTATAACTATAAGCATAGGCTATTCATATTTAAAACAACAACTAAATATTTATGGAAAATCTACAAAGATTGCACAAAAAGTTGAAAATAGCGAAGATGGATATAGTACGTATACATGGCAGATTAATAATTATGAAAAAATAGAAGGAACAGATTATACAGAATATGATATTAGCCTAAAAGTAATAAATATGGATAGTGATATTTCATCATGGGTAATCTCATTTGATGTTCCAAATGGTTATAATGATGAAATGTCAAATGTACCAAATGCTTCATCAAAAAAATATGATAATGGATGTTTAACCTTATATGCTAAAGATGAAAATAGATATATTTCAAAAGGAAATAGTTTAAATATAAAAATGAAATTGGCTTTTAAAGATGGAAGTAAAGTTAGCTTAAATAATTTATCGTTAAACGGAAAACAAGCTTCAAACAGTAAATAAACTAATGAAAAAGGAGTTTTCATACAAGAATGAATAAAGAAAATAGAACTATAATATTGTATGTGGCAGTATTATGTATAATTCTAATAGGCTGCTTAACATTAACAGTTTTTGTTGTACCAAGCTTTTTTCAAGAATCAACAAGAATAGTTACAATGATTATATGGATAGCTCTTACAATAATTTTCATTCCAATAGAAAATGACCATACAAGGTTTAAAGGCAAGAAAGAAAAAATAAAAACAACATTGATAATAGTTATAATTTATTATATCTTGTATTTTCTATTAGGATTAGTGTTAGGTTACAAAAAGAGCCCGTATGGTAGAAGCTTTTTTGTTATAATAAAAAACTTATTCTACATAGTTGGGCTAATAGCAATGCAGGATTATGTAAGAACTAAAGTAATGAATAATCAAAGGAAAAAATTAAATTATATATTATTTACTTTTATATTTGTATTATTAAGACTTGATTATTCTGAAGGAATTGCGGTTTTCTCATCTGGAGAAAAGATATTTGAATATTTCGCATCAGTAATAATGCCTGAAATAGCAAAAGGATGCGTATGTAGTTATTTAGCTATTTCCGGTGGTGTTGGATTAGTATATGCATATTCAATACCAGTAGCGTTATTTCAAGTATTATCACCAGTATTTCCAGACTTAGACTGGTTCTTAAAATCAATATTTGATATTTTAATATCGCTTATATTATTTTTATACAATAATTATGAACATACAATCAAAACAACGAGAATGACAAGAAAAGAAAAGAAAAAAATTAATCCAGTAAAAAAGATTCCAGCAATTTTTGCACTTTTATTTGTAGCAGCATTTATTGCAGGATTTCTTCCAGCAAAGCCTGTTGCAATCATGTCGTACAGCATGGTTCCAACTTTTAGTAGAGGAGCAGTAGTAATTTCAGTGAAAACAAATCAGAAAGATTTGGAAAAACTAAAAGTTGGAGATATACTACACTATAAATCTGAAAACGGAGAAGTAATACATAGAATAGTAGAAATTCAAAAAGACGAAGATGGCAATCTTTTATTTAAAACACAAGGGGATAATAATGGATCAGCAGATAGTAAACTTGTTGAAGAGGAACAAGTGATTCGGAAGAATAAAAATGTATGTGCCATACTTAGGTTATCCATCAGTATGGTTTAGTGAAAAAATATTAGGTGCAAAATCTTTTATAACAATATAATTAGTTAACCAAAGAAGAGGTGTAAATATGGAAAAAGATTTAAATAAGAATAGAACAAAAAATGTATTAAGAAATATTTGTATAAGTACTATTTTATTATTTGTTGGAATTATACTTATATTTAAATCATTTAAAGTGGAACAAGGAACGAAAAATGTTTTATATTCTTATAATATAAATAGAAACGTGAATTATACAGTTCAACTAAACGAGAATGAATTCTTTCCTAATCAAGCGTTGGAAATGAATAAAACATACATTTCAAGCCTGGTAAATAAAATAAATATGGATTTTACGTACACATTAGCAGGAAATAAAAAGGCAAAAACAAAATATACATATCAAGTTGTCGCAGTAACAGACGTAAAATACGCAAGTACATCAAGTGATAAACAGGACTCTATATGGTCAAAACAATATGTATTAGTTGAGCAAAAAGAAGTAGAAGTAAATGCATCAAGTTTTAACATATCTGAAAACTTTGATGTAGATTTTGCAACTTATAACGAAGAAGTAAAAAACTTCAAGGAACAATTACGTATGCCAGTTAAAGCAAATTTACAAGTAAAGCTTATTGTAAGAAGTAATATGGAAGTTGCAGGAGTTGAAAAACCAGTTATAGAAAGTTCAATTATGAATTTAGATATGGATTTGGCACAAGATGTATTTTCAATTGAAAAAGAATTTGATAATTCAGAATCAAAAGAGATTTTTGAAACTACAGAAACGAACAAGAAGATAAACATACCATTTATGGTAATTGGTGCTATTTTAATAGTTGCAGCTATTTTAATTATGCTAGACAGTATCAGAAAATCTATCAAATTCAGCAAGAAGAGTGATTATGCAATAGCTTTAAATAGAATTTTGAAGAATTATGGAGACATTGTTGCAGAAATTGTTAGTCCTGTAGAAATTGATAATTTAAATGTTATCGAAGTAAAAAACTTTGATCAATTATTAGATATTGAAGAAGAAGTAAGAATGCCTATTTTGTTCTATGAAACAATTCCAGACGAACAAGGTGAATTCATTATTGTTTGCGATAGTATGGCTTATAGATATGTTATTGGGTAATTTTTGATATGAACGTAAAATTATCATCAAAATTTGCTCTGAAGGGTTGTAAAAAACGATAAAAATTGATATACTTATTCAAGTTAAATATTAAATCTTTTACATACAAGGAGGTATATGAATGGAAGATAATAATATTACCGAGGAAATGGTTAATGAAATTGTACCAGATACAAATGTAACAGAAACAAATATTCCAGATGCAGGTGTACAAGCTGTGGAAAACACTACCGAAGAAATCAGTTTAGGAAACAATAATGCAATCAAAATTGCAGATGATGTTGTTGCAGTAATAGCAGGTGTGGCTGTATCAGAAATTCCTGGTGTTGCAAACATGGCAGGAGGATTTGCTGGTGGAATAACAGAGGTTCTTAGCGGAAAGAAAAACATGGCAAAAGGTATTAAGGTTGATATAATAAATGAAAAAGAGACAAAAATTGATGTTAATATTATAGTTGAATATGGAACGAGAATTCCTAACGTAGCATACGAAATACAAACTAAGGTAAAGAAGGCAGTTGAAACTATGACAGGTCTAAAAGTTCTTGAAGTAAATGTACATGTTCAAGGTGTTAATATTAATAATGAAAATAAAAATATTGAACAATAAAAATTTAAAATTCAATTAAAGCATTAGTAGTGTGCTTTAATTATAAAAAAGCACGAACGTTCAATATGTCGTGCTTTTTTTGTTAAATAAGCACATCCAAAAGGAGGAATAAATATGAAATTTTTAGAAAGATTAGCTTTAGTATTGTTTTCAATAATTATGCTATGTTTATCTGTAATTAGTTGTTTAGTTATTTTTGATATAGTCGAGTTAAAAACTATATACAATTTTCTAGATGATTTAATTACAAATCAAACAGCATGTAGAATTATACTAGGGTCATGTGTAGTTGCTGTTTTATTGGCTATTAAAGCATTGTTTTTCCCAACCAAAATTAATAAAAGACAGGAAATTAAAACAGGGGTATTGTTAGAAAACAAAGATGGAAGACTTCTAATTTCAAGAGATACAATAGAAAATTTAATCAACAGTGTTGTTAAAAGTTTTGATCAAGCAGTTGATGTTCAAACAAAAGTTAATTTAGATGCAGAAAATAATATAACAGTGTATGTAAGTTTATTGGTGAAAGAGGAATCTGTTATAAAGGAACTATCTTCAAATATACAAAACAAAATAAAAGATACAATTAAAAGAAGCACAGATTTAAATGTAAGTCAGGTAAATATTAATGTAAAAGATATTGAAAACAATAAAAATGGTAAAAATGTTAATGTAAAAACAAACACGGAATCAAAAATAAAAGTAAACGATATTAAGACAAATGAAAACCAAACTAAAGATAACCAAGTGGTATCAAATTTAGACGAAAATACAAAGGAAAGTGCACAACCAATAAACTAGAAGACTGTGCAAGAAAATATGGTAGCAAAAAGTGTTAAATAGGAGGTTTAAATTTATGAATGATAATAATGAAAACAATTTTTTTGTTAAAAATTTAGGGGCAATAATAGGAATCATAATTGCCTTAATCCTTGCTTGTACAAGCTTGTATAGAATTGTCATAGCAATAGTAGCTATGTTTGTAGGCGCTTATATAGGAAGATATTTACAATATAATAAAGAAGAAGCAAAAGATAAAGTAAAAAAATTTATAGATAAATTATAGTATTGAATTTAGAAGGGTGAAAAAAATGAATAAATCTACAATAAGAGAATTGACTTTTAAACTATTATATAGTTTAGAAGTTCAAAAAAGTTTTGATGATGAAGATATAGAATTATACTTTGAAGATATAGAATTAGAGTCAAATCAAATAAAAACACAAATAAAAGAAGATGTTAATAGTATTATAAAAAATAAACAAGAATTAGAGAATCAAATTTCAAATAATTTAAAATCAGACTGGAAAATAGAGCGAATTTCTAAAGTGAATGTTGCTTTGTTAGAACTTGCAATTTATGAGATGATATATAAAAAAGTTCCATACAAAGTTGTTATAAATGAAGTAGTAGAACTTGCAAAGAAATATGGAGAAGATAGTTCAAGTTCATTTATAAACGGGGTATTAGCAACTGTTGTAAAAGAAAATAATTTACAAGAATAGTTATAAAACTCTATAAAATTAAGCATAAGAAAAGTGAGGAAATAAGTGTGGAATATAATCCAATTACGGTTACAGATTTAAATCGTTATATTAAAAATAAAGTTGATAATGATGAGTATTTAAACAATGTATTAGTAAAGGGCGAAATATCTAACTTTAAACATCATTATACAGGTCATATGTATTTTACTTTAAAGGATGAAAATTCTTTAATAAAATGTATTATGTTTAAAACATATACTCCTAATCTGAAATTTGTTCCTAAGGACGGAATGAAAGTAATGATATTAGGAACGGTTTCTGTTTTTGAAAGAGACGGAGTTTATCAAATTTATTGCAAAGCTATGCAAGAAGATGGAATGGGAAGCCTTTATACTGCATATGAAGAATTAAAGAATAAACTAGAAAAACAAGGATTGTTTGATGCTAAATATAAAAAGCCTATTCCAAAATTTCCAAAGAGTATAGGAGTTTTATCTGCAAGCACAGGTTCAGTAATAAGAGATATTATAAATGTTTCTACAAGAAGGAATCCTAATTGTTACATAAAATTGTTACCCGTTCCTGTTCAAGGAAAGGGCGCCGGAGAGAAAATTGCAGAAGCCATTAAAATCATGAACCAATACAAACTAGCAGATGTAATTATTTTGGCCCGCGGTGGAGGTTCACTAGAGGATTTGTGGCCATTTAATGAAGAGGTTGTAGCGCATGCAATATTTGAATCTGAACTACCTATAATTTCAGCGGTAGGGCATGAAACAGATTTTACAATTGCTGATTTTGTAGCAGATTTAAGAGCACCTACACCTTCTGCAGCAGCTGAACTTGCCGTCCCTAACGTAAATGATTTGTTATTAGATTTAGAAAAGTATGATAATAGATTTAAGAATTCTTTAAAAAAGAAAATAGAATTGATGAGATTGAGATATGAAAAATGTATGACAAGTAGAGTTTTTAAAGAACCATTACAAAAAATAAATGAACGTTATATTTCAATCGATATGAAGGTTAAACAAATACAAAACTTAATTACCAACAAGTTAAAAGATGATAAAACAAAAATGATTGAATTGATAACGAAATTAGATACGTTAAGTCCGTTAAAAACGCTGGCGAGAGGATATTGTTTAACTACGAATTGTGAGGGGAAAATTATTAATTCAGTAAAAGGCGTTAAGAAAGATGATGAGTTAATAATCAGATTTCAAGATGGAAGTAGCAATGTAAAAGTAATATAAAACTAAGGAAAAATAAATTTGAAAGGAGAAAAAGCTTATGAGTAGACATAGAAAAAAGGATGATTCAACTGATGTATTAAAAGTGTTATTAATAATAGCTGTATTAGCTATTGTATGTAGTTTGTTGTTTGGAGGTCAACATTATATAAAAAATAGACAAGAAGTAAATTCTCCAGAAGAAAATAAGCAAAGTAAAAATATGACTAAAATAGAAGACGAAAATGAAACACAAAATGTTGTAGAAGAACAAAAAACAGAGGAAACAAAAGAGGAAGAGCCCGAGATAGAAGAACCAAAGGAAGAAACTAAAGAGGAAGAAGAAAACGAAGAAGTAAGTATTAATGATGATGAAAAAGCTAGAGAATTAGCTAAAAAAGAATATGGAACTGAAGATGGAGTATATTTTATCGTAGACCAACCTTTAGGAAATGGCGTTTATGCAGTTTCTGTTAGAGATAAAGAAACAACTTCCGCTATAGAGTGGTATACTGTTAATGTAAGAACAGGAACAGTTCAATAAACAAGAAAGGATTTTAATAAATATGGGAAAAGAAGAAAATATTAATTTTGAAGAAGCAATGAAAAAACTAGAGGAAATTGCAACTGAACTTGAAAAAAACGATTTAGACTTAGATTCTTCCGTTTCAAAATTTGAAGAAGGAATGAAGCTATCTAAACAATGCAGTCAAATGCTTGAAGATGCGGAAAAAAGAATAAGTATTTTACTAAAAACAGATGACGGTGTGGTTGAAGAAAATTTTGAATAGTGTTTTTATGAATCTATTTATTATTAAACTATAATTCAAAAAATAGGGAGGATGTAGGTATGGAAGATATTGAGATAGCACAAAATGCAAAATTAGAGAAGATTGAAAAAATAGCCCAAAAGGCAGGAATTAATGAAGAATATTTAGAACAATATGGAAAATATAAAGCTAAAGTAGATTTAGGTATTTTGGAAGAATTGAAAAACAAAAAAAATGGAAAGCTTATATTAGTAACTTCTATTAATCCTACTCCACTAGGTGAAGGAAAAACAACAGTATCAATTGGTTTAGTAGATGGATTAAATAAAATTGGAAAAAATGCCTTGGCAGCCCTAAGAGAGCCTTCTTTAGGACCTGTTTTCGGAATAAAGGGCGGAGCTACAGGTGGAGGTTATTCACAAGTTGCACCAATGGAAGAAATAAATTTACATTTTACAGGTGATATTCATGCAATGACATCTGCAAATAACTTATTATCAGCAATAATAGATAATCACATTTATTTTGGAAATAAATTAGAATTTAAAAGAGTTACATGGAAAAGATGTGTTGATTTAAATGACAGACAATTAAGAGTAGTAAATACTGGATTGTCAGGTGAAAAAAATATTGTGCCAAGAGAAGATGGGTTTGATATAACGGTTGCATCAGAAATAATGGCTGTTTTATGCCTATCAGAAGATATACATGATTTAAAAGAAAAGATATCAAATATAATAGTTGGATATAACAAAAACAATGAGCCAATAAAAGTAAAAGATCTGAATGCACAAGGCGCTTTAGCAGTACTTTTAAAAGATGCAATAAAACCAAATTTAGTACAAACATTAGAAAATAATCCATGTTTAATTCACGGCGGACCTTTTGCTAATATTGCACATGGATGCAATAGCATTATTGCTACAAAGATGGCGTTAAAACTAGGTGACTATGTTGTAACAGAAGCAGGATTTGGAGCAGATTTAGGAGCAGAAAAATTCTTAGATATCAAATGCAGAAAAGCAAATTTGAAACCAGATGCAGTTGTGTGTGTTGCTACAATAAAAGCTTTAAAATATCATGGTGGAGTTGCAAAAGAAGATATTCAAATTGAAAATGTTGATGCACTAAAAAGAGGTGCTAAAAATATCCTAAAACATATTGAAAACTTGAAAGATAAATATGGCTTAAATGTTGTTGTTGCAATTAACAAATATACATCAGACACAGAAGCTGAAATTAAAGCATTAGAAGAAATATTAAAAGAGAACAATGTTGAACTAAGTTTGTGCGAAAATTGGGGGAAAGGTGGAGCAGGAATTACTGATTTAGCTGAAAAAGTTGTTAAGCTTTGTGAAAAAGAATATAATTTTAAATTCATATATGATTTAAAAGATTCAATAGAAGAAAAGATAGAAAAAGTTGCAAAAGAAATATACGGTGCAAATAGTGTTGAATATACTGAAAAAGCAAAAGAAAATATCAAAATTATAAATGACTTGGGTTATGCGAATTTACCTGTTTGCATAGCAAAAACTCAATATTCATTCTCAGATGATCCAAAAAATCTTGAATGTGAAGAACCATTTAACATACATGTAGAAGACGTGGTTTTAAGAACTGGTGCAGGTTTTGTAGTAGTATTAACAGGAAAAATTATGACAATGCCAGGATTACCAAGAGTTCCAGCAGCAGAAAATATAGATATAGATGAAAACGGTCAAATTGTCGGAATCTTTTAATGTATAAATTGCCTCATATTGGAAACAATATTCCATAAATGAGGTGATTTTTTTATGAAAAAACAAAGAAGAAAGCAAAAAATATTAGCAATTTTTAACATAATAATAGTGTTTACAATATTCTTGTTTTATAATGTATCATTCAGAACAAATGAATCTTTTGCTTTATCTAAATATGGTTCAAGTGGTAGCGAAGTAACTCAAATTCAAACTAAACTAAAAAGATGGGGGTATTATAATGGGAATATTGATGGAATATACGGTAGTAAAACAGTTGCAGCTGTTCGATCATTTCAGTCAAAAAATGGATTAACAGTTGATGGAATTGCAGGCCCTAAAACTCTTCAAGCAATGGGAATTTATACATCTTCATCAAGTGGTGGAACAGCAAGTAACAATGACTTAAATTTATTAGCACATTTAATATATGCAGAGGCAAGGGGAGAACCCTATACAGGACAAGTTGCAGTTGGAGCCGTGGTATTAAATAGGGTAAAAAGCAGTAGTTTTCCTAACAGTGTTGCAGGAGTAATTTATCAAAGAGGTGCATTTGATGTAGTAAGTGATGGTCAGATAAATTATTCTCCAAACAGTACAGCAATTAATGCGGCAAGAGATGCGCTAAACGGATGGGACCCGACTTATGGTTGTATATATTATTTCAATCCCAATACAGCAACAAGCAAATGGATTTGGTCTAGACCATATGTTATTACGATTGGAAGTCATAGATTTTGTAGATAGTTAGAAAGGTTGTAATTATTAAGAAAGTTGATAATTACAACCTTTTCCCATTGACAAAATCCCACTTCACTGATAAGATAATGGTGTAAAATAAGGGGGAAAAATATGCTAATTTATCCGAAATTTTATTGTAATAATGTTAGGGAAGTTACCCTAGATTTTTTACAAAAAAACAATATAAAGGGAATAATCTTAGACGTAGATAATACATTAGTAGATTTCTATAAAAAGTTTGAAGAAGGAACAATAGAATGGGTTCAAAATTTAAAACAGGCAGGAATAAAGTTTTGTATAGTATCTAATACAAACAAGGTTGAAAAAGTTACATATGTGGCTAAAACACTAGATGTGCCATATTTTTATTTTTCTAAAAAGCCATTAAAAACGGGATTTTTAAAGGCTAAAAAAGAAATGGGATTGGAATCAAAAAACATTGCAGCAATAGGAGATCAAATTATGACCGATGTAATAGGAGCGAATAGATGTAAAATGTTTTCAATTTTAGTAAAGCCTATAGCCGAAAAAGATATTTTTATTACAAAGATAAAAAGACCCATTGAAAATAAAATAATAGATAAATATTTAAAGAAAATAAAGAAAGAGAAGGTATAAAATGTTTATTGGAAATATACATATTTATTGGTATGTTGGAATAGGTTTGCTAGGATTAATTGTTGGAAGGTTAATAACTTTAGCTAATCAGAATTTACCGGAGCACAAGAAAATTTTTGATTCTCAAATTATTAAAGAATACATAAAAACATCAAATACAAATTATGCAATTATGATTTTAACATGTGTGCTTTATATAGCATTATTAAGAGTAATTGGAATGGATGACAAGATAGAACTTATACAATTCTTGATATTAACACCAATGTTAATTTCAGCGTTTTGTATAGATTATAAATTACAAATAATTCCAAATAGATTAACTCTAACAATGCTTGAAGTAGGTGTTGCCTTTAGTTTTTTTAGAGGAATAAATAATTTAAACATTGCAGTTGAAATGTGGATAGGAATGTTCTTGGGGGCAGCAATTTTCTTGATATTAACTTATGTTGGTAACCTTGTTTTCAGAAAAGAAACAATGGGATTTGGCGATGTTAAGTTAATGGGAACACTAGGATTATTCTTTGGATGGAGAAATATAATTGCAATAACGGTATTAGCATTTTTCCTTGCGGCTATTTTTAGTATATATTTAATAATTAAAAACAAAATTAAAAAGCAAGAAGTTGGCGAATTTATCCCGTTTGGACCTTTCATAGTTTTAGCCGCCTTCATTGTAATGTTTATACCATTAAATATTTGGATAAGATTAATATTTTTCTTATTTACATTGGGAAAACACGGTTTTTAACTATGAATATAATATAAATTTCAAAAGATAAATATACAAAGAATATATTATTTTGAAAAAGGGTGATGTTATGAACGAGAAAATAGAAGCTTTAAGAGAAAAATTCAAAAATCTAGATATGCAAGGAATGATAATTACAAATCCTGTAAGTATAAGGTATTTAACTAACATAGATGCTGAGGGAGTACTTTTATTAACAAGACGCGAAAATGTTTATATTACAGATGGAAGATATATGGAGGCTGTTAATCGTGCTCTCACAATCGAGGATGAAATTATAGTATACGATTTTAGAGAATTAACAAGAGAAGATTATGAAAATTTCTTTACATTCTGCGAAAATGTAGGGTTTGAAGAAGCACATTTAACATATGCGAAATACAAAGAATATATGCATAAATACAAAATTAACAATTTTGAAGAAACAGAAGGCTTAATAGAAAAAATGCGTATTGTAAAAAAAGATGATGAAATAGATTGTATAAAAAAAGCATGTTTAATCACAGATAAATGCTTTGAACATTTGAAAGAATTTATTAAAGTTGGAATGACTGAAAAAGAAATAGCTTTTGAAATAGAAAAGTTTTTCTTACAAAATGGCGCAGATGGATTAGCATTTGAAACAATAGTAGCTTCAGGTGTAAATTCTTCAATGCCACATGCCGTACCTACCGATAAAAAAATTGAAGAAGGAGATCCAATTACAATTGATATGGGTTGTAGATGTAATGGATATTGCTCAGACATGACGAGGACAGTGTTTGCAAAACAAGTTCCACAATATATGAAGCCTGTGTATGATTTAGTTTTAAAAACTCAACTAAAAGTTCTAGAGGATATGAAAGAAGGAGCAAATTTAAAACTCATTTCAAAAGGAGTTGATAGTGACTTTAAATTAAACGGTGCTAGCATGGTTCATAGTCTAGGTCATGGAGTTGGACTGGATATTCATGAGTATCCATTTATTAATTCTAAAAGTGATTTTATACTTAAAGAAAATATGGTTATTACAGATGAGCCAGGAATATATATTCCTGGAAGGTTTGGTGTTAGAATAGAAGATACGGTTTTAATAACAAAATATGCATCTCAGAATTTGACTTTAAGCGAAAAAAGCTACGTTATTGTAGGTTAAGCAATTATTATATAAAAGGAGTAGAATGTCATTACATTATATAATGTCATTTTATTCCTTTTTTATAATCTGATGTTAATAATAGAAAAAAAATAATGAAATTCACACTTTGGACATAATTACATGTTATAATATAAATTAATATTTAAAGAAAAGGATGATTTATATGAGTGATATTACAATTCTAATAGTTGATGATGAATCTAGAATGAGAAAATTGATAAGAGACTTTCTTGTAAAAAAAGAATATAAAATTTTAGAAGCAATTGATGGAGAAGATGCTATACAAGTTTTTAGAGAAAATCAAGAAAAAATTAATCTGATATTGCTGGATGTAATGATGCCTAAATTAGATGGATGGTCTGTTTTAAGACAAATTAGACAAGAATCTAATGTACCAATTATAATGCTAACAGCCAGAGGAGAAGAGCAGGATGAATTATTTGGATTCGAACTTGGCGTTGACGAATATATTTCAAAACCATTTAGCCCTAAAATATTAGTAGCGAGAGTCGAGGCATTGTTAAAAAGAACAAGTAAAAAAGAGACAAATGTTTATGAAATAGCTGGAATTGAAATTGATAGTGATGGTAGAACAGTAAAAGTAGATTCAAAAATAATAGAATTAAGTTTGCGAGAATATGAACTATTAAAGTATTTAATAGAAAATAAAGGAATTGCATTATCAAGAGATAAAATATTAAATAATGTATGGAACTATGATTTTTATGGAGACTCAAGAACTATAGACAGTCACATCAAGAAATTAAGGCATAAATTAGGAAAAAAAGGAAAATATATCGAAACTATTAGAGGGGTAGGATATAAATTTGAGGTTAAGTAGTGTTATGGATAAAATAAAAAAATATTTAAAATCAGTAAGAGTAAAACTTTTTATAACATTGTGTATTGTAATTGCATTAATAGTATTTCTATTAGTAGTAATTAACAATGTTGTCTTAGAAAAATACTATCTATACAACAAAACAAGAGTAATGAAGCATATTTATCAAGAAATAAATACTGCATATAACAACAATGTTCCTTATGAAGATATAGAGAGTGAATTAAAGAAGTTTTCATTAAAAAATAACCTAGATATATTAATAAAAACAAATGATGATATAGTAATGTTGGCAACAGATAACTATAGAATGGACTATAGTGCGGAAGTAGAGTTTCTAAAAGATATAAAGCAAAATGGAGAGAAAATTCAATCATTATACAAAGAAAAACAAATTGATATAAACCTTGTAAAAGAAAAAAATTCAAGTGCAAACTATATTATTGTCTCAGCAAATTTAGATAATGGTTATGAACTATATATGAGAACACCAACAGCAGACTTACAAGAAAGTGCAAGGATTTCAAATAATGTATTAATATCAATTGGTAGTGTTGTAATAATAGTATCAGGAATTATCGCATCAATTGTATCAAAAAGATTTACAGCACCAATACTGGAATTAAACGGAATAGCAAAAAAAATGTCTAACTTAGATTTCTCTCAAAAATATCAAACTGATGATGCAGAAGACGAAATAAACAACTTAGGGAAAAGTATAAATATAATGTCGGATAAGCTTGAAAAAACAATAAAACAGCTAACCGTAAATAACAGTGAATTAGAAAAAGATATTGAAAGAAAATCAAAAATAGACGAGATGAGAAAACAGTTTATTTCTGATGTATCACATGAATTAAAAACACCAATAGCTTTAATACAGGGCTATGCAGAAGGGCTAGTTGAAAACGTAAATGCAGATGATGAATCAAGAGAGTTCTATGCTAATGTAATTTTAGATGAAGCCAACAAGATGGATAGACTTGTAAAACAATTATTAGAATTAATGAAACTAGAATATGGAAAACGTGAATTTAATAATGAAAATTTTGATATAGTTGCTCTAATAAATGAAGTTATAAAAAAATCTAATGTAATGTTGGAAGAAAGTAATATAACGCTAGAATTTAATTGTGATAAGGAAATTATGGCATATGCTGATGTCTTTTATATAGAACAAATTGTCACAAATTATTTGACGAATGCAATTAAATACTCTAAAGAAATCAACGGTAAAAGAAAGATAAAAGTTGATATTACAACCAACGAAGAAAATAAAAAAATAAGAGTTAGTGTATTTAACACAGGTGATAACATTAATGAGGCAGAATTGCAGCGTATTTGGGGGAGATTTTACAAAATAGACACATCAAGAAATAGAGAAAATGGAGGAACAGGAATTGGACTAGCTTTTGTTAAGGCGATAATGAATAATTATAAAAATGATTATGGAGCAATAAATAAAGAAGGCGGAATTGAATTTTACTTCGAATTAGATAGCGAAAAATAGTTAATTTTGTAGTTCGGTAACTATTATGATGAGAATAGGAAATACGTTCAAATCATTTGAATTTATTGAAAGTACTTGACTTTTTTTGAAAAAGAACATATTATTATAGTAAAATTAGGAAGAAAAGGAGACCACGTGTATGCATACTCAAATTTTAACTTCTAAATATGGTGGAGAACTATTAAGTTTTAAACTTAATGGAGTAGAAAGAATCCACCAAGGGGAAGATTGCTTAGATGAAAATGGAAAAGTTTATTGGAAAAGACATTCACCAGTATTATTCCCTATAGTAGGTAAACTAAAGAGAAATCAAACAATAATTAATGCACGTACGTATGAAATGTTTCAACATGGTTTTGCTAGGGACTTAGAATTTGAGCCAGTTACAAAATTAGATAATTTTCATTCATATGTATTAAAAAGTAACAAAAACACATTAACCAGATATCCTTTTGACTTTGAATTATACACAACATATAGATTAGACCAAAATAAGTTAACAACAATTTACAAAGTAATAAATACAGGAAAAACAAATATGCCATTTTGTGTAGGTGGACATCCTGCATTTAAAATAGATGCTGAAGCCTTTAAAAATGGAGATTATTATTTAGAGTTTGAGGAAGATGAAGATAAAATACACTTCTTATATTTAGTTGATGGATTAATTGGAACAGATTATGCACGAAGTAAAATTGTAGAAAAAAGAAAAATTCCATTAAATAAAGATAGTTTCAATAACGATGCTATAATAATGAAGGGAATGACATCTTCAAAAGTTTTCTTGATGAGAAAATCAACTGGAAAACCAGTATTAAGTATGGATTATTCAGAATTCCCATATTTAGCAGTTTGGTCAAAACCAGGAGCACCATTTATTTGTATAGAACCATGGCATGGAATGTCAGATTCAATAAAAAGTAGTGGAATATTTACTGAAAAAACATCAATCGTTTTATTACGTCCAAATGAAGAGTTTGACTGTAAGTATACAGTAGAATTCTTTGAAGAATAAAGTATAAATGAGTAAAGTATTAATAGATATTTAAAATCTTAATTAAAAGGATGTTGGAAGATGGAAAATATATTAAAGGTTATTGGATTAATTATAATGGCTATAGGTGTTGTTTGTGTATATGATGCTAGAAAACTAACTAAAAAGTTCTTTAGCACAAGTGATACAAATGATGCAACAAGAAGCTTGAAAATTGTAGGATTTATAGTTTCTGTAATAGGTAGTATTTTAGTTATAGTTTAAATTTAAAAAAACTATTGAATTAATATTGAAATTATGTTAATATATTAACTATAGGTAAAAACAATGAAAAAGAGGAGTAAGTATAACAAGTTATCAAGAGAATAGAAGTTAGTAGCTGTGAGCTTCTTATAATAAATTATACTGAAGGTAGCTTTGGAGTTGATATACTGAACATGTAAGTAAGTATATCCGTTTTGCAGACGTTATAAGCAGTTAGAGATTATTAATTCAAAAAGAGTTAATAAAATTAAGGTGGTACCACGAATTCAAGCTCGTCCTTATGATATGTAAGGATGGGCTTTTTTGTATTATTAGTAAAGGGGGAAGATAAAATGGAACACAAATTAAATGACAAGTACAATCCAAAAGATTTTGAAGACAAACTATATGAAAAATGGGAGGAAAACGGTTACTTTAAACCAAGTATGGATAAAAATGCAGAGAGCTACTGCATAATGATGCCACCTCCAAACGTAACAGGAAAACTACATATGGGGCATGCTTTAGATGCTTCAATACAAGACTTTTTAATAAGATATAAAAGAATGCAAGGATTTAATACCTTGTGGTTACCAGGTACAGATCATGCTGCAATTTCAACAGAAATGAAGGTTGTTCAAAGTTTACGTGAAAAAGGAATAAAAAAATCAGATTTAACTAGAGAACAATTCTTAGAAAAAGCATGGGAATGGACGCATGAATATGGAGGAACTATTCAAAAACAACAACGTAAAATGGGATGTTCTTGCGACTGGTCAAGAAGCCGTTTCACAATGGATGAAGGTTTATCAAATGCGGTTGAAGAAGTATTTTTTAGATTATATGAAAAAGGATACATATACAAAGGTAAAAGAATGATTAACTGGTGTCCAAATTGTAAAACATCAATATCTGATGCTGAGGTTGAGTATAAGGAAGAAGCATCACATATTTGGCATATTAAATATCCAATTAAAGATGTTGAGCCAGGAACTCAAGACTTCTTAGTAGTTGCAACAACAAGACCTGAAACAATGCTTGGAGATACAGGTGTTGCAGTCAATCCTAAGGATGAAAGATTTAAACATTTAATTGGAAAAACATGTATATTACCATTGATGAACAAAGAAATTCCAATTATTGCAGATCCATTTGTTGATATGGAATTTGGAACGGGATGTGTTAAATTAACACCATGTCACGATCCAAATGATTATCAAGCAGGGTTAAAAAATAACTTAGAATTCGTTGAAGTTTTCGATAGCAATTTAATAATGAATGACTTACTTCCAGAAGTAGCTGGAATGAATGCATATGAAGCAAGACCTATCATAGTTAAAATGCTTGAAGACCAAGGATACTTAGTTAAAATAGAAGATTATACACATAATGTTGCAAAATGTGAAAGATGTAAAACAACAATAGAACCTACAATTTCAGACCAATGGTTTGTTAAAATGGGTGAACTTGCAAAACCAGCAATTGCAGCTGTTAGAAGCGGAGATATAAGATTTATTCCAAACAAATATGATAAAACATATTTCAACTGGATGGAGAATTTACAAGACTGGTGTATTTCAAGACAATTGTATTGGGGACACAGAATTCCAGCATATTACTGCAACAATTGTGGAAAAATCCATGTTTCAAGAACAACACCAGAAGTATGTGACGAATGTGGTTGTACAGAATTTACAGCAGATCCAGATACATTAGATACATGGTTCAGTTCTGCATTATGGCCATTCTCAACATTAGGTTGGCCAGAGGAAACAGAGGATTTAAAAACATTCTATCCAACAAATACTATAGTAACAGGATATGAAATTATTTCTTTATGGATTTCAAGAATGATTTTCTCAGGATTAGAATATTTAGGTAAAAAACCATTCTCAGATATAATAATACACGGAATGGTTAGAGATGACCAAGGTAGAAAAATGAGTAAAACACTTGGAAACGGCGTTGATCCATTGGATGTTATAGCTGAATATGGTGCAGATGCTTTAAGATTCTCATTAATCTTAGGAATATCATTTGGAAATGATATAAGATACATTCCAGCAAAAGTTGAGCAAGGAGCAAACTTTGCTAATAAATTATGGAATGCATCAAAATTCGTATTAATGAATTTAGAGGATTATGACGAAAATTACGATTTATCAAAACTATGTAAAGAAGACAAATGGATTATTTCAAAAGCAAATAGACTAGCACAAGAGATGGCTACAAATATAGATAATTATGACTTAGGAGTAGCAGCACAAAAAATCTATGATTTTATTTGGAATGAATTCTGTGACTGGTACATTGAAATTGTAAAACCACGTTTATATGATAAAGACTGCGCAACAAGAAAAGAAGCACAATTTACATTAAACACTGTTTTACAATACAGCTTAAAAATGTTACATCCAATTATGCCATTTGTAACTGAAGAAATTTATACAAAATTATACAACAGTGATGAAACAATAATGACTTCAGCATGGCCTAAATTCAGAGAAGACTTCAACTTCGAAGCAGAAGAAAATGAAATTGAAATGTTAAAATCAATTATAGGTGAAGTAAGAAACATCAGAAACAACATGAACGTTCACCCAGCAAAAAAAGCTAAATTAATATTTGTAACAGAAAAATACAATGATTTAATTAATCAAAGTTCATTATTCTTACAAAAGTTAGCTTTTGGTGAAGAGATAGTAGTTCAAGGTAATAAAGACAACATTCCATCAAATGCAATTTCAATAATGCAACCAGATTTAGAGCTTTACATTCCATTCGAAGATTTAGTTGATATTGCAGCAGAAAAAGAAAGATTACAAAACGAAAAAACAAAACTAGAAGCAGAAGTTGCTAGAGCAAAGAAAATGCTTTCAAATCCTGGATTTGTAAACAAAGCTCCAGAGGCTAAGATTAATGAAGAAAAAGAAAAATTGGCTAAGTATGAGGAGATGCTTAAGAATACTGTAGAGAGATTGGAAAATATGTAAAAAAGAACGGTTTAGACCGTTCTTTTTTTTAAATTTATAAACATAGCTAAAATAATTTACACAAAAATGTTTGTAGTGATATAATAAAAACAAACATACATCAAGAGAAAGGAAATAAGATTATGGAAAAAAGAGATTTATATGACGCTAATAGAAATTTAACAGGCAAAACAATGTACAAGGGTGAAGAAATTCCCGAAGGGAGCTACATAGTTGTTGTATTAGTATTTATACAAAATACAGAAGGAAAATTTTTAATTCAAAAAAGAAGTGAAAGAAAAAATGGATTATATGCTACAACAGGAGGACATCCAAAGTCAGGAGAAGATAGCATACAAGGTATAATCACAGAAGTGAAAGAGGAAATTGGATTAGATATTAAACCAGAAGATTTACAACTATATTATGGTGGAAGATCAGATAATGAAAGAGTTTTTTGGGATGATTATTATATTAAAATGGACATCCCTGATATAGAAAGTTTGAGGTTACAGGAAGAAGAGGTTGCTTCGGTACATTGGTTTAGTAGGGATGAAATTATAGATTTAATGAAAAATGAATTGTTTTTTAAGAATCATTATGAAGAGTTTGAAATATTATTAGATTGGCTTGATAAAAAAGATAAAAATTAATAGAAAAAAATATGCGTATTGCCATAAGTACGGATTATGGAAAAAAGATGTTGAATAAAATAATTAACAGATGAAACATTCCGAAACGATCATAATTTGTTTCAATTTTGAAATAAATTATGACCGCCCCGGAATGTTTTTATTTTTTAATATTCAAATTCCTTTCCTTAAATAGAGAAACAAATCGGATTAACTACATTTTGTTAAAATTAATTAATAAATTAAAATATTTTTATTTTTCGACAAATTTCTACAAATTTTTTTAAATAAAAGTTGTAAAATATATAGTACAAAACACAAAATAATAAAGTAACAAAAGTGAAAGAAATAATCAGAACAACCAATATTGCAAAGGAGTGATAATATGAAAAAAATCAAAGTAATAATAGTTGATGATGATCTAACAATAAGTAACGTTCTAAAGAAAAATCTTGAATTATATGAAGATATAGAAATTGTAGGAATGTGTAATTCAACAGATGATGAAATTTCACTAATAAATAATTTAAAACCTGAAATTGTAATAACAGATTTAATTAGGAATGGAAAAAAATCTGGATTGGAGGTGATAAGGAAATATAAGAAACAAAGCAGTTTGCCAAAATTTCTAGTAATAACTGCTGGGGGCAGTGAGCTGATGGACACTGAAATTATGGATGGATTTATTAGCAAGCCATTTTTAGATTACGATGAAATTGTCAGGGAGCTAAGGCTAATAAAAAAACAAATAGAAATTGAAAATTAAAAGAAAGGTAACGAAGCA
Source organism: Clostridia bacterium (assembly GCA_017470645.1). Classification (GTDB taxonomy): domain Bacteria; phylum Bacillota; class Clostridia; order TANB77; family CAG-508; genus CAG-492. The sequence goes on from JAFUYJ010000042.1 coordinate 31,200, forward strand.
AATTTCGTTTTTTATTTGTTCTAAAAAACAACTAGTAAAAATGAAAATAAAATATTCGTAGTTGATAAAATTTTTTCATGATTCGTGCGATAATACTAGCAAAGAAGAATTATTTTAATTGCTAGTATTGGAGGATTAAAAATTATGAGTAGAACAGATAGGTATGAATATCAAGATTGGGATGGATTCGGAGCAAGAACAAAAAACTACAGAGTTGCTATAGGTTTAACAAAAGAAACATTTGCTGGTATGATAAATCGTTCTGAAAACTATATTTCAGAATTAGAAAAAGGTAATAGTAGCTGTAGTGTTCATACATTGTATCAAATCTCAAAAGCATTAAGAGTGCCAAGCGACAATTTGCTTTATGAGGAAAGTGAAATGTATTATAAAGATGAGTATAGTAATAAGGAAGTTCTTAAAAATATTATTGATAGATGTAATGAAGAAGAACTTGAAGTTATAAAAGATTTAATTGTTGCAGCATATCCTAATTTGGATAAGATGACGGCTAGCAGGAAGGTTAATAAAAATAAAAAATCTGATAAGAAATAAATGATATTTTTTTGATTTTGGGAGCTGTTTTGAGGGACACTGGTAAAAAACATCAAATACTTGATGTTTTTTACCAGTGTCCCTCAAAACAGCTTTCCTCAAAACAGCCATAAATTTTTGTCGAAAACTTTTTTGTCATTCGACAAAACTTCTTATTTTTCACTCTTGGAAAAAAATGAAAATAGCAATATAATCAATTTTATAATTTTGCATAAGGAGGATTGTATTTTGGAAAGTGAATTTTTAAAAGAGGACAAGCTGTTGCTTATTAAAATTACGGAGGAAATCGATCATCATAGCACGGAAAAAATAAGGAGGATGGCAGATAATGAAATTACAAGATATATGCCTAGAAAAGTTTTATTTGATTTTAGTAAAGTTTCTTTTATGGATAGTGCCGGAATCGGAATGATAATTGGAAGGTATAAAACAGCTAATATGCTAGGAGGAACAGTAGAAATGACAAATGTAAAGCCAAGCATACAAAAGATTTTTGAAATGAGTGGGGTTTTAAAAATAATACCTGTTGTCAAAAGTGCTTAATAAGAACAAATAAATGGTTTATAGGTATAACCATAAAAAACCTAAATATATTATACGAAGGATGGAACAAATGAAAGGGTTATATGAAAATGAAATGAAGTTAGAATTTTTTAGCAAATCTAATAACGAGGCATTTGCTCGTATTACAGTTGCAGCATTTGCAGCTCAACTTGATCCAACTATAGAGGAACTTGCTGACATAAAAACTGCAGTTTCAGAAGCAGTTACAAACTGTATAATTCATGGCTATGAAAATACGGAGGGAATGATCAAAATAATAGCTAAAATCTTTGCAAATACAATTGAAATAGAAATATCGGATTCTGGAAAAGGTATTGAAAATGTGGAAATAGCAAGAAAGCCACTTTATACATCAAAACCTAATTTAGAAAGGTCAGGAATGGGATTCACAATTATGGAAAGCTTTATGGATGAAGTACATATAGAGTCTGTTCTTGGTCTTGGAACAAAAGTTACTATGAAAAAGGTTATTGAAAAAATGCCTTCTTTAGACGAAGTGGCACAGGAGGAGAGGGACTCGCTATGTAGCGTTAATTAAATAGGACACAAATGAGGACGGACTTAAATGTTTCAAAAATGAAAAAAAAAGACCGTCCTGGAATGAACGAAATGAATCACCAGAATGATTCAAACCTACACTAAAGACAGAAAGGAAGGCTTATAAATAATAATATGTACGAAAATAGTGTTGAAGATATTATTAAAGCCAAGGAGGGAAATGAAGATGCAATGTCTAAATTAGTTCAAAATAATTCGGGACTAATTTGGAGCATTGTTAAAAGATTTAAAGATAGAGGATATGAATTAGATGATTTATATCAAATAGGCTCTTTAGGCTTTATAAAATCAATAAGAAGATTTGATACAAATTTTGAAGTTCAATTATCAACATATGCAGTACCATATATATTAGGAGAAATAAAAAGATTTATAAGAGATGATGGACCAATAAAAGTTAGTAGAAGTACGAAAGAATTATGTGTAAAAATAAGAGAAATACAGAAAGAATACTTGAATAAAAAGGGTATCGAGATAAAAATAGAAGAGATATCTAAAGTTTTAAAAGTATCAAAGGAAGAAATTGCAGCAGCTTTAGATTCTATAAATTGTGTAGATTCAATCTACGATGTTAATTATAAAGATGATAATGAGGGAAGCATTTTAGATAAAATTCCTTCAAATGTTGATTCAGAAAAAAATGTAATAGATAAAATAATTTTAAAGGATGCAATAAATAAATTAAATGATAGAGAAAGAAAAATTATTTTGCTAAGGTATTTTAGAGGGAGTACACAGTCACAGGTAGCTAAAGTACTAGGAATAAGTCAAGTTCAAGTTTCTAGGATTGAAAAACGAGTGTTATCAGATATGAAGGAAATGCTTGCAGTATAAAAGAAAAGCTTGCAGTATAAAGGTAATGTAAAGGAGCAATACGATTAATGAAAAAAATAGTTCTTTATGTCCTGATTTTAGTATTATTAACTTTTACAATTCCGTTTTTTTTTACAAAAGTATCGGATGAAAGTAATTCCTTGAATAGTATTAATCAATTGAACAATGAAAACTTATCTATTGATAAACAAAGCATAGATACAACTCCTTATAATTATAATGAATACAATACTATAAAATTATTGCACACAAAAACAAATACAATAGAAGAATTACCATTGGATGAGTATCTATACCGGAGTTGTTTCTGCTGAAATGCCTGCCGACTTTGAATTAGAAGCTTTAAAAGCACAGGCAATAGTTGCAAGGACATATACAGTTTATAAAATTACACAAAACCAATCTAAACATGGAAATGCACACATTTGCGATGATTCCTCATGTTGCCAAGCATGGATAACGAAAGAAGATAGAATGGAAAGATGGGATGATGATAAGAGAGAAGAAAACTGGAAAAAGATTGTCCAAGCAGTAAATGATACAAAAGGAAGAATAATTACATATGAAGGAAAGCCAATAAATGCCTTTTTCCATTCAAACAGTGGAGGTACAACAGAGATGCCAGTTAATGTATGGGGTGGAACAGGATACCCATATTTGCAAGCGGTTGAAACTGCTGGAGAAGATGCATATGAACAATTCAGTTCGGAATTAGAAATTTCAAAGGATGAATTTGTATCAAAGATTAAAGAACATTATAGTGATTTTGAAATAAACTTTGATGATCAAAATTGTTTTCAAATTTTGGAATATACATCAGGAGGGAGAATAAAAACCATAAAAATTGGAAATCACAATTTTTCGGGTGTAGAACTTAGAACACTTTTTTCATTAAAATCGGCAAATTTCATTGTTACTGCAAAGGATGAAAAAATAAAATTTGAAGTAAAAGGATATGGTCATGGCGTTGGAATGAGCCAAACAGGAGCGGATAGCTTGGCAAAACAAGGGTATAAATGTGAAGATATTATAAAACATTTTTATACAGGAGTTGAAATTGTAAATTTTTAAATTAAAAATTATAAGTTCTCTATAAAAAACAAAAATGTTTATAAACATTTTAATGAGTGTATAAATATTACAAACCTGGAAATAATTTAACTAAAGAAAAGTTAAGGAGGATATAAAATGGCAAAGACTTTAAGAAACCAGAGGATAAATCAAATTATTTATATTTCTGTAGGAGGAGCTATAGCAGCGATTATTCTTTTTATTATACTGTTTAATACTTATACCGGTAAAAAGAACAAATCAAACAGTATACAGTTAAGTGAAAATTCATCTGATGAACAGGTAATTGAGGAAACAAATTCACCTCTTGGAAAAAAAGTTGATGAATTACAAGGAGATAATGAAAGCGAGGATGTTCAAGTACAAGTAAAAGATGATACGCAGGTTAATGAAGTATTAAGTGAAGATCCTAACCAAACAAACAATAATACAAGTGAAGGTAATAATGAAACAGTACAAACAAACAATAGTGAAACTAATATAGGAGTTGAAGAAAATAAAAACAATGATACTAAAGAAGAGGACAAATCAAGCGAAGATGATAGTACAGAAAAAGATAAAGAACAAGAGAAGGATCCAACATTTATAATCCCTGTTGAAGGAGAAATTTATAAAAAGTATGGAAAAGAAAAATTAATCTATTCTGACACTTTAAAAGAATGGACAACTCACTTGGGAATTGATATAAAAGCTGACAAAACAACAATTGTAAAATCTGCTGCTGATGGAGTTGTTAAATCTATAAAAAATGATCCAAGATATGGATTGACTGTTGTAGTTGAACATAAAAATGGATTTTGTACAGTATATTCAAATTTGCTAACTGCTGAATTTGTAGTAGTGGGTGAAAATGTAAAATCAGGTCAAACAATAGGAACAGTTGGAAATAGTGCTACATTTGAAATATTAGATGATGCTCATCTTCACTTTGAAATTTTAAAAGATGGAAACTCAATTGATCCAGAAATGTATATTAAATAAAAAGAAAAGCCTGCTTGCATGCGCAAGCAGGCTTGAGTGATCTTGGATCCATCAAGCAAGTTTGGTAATGTTCTTTACGGAAACTGCCAGAGGTTCAGCAAAGGGAATATCTATCTTCTTTGCTCTACTAGCTACGTCTTCTTCTAACACGGCTCCAATGTATCTTGAACTATTCAGATTATCAACGTCAACTAAAACATTTGCAACGTTGCTTCTGTAAAGTTCTGAAGATTCAAGCAAATCCATGTTGATTTTTGCATAGCACAGAAAAACCTGTGAAGTCCAGCTTTTTAAATCAGTACTAAATACCAAGAACTGTCCCATAGGTTCAACTAAGCATCCTTTGGAAACAGTCATGTCACCAATCTTCAAGATGAAAACTTTCGAATGATCAGTTCTAGTTAACATCCGATGAGGCTGAGAGCTTTTAAGACGATTGAAAACTCTTGCCTTCATATCTGATGGTGTAATACCATCTACAGACATATAGCCGAAGCTGTTTATCAAAGAACCAACAATTTTGGAACGAGTGAAAGTGTTAACTAACTGTTCCTTGTTGAAGTTCTCAGACAACTCATCAATACAGAAATTTCCATAAATTGTGTTGGAAAATTTGATGATAACATCATCTATCTGTTCGCAGGATTCAATCTTGTAACTCCTCATGGTAGATGGGGTATTTAAGATAAAAGAATATTCATCTTCAATATCCTGTTCTGCGTCAGATAAATCTGTAATGATAAGGTCGCTAGATAAGACTAAATGCCGTGAAGGCAATTTGCATTCAGTTGTAGGCTCAATTTTCTGCTTTTCAGCAGAGTGAGCTACAAAACTGGTAGCACTTGTGTTGTACAGTTTACCCTTAGACATCAAATTAGATAATGCCTTCAGGACTGCCACTTCTTTTTCTGATTCGTTGTTGGACATGTTGTAATATCACTCCTTATAAAAATATAGAACATATTATAACAAATTTATAAATAAAAGTCAATTTACGTAAACTGATATTATTGAAAAAAACATTCAAATAATATATACTAAATAAAAATCCAAAAATGGGAGGTACAAAAGTGTCAGAAGTAAAGTGGACAAAAGAACAAACTCTAGCAATAAATGAAAAAGGAAACAATATTTTAGTTGCAGCTGCAGCACGGAAGTGGAAAAACAGCCGTTTTAGTAGAAAGAATAATAAATAAAGTTATAAATGATAAGGTAGATATTGACAAAATATTAATTGTTACATTTACTAGTGCAGCTGCAAGTGAAATGAGAGAAAGAATTTTAGAAGCAATATACAAGAAAATAGAAGAAGACCCTTCTAATGCTGATTTGCAAAGACAAATTATTTTGCTAAATAAAGCAAACATTAGCACAATTCACTCATTTTGCTTAGATGTTATAAGAAATAATTTTTATGAAATTGATACATCAGCCAACTTCAGAGTAGCAGATACAGCTGAAATAGAATTATTGAAACAGGAAATTATAGATGACTTATTTGAAGAAAAATATATAAATGAAGATAAATCATTTGAAAAATTATTAAATACATATACAAATTATCGCGGAGATGAAAATTTAAGGCAATTAATTCTTAATATATATAGATTTATTCAAAGTAGTCCATTTCCCGAAAAATGGCTAAATGATCAAGTTGAAAAGTTTAATTTAAAGGACAAATTAGACAATGACTTCTCAGAAACTATGTGGGGACAAATTTTACTGGAAAATTTTAAGGAAGAGCTAGTTGATTCAATATTAAAATTAAAACAGGTTCACAAAAATATTTCAAGGTTCGAGGAATTAGAAAAATATCAAATAATAATAGAAAATGATATTGATAGCTTAGAAGAAATAATGAACAATACCAATTCCTGGGAAAATGCATATAATAGCGCATTAACATTATCATGGACAAAATGGCCTTCAGATAGAAAAATTACAATTGAAGCAAAAGATGAAGCAAAAGAAATTAGAGATAGTGTTAAGAAAAAAGTAGCGGCAACAATAGAAAAGTACTTAATATATAATTCAAAACAGGCAAATATTGATATTTATGAAATGTACGATATATTAGATTCAATAAAAAAGCTCGTAATAGAATTTACCGCAAAATTTGCAGCAAGAAAAAAAGAAAAAAATATAGTAGACTTTAATGATATAGAGCATTTTGCACTAAACATATTGCTAAAAGAAGATGAAAATGGTGTAATATGCGAGACTGATGTAGCTAAAAAATATAAAGAAAAATTTGAAGAAATAGCTATAGATGAATATCAGGATAGTAATGACGTTCAAGAACATATTTTAAAAAGTGTTTCAAGAGGAAACAACATTTTCATGGTTGGAGATGTTAAGCAAAGTATTTATAAATTTAGACAAGCAAAACCTGAGTTGTTTTTGGAAAAATATTCGTTATATAAATCAAAAGGCGAACCAATTTCTGCTGGAATGAAAATTAAACTATTTAAGAATTTTAGAAGTAGGGAAAACGTACTTGATTTAACAAATTTAATTTTCGAAAATATTATGAGTCCTAAATTAGGAAATATTGCTTATGATAGTTCAGAATTTTTAAATTATGGTGCTAATTTTCCAGAACCTGATTTTGATTTTATTGATGATGTGAGTGATGATGATTTAGAGAAGTCTTTTCAAGAAAATCAGAATAATAATTATGCCGGAATTGCAGAGTTAAATATAATTGATTTAAAAGCTCCAGAAGCTGACATATACAAAGACACAAACGATGAAAATACGCAAGAAGAAACTGAAGAAGTTTCAGAAAATCAAGATAGAGTTGAAGATGTTGTTATAGAAGCAAAATACGTAGCAAAGAAAATAAAAGAATTAATAGATAGCAATTATCAGGTATATGATAGAAAAAAAGGATATAGAAAAGTTACATACAAAGATATAGTAGTACTTTTACGTTCAACAAAAATATCAGCACCAATTTTTGAAAAAGAAATTTCAAATTTAAACATGCCTGTATTTAGTGATGTATCATCTGAATACCTTGAATCAATGGAGATTCAGACAATTATGTGTTTATTAAAAATAATAGATAATCCAATGCAAGATATACCATTAGTTACTGTTTTAAGGTCAAGCATAGGAGGATTTACTGATAATGAGTTGGTTGAAATTAGAGGAAATGATAAAAACATATCCTTCTATGAATCTTTAAAAAACAAATATAATGAACTAAAGTCTGATGATGACAAAAAGAATATTGATGGTAAAGATTATGAGAAAGAAAACAAAGAAGATAGTAAAATTGATTTAAAGAATAAAATAGAAAATTTCCTAAATAATCTAAAAAAATGGCAAAGTGAAGAACAATATATGGCTTTAGATGAACTTATTTGGCAAATTTATTCAGACACAAATTTTTATAACTATGTAACATTATTACCAAATGGAGCACTTAGACAAGCAAACCTAAAAATGTTATTTGAAAGAGCAAAACAATATGAATCAGCAAGTTTTAAGGGATTGTTTAACTTTATTAATTTTATAGATAAACTTCATTCAAGTAGTGGGGATTTGTCATCTGCTAAACTAATAGGCGAAAATGAAAATGTAGTAAGAATAATGAGTATTCACAAAAGTAAAGGGCTGGAGTTTCCCGTGGTATTTTTATCTTGTATGGGAAAACAATTCAATTTGCAAGATTTAAATGATAATATAATTTTACACCAAGAATTAGGTTTCGGTCCAAAGTATATTAACGCAGATAAGAAAATTGAATATACTACTCTTGCAAAAGAAGCAATAAGGTTACAGTCAAAAGTTGAAACGTTATCAGAGGAAATGAGAGTACTTTATGTTGCACTAACAAGAGCAAAAGAAAAACTGATTATTACAGGCGTTTCAAAAGATATAGAAAAATCATTTAAGGAAAAAGAAAGCTTAACGCAGATGTATAAAACTGAAAATAATCAGATTAATCCAGCTCTATTAAAGAGATACAAATCATATTTAGATTGGATTGAATTAGTGTACTTTAACAATATTGAAAATATAAAAGAATACATGAATTTAAACATTATAAAAAAAGATGATTTGATGAAAGAATTAAATGAAGATAGCGAGGATATTTCTGAGGAGAACATTATAAATAATCTAGAAGATAAAATAAAAGCAATTGAACAGTCAAAAATGAAAGAACTTTCGAAAACACTTAAATGGAAATATTTCTACATGGATTCATCAGCTATCCCTACAAAAACATCAGTTACAAAATTAAAAGAAGCCGAAAATGAACAAATCATTTCTATAGAAGAACTTGATGAAAATCAAGAATCTAAATTTGCAGTTGCAAGGCCACAATTCTTAAATGAAGATGTTGAAATTACTGGTGCACAAAAAGGAACATTAATGCATTTGTGTTTCCAAAAGTTGGATGAACGAAAAGAATACACAAAGCAAATGCTACAAGATCTTGTTGATGATATGGTTCGTAGAAAGTTAATAACAGTTCTTGAAGGTAAAGCAATTAACATGTACAAGTTATATGCATATACCAAGTCAGATTTATTTAAACAACTTAAAAATGCGAAAAAAGTATATAAAGAACAACCATTTTATATTAATATAAAAGCAGATGAAATATATGGAAATGGGTTACAAGATAATATATTGGTTCAAGGTATTATAGATTTGTACTTTATTGATGAAAACGGAAAAGTAGTTTTAGTAGACTATAAAACAGACTACGTTGAAAAAGGAAAAGAAAACGATTTAGTAGAAAAATACAGAAAGCAATTGGAAATATATAAAACAGCATTACAGCAAGCCTTGGGAAAAAATGTGGATAATTGTTATATATATTCTGTATATTTGGAGAAAATGATTGAGATTGCTTAATTATAATTGTGAATTGTAAAGTCAAATTTACGAGAATTAGTAAGGTAAAAAGGTTAGTATTCGTACTAACCTTTAAAAATTTCTGGATTTAATTTTAAGTAGACAGAGTTGCAATCAAACCAATTAACACAGATGAACAAATTCCAAACACAAGTACAGGTCCTGCAACAGTAAACATTTTACCGCCAACGCCCATAACGTAGCCTTCAGATTTATATTCTATAGCAGGTGAAACAATGGAGTTTGCAAAACCAGTAATAGGAATTAAAGAACCTGCACCTGCAAATTTTCCAATTTTATTGAAAATATTTAGTCCTGTCAATAATGCAGCAACACCAATTAATACAATTGAAACAACAGTTGATGCAGATGTTTGATCTAATCCTTTATACATAGCAAAATCCATTATAATTTGACCAATGGAACATATTAATCCACCAACCCAAAAGGCGTTAAAGCAATTCTTCAAAATAGGAGAGTTCGGAGATTTTTTATCTACATAATCGCTATATTCTTTTTTCGTTTCAATAGGTTTCATAATTTAATAATGCCTCCTTTTTAGTCTTTTCTTTCTCTATCAATCACAAATGAGATATCTAAATCAACAAAATATTCTGATATTTTATTTCCGCTTATTTTTGCATATTGGTTTAAAACTTTCACGCTTGACAAGTAGTCAATGGTTTTTGATGCCGCGGCAATAGAACTTGTAATTGCATCTTTCCACGAAGTTTCAGAACTACCGGTAATAAATAAATGTTTTTCCATATCCATATAATCAATCCTTTCTAGAACATGAGACATTTTTGTGGGACATTTTGGGACGGTCTTTTTGTCTCATCATAATATTTTGTTATTATTGTAACTTTTTTAACAATTTTTATACCAAAAAAATAAAATTTGTGTTATTATAGAAGCGAGTTACAAAAATGGTAAGAAAAGAGGTAAAAAAATGAAAGAAAAAGTAGTATTTACAGTAGTATTAATTTTATCAATAATTTACATATTAATTGGAAATAAGATTGCAATGAAGGATAACAGTTTTTTGAATCAAGTAACAAAGGTGGATAATCCAAGAGCCACAGTTACAAGAATAATTGAAAGAAAAGAAACACCGCTTTATGTTGATGGTTTAGATAACCAATATAATACAGATATTGTATTTGAGGCACAAATTCTATCTGGAAAAAACAAAGATAGATTGGTTATAGCAACCCAGAACATTTCAACTTACATTGCTGGAACAGTAAAAGAGGTTGAGATAGGTGATAAAGTTTTATTATATAATCAAGAAAGCTATGATGGACAATCATTATGGTATTTTATGGAGTATTCAAGAACAACAGCGTTAATTGTTTTAACTGCTATATTCTTAGGATTAATTTTATTGTTTGGTAGAAAACAAGGAATAAAGACCTTAGTTTCCTTGGTATTTACCGTATTATCAATCTTTTTAGTATTGATACCAGCAATTTTAGGAGGGCAAAACATTTATGCATGGACAATTGCAACATGTGCATTTATAACTCTAAGCACAGTTTTACTAGTATATGGGTCTAGCAGAAAAACTTTTGCAACTGCATTAGGATGTATAGGCGGAGTCATTGTTGCAGGTATTTTAACGTTAATTATGAATGCTGCATTAAAATTAACAGGATTTACAGATGAAAATGCTATATACTTACAACAGTTAAATTCGTCAATAGATTTGAAAGCAATAATATTTGGAGGAATTTTGATTGGTGCATTAGGTGCAATAATGGATGTTTCAATAGATATTGCATCATCACTTAGCGAAGTGGCTGATAAAATGGAAAAACCAGATTTTCGTACAATTGTAAAATCAGGATTTAATATTGGAAAAGATATAATGGGAACAATGACAAATACACTTATTCTAGCATACATAGGTAGTTCTTTATCTACAGTGTTATTGTTAACTGCAAGTAGTCATTCAATATCATATTTGTTCAATTTGGAAATGATTGCTGTGGAAATTTTACAAGCAATTGTTGGAAGTATAGGTATTTTAACAACTATTCCATTAACTTCAGTTATTGCTGCTACTTTGTATAAGTATGTTGATACAAGTAAATATGTGTATAAATACAAAGGAAATATTAATAGAAATAAAGTTACAGAGGACGATAAATAAATTTAGGAGGATAATATGTACGCGTACATAAAAGGAACTTTAGAAATAAAAACAGCAGAATATGTTGTTGTAGAAACATGCGGTATCGGATATAAAATTTTTATGTCCGAAACTGCAATAGATAAATTAGGCGAATTAGGTAGTCAAGTGAAAATTCATACATATTTAAGAGTAAGAGAAGATGATATGAGTTTGTTTGGATTCAATACAAATGAAGAGTTACGTATGTTTGAATTATTGTTATCAGTAAGTGGGGTTGGAGCTAAATCTGCGATTGTTATTTTATCAAATATTACGCCTTCTAGTTTCGCATTGGCGGTAATTACTGATGATGTAGGAAAACTTAAAAAGCTTCCTGGAATTGGACCTAAGACGGCTCAAAGAATTATTTTAGAACTTAAGGATAAGCTTAAGGCTGTGGAAGATACAGATAAAGGTGAACTAGAGGAAATGCTTGCTAAGAAGGAGGCTGATAGTGAGAAGGTTTCTGAAGCTTTGGCTGCTCTGCAGGTTCTTGGGTATGGTAGAAAAGAGATTGAGAAGGCTTTTGAAAAGTTGGATTTGGCTGAGCTTAGCGTTGAGGATATTATTAAGAAGGGATTGCTTTATTTGGCGAAATAAGTTGGTGCAGATTAGGCAGCAGTAAAGTGTGTTGCTACTCTACTGTTGTGAAGGAGGATGATTGATTGTGAATAGTAATGAACCTTTGGCGTTTCGTATGAAGCCGGAATGTTTGGAAGATTACGTGGGTCAAGAGCATATATTGGCAAAAGATAAGATACTGTATAGGACTATAAAGGCGGATAGGTTGTCTAGTATTATTTTGTGGGGACCTCCTGGGTGTGGTAAGACTTCGCTTGCTAAGGTTATTAGTAATACTACTAAGTATAAGTTTAAGAAAATTAATGCTGTAACTTCTGGGGTATCAGATATAAAAGCGGCTATAGAAGAAGCTCAAAATATAATGCTTAATCCAAGTGGAAAGTGTATTTTGTTTATAGATGAGATTCATAGATTTAACAAGTTACAGCAAGATGCTTTATTGCCATTTGTTGAAAATGGTACAGTAATTCTTATAGGAGCTACTACAGAGAACCCATATTTTGAGGTAAATAAGGCTTTAATTTCAAGGTCTATGGTGTTTAAGTTAAATCCTCTTACTAAACAAGATATTTTTAAAATATTAAAGAAATCTCTAACTGATAAAAGAGGTTTGGGAGACTATGATATTAAGATAGAAGATGATACTTTAATGAAGATTGCCGAAGTTTCTAACGGTGATGTAAGAACAGCTTTAAATGGTTTGGAAGTTGCTGTTTTAACAACTGAAATGGATGCTGATGGTTTCATTCATATAACAAATGAAATTGCTGCTGATAGTGTTCAAAACAGAAAGGCAATTTTTGATAAAAATGGTGATAGTCACTATGATAATATAAGTGCTTTTATAAAATCAATGCGTGGAAGTGATGCAGATGCTGCGTTATTCTATTTAGCAAGAGCATTAAATGGCGGTGAAGATCCAATGTTCTTAGCGAGAAGAATTGTAATTTCTGCTGCAGAGGATGTTGGAATGGCAAATCCAAATGCTTTGGTTGTAGCTAATAGTGCAATGCAAGCCGTGCATATGGTGGGAATGCCAGAGGCTAGAATTATATTGGCAGAAGCGGCTGTATATAACGCAAAATCTCCAAAATCAAATGCTGCTTATTTAGGAATAGATAGAGCATTGTCAGATGTAAAAAATTCAGACACAGGTGAAATTCCAATGCATATTAGAAATGCACCAGCTGAAGGAATGGAGAAAGAAGGGTATGGTGTGGGGTATAAGTATCCTCATGACTATCCTGGACATTGGGTTGAACAACAATATTTACCAGATAAAATGTTAGGAACTCAGTATTATGTTGAAGATGAAACAGCTGCAAAAATATAGAAGACTAGAAATTAATAAAAAAATATTGATATTGTGTAAATTAAGTGTTAGAATGAAGTCATATAACTAGAAAGGAGATAAAAAAATGGAAGACAATAACGAAGTAATTAATAACGGTACAAATACTGTTGAAAAGAAGATTAATGGTTCAGCTTTAGCAAGTTTCATTTTAGGTATAATCAGTTTGATAATTGCTGGTATTCCATGCGGTACAGCTGCTGTTATAACTGGTATCATTGGATTAACAAAATTTGATGAAGAAAAAGAAAATAATAAATGGATGGCAATAGCTGGAATTATACTTGGTGTTATTGGAGCAGTAGCAGCAATAATTTTAATACCTTTTGTTTTAAAGGAATTTAATATATAATGGAATCACGAAGAGCAGTGTTTTGTTAAAATACTGCTTTTTTTGTGGAAAAATTCAGTAAATCGCTTGACATTTCTAAAAAAATAGTGTAAAGTATAATAGCATTACAAAAATGAAAGGGAAAAATAAGGATAAAATATGGAAAAAAATGTTGAAATAAGTGTGCTATGCCAACTATATGGAAAAGCATTAACTGAAAAGCAATATGAAGTCTTAACAGACTATTACAACAATGACTTATCACTTTCAGAAATTGCAGAAAACAATAATATCACAAGGCAAGCAGTCAGAGATATTATAAAAAAAGGTGAAAATAAATTATATGAATTAGAAGACAATATTTCATTAATGAAAAAAGTGTTTGAAGAGGAAAAAATTGTTAGCAATATAAACAAAGAATTGGATGAAATAAAGAGATTAACTAATTCTAATAAAGAAGTAACCAAAAAGATACTAAATATCGAAAGAGAATTAAAGAAATTATAAAATGGGGAGGAATCCAAATGGCATTTGAGGGATTATCTTCAAAACTACAAGATTTTACAAGAAAACTAAAAGGAAAATCAAGAATTACAGAATCAGACTTAAAGGAAATGCTAAGAGAAGTTAAACTTGCATTACTTGAAGCTGATGTTAACTATAAAATTGTAAAAGAATTTACATCTACAATTCAAGAAAAAGCTTTAGGACAGGATGTTTTAAAATCATTAACACCGGGACAACAAGTTATAAAAATTGTTAAAGATGAATTAGTTGAATTACTAGGTGGAACAGATAGTAAAGTTAACTTTACACCAAATCCTCCAACAGTAATTATGCTAGTTGGTCTACAAGGTTCTGGTAAAACAACAACAGCTGGTAAATTGGCAAACTTATTTAGAAAACAAGGTAAGAAACCATTATTAGTAGCTTGCGATGTTTATAGACCAGCAGCTATTAAACAATTACAAGTTGTAGGAAGTCAATTAAATATACCTGTTTATGCAAATGAAAGCACAAAGGATGTTGTTAGAATTGCTAAAGAGGCATATAATACTGCAATTAGTAAATTGAATGATGTAATAATTCTCGATACTGCAGGACGTCTTCATATTGATGAAGAATTAATGCAAGAATTAAAAAATCTAAAAGCTAATGCAAAACCACATGAAATACTACTTGTAGTAGATTCAATGACAGGTCAAGATGCTGTAAATGTTGCATCTACATTCAACGAAAATGTTGGAATTGATGGTGTAGTACTTACAAAGCTAGATGGTGATACACGTGGTGGTGCTGCATTATCAGTAAAGAAAGTTACAGGAAGACCAATAAAGTTTGCTGCAACTGGTGAAAAATTAAGCGATATTGAAGAATTCCATCCAGACAGAATGGCATCAAGAATTTTAGGAATGGGTGATGTTCTTTCAATTATAGAAAAAGCTGAAGAATCATTTGATATTGAAGAAGCTGAAAAACTTGAAAAACAATTACGTAAAGGTGAATTTGATTTAAATGATTATTTAGCACAACTAAAACAAATAAAGAAGATGGGTTCATTCTCATCAATACTAAAAATGATTCCAGGAATGAGTAAATTCAAAGACTTAAAAGTTGATGATAAAGAATTTACAAGAATAGAAGCTATAATCTGTTCAATGACAGATAAAGAAAGACGCAATCCAAAAATCTTAAACGGTAGCAGACGTCTTCGTATAGCAAAAGGAAGTGGAACTACAGTACAACAAATAAATCAATTTATGAAATCATTTGAAGTTACACAACAAATGATGAAAAAGATGAAAGATAAAAAAGGTATGAAGAATATGATGAAAAACATGAAAGACTTCATGCCAGAAGGATTAGATAAGATGTAATGTTATTAGTTGTTTTTAGGGACAATTTACAAAACATCATCAAAATTAGTTATTAATTTTTAAAATATAAATTATCGCAAATTTGCAGGAGGTGAAAACAATGGTAAAAATCAGATTACAAAGACAAGGTGCTAAAAAAGCTCCATTTTATCATATAGTAGTTGCTGACTCAAGAAGCCCAAGAGATGGTAAAATAGTAGAAAAAATTGGTACTTATGATCCAATGACAAATCCAGCTACAATAGTTTTAGATAACGAAAAAGTAGAAAAATGGATTAAAAATGGTGCAAAACCAACAGATACAGTTAAAGCTTTAATAGAAAAAGCAGCAAAATAATTATACTTTAGATATTGTGTAAAAAACACTTATCAAATAATCCACAAAAAATTGGAGGTATAATTATGAAAGATGTATTAGAATTAATTATTGCAAGTTTAGTTGACAATAAAGATCAAATATCAATTGAAGAAACTTTAAACGAAAAATCAGTAGAATATAAAGTTAAAGTTGCTGAAAGCGATATGGGAAAAGTTATTGGTAAACAAGGAAGAGTTGCAAAATCAATTAGAACTGTTATGAAATCAGTTGCTGGAAAAGAAGGTAAAAAAGTTAACGTTGAATTTGTAGAAGAATAAGAGGTATAAGATGCAAGAATATTTTGAAATTGGTCAAATTGTTAATACATTTGGAATTAAAGGTGAAGTTAAAGTTAATCCTTTTACAGATGATGTAGAACAATTTGAAAGATTGAAATCAATATTAGTTGTTAAAAACAAACAATTAATAGAAATGGAAATTGAAAATGTTAGATATCAAAAGCATTTAGTAATTCTTAAATTAAAAAATGTTGCAGATATGAATAGTGCAGAAAAACTCAAAGGATGCTACATAAAAATACACAGAAAAGATGCTCGTAAATTACCAAAAGGTAAATACTTTATAGCAGATATTATAGGTTCTGAAGTTATAACAGATGATGGTAAATCACTTGGAAAAGTAGATGACATCTATAACACAGGAAGCAATGATATATATGTTGTAAAGGATGAACTTGGTAAACAAATTTTATTACCAGGCATCAAAGAAGTTATTTTAAATGTTGATATTGAAAAGCAAATTGTTACAGTTCATTTATTAGATGGTTTAATATGATGTTTTTGGGGACACCGGTGAAAAACATCATCAAGAAAGTGTCGCTAAAATTTTAGAAAGGAATGTCGAAAAATGAAATTTGATGTTTTAACACTTTTTCCAGAAATGTTTGATGTCTTAAATCAAAGCATTATTGGAAGAGCGGTTGAAAAAGATTTAATAAATATTAATTTAATAAACATTAGAGATTTTTCAAAAGATAAACACAAAAATGTTGATGACACTCCATATGGTGGGGGAGCTGGAATGGTAATCAGACCGGACGTTGTATATGATGCGTATCAATCCGTAAAAGTAGAAGATGCAAAAGTTATATATATGTCTCCACAAGGAAAAGTATTAAATCAAAAAAAGGTTGTTGAATTAAGTAAAGAAAAGCATTTGATTCTTTTATGTGGACATTATGAAGGAATTGACCAAAGAGTATTAGATGAAATTGTTGATGAAGAAATTTCAATTGGAGACTATGTATTAACAGGTGGAGAGTTACCAGCAATGGTACTTATAGATTCTGTTAGTAGATATGTTGAAGGAGTTATTAGTGAAGATTCAACTTCTGAAGAATCTTTTTCAAATAACTTATTGGAATATCCTCAATATACAAGACCGGAAGTATTCAATGGAGTTAAAGTTCCAGATGTACTTATATCAGGACATCATGAGAATATCCGCAAATGGAGAGAGGAAAAAGCTTTAGAAATTACAAAAAAGAAAAGACCTGAACTATTAAGTTAGGTGTTTTAAATAAAACAAGCTCAAAAAAATCGAGGGAGAAGGATACCCTTAAGAAACAAAAGAGTCCTAAAATAAGTTAATGTTATAGAAATATAAGATTACAAAAAATAAAAATTTAAATAAGGAGGAGAATATCGATGGATATCATAAAATCTATTGAACACGAGCAAATGAAAAATAAAATTCCTGCCTTAAAAGTTGGAGATACTGTTAAAGTTCACCAAAGAATTAAGGAAGGAAATAGAGAAAGAATCCAAGTATTCGAAGGAATAATAATTAAAAAACAAGGTGGAGGAGTTAATGCAACATTTACAGTAAGAAGAGTAGCTTACGGTGTTGGCGTTGAAAAAACATTCTTAATTCACTCACCAATGGTAGAAAAAGTTGAATTAGTCAGAGTAGGTAAAGCAAGAAGAGCTAAATTATACTACTTAAGAGATAGATTAGGAAAATCTGCTAAGACTAAAGAAGATATTGGTGCAAGAATTGAAAATAAAGAAATTACTATTAAAGAAGATATAGTAGAAGCACCAGTTGCAGAAGAAGTTGCAACAGAAGAAGTAGCAGCTGTTGAAACACCTGCAGTAGAAGAAGCTGTAGTAGAAACAGTTGAAACTCCTGTAGAAGAAGTTGCTGCACCTGCTGAAGAACCAGCAGTAGAAGCTGTAGAAGAAGCTCCAGTAGCTGAAGAAGTAAAAGAAGAAGTTGCTGAAACAGTTGAAGAAGCTCCAGCAGCTGAAGAAGTTAAAGAAGAAAAAGCTGAAGAAACAACAGACGCTGAATAATTAAAATAAAAAACAGGAAGTTTTATACTTCCTGTTTTTTTGAAGTTATTTGTAATTTAAAATTATTTTTTAGTATTAATTATGTTTTCTACTAATTTCCGCATATTTCTTCAATTTCTCATAAGCCAAATAATTTACGCTACCGGCAGGAAATCTACCATTACTATCTTTCTTTCCAGCAGGAACACCAGTTAGAAGCTCAATTCCTTCATCAATACTAGAAATAGCATAAACATGGAACTTCTTAGCCTTAACGGCCTCTAAAACATTATCAGCCAAATTCAAGTTCTTAACATTTTGAATAGGAATAATTACACCATGTGAACCATCTAAACCGCGAGTTTGACATATTTGGAAAAAACCTTCAATCTTTTCATTAACTCCACCAATAGGTTGAATTTCACCTTTTTGATTTACTGAACCGGTAACAGCTAAAGATTGATTAATTGGAACTCCAGATAAGCTTGATAGTATAGCATATAGCTCTGTACTAGAAGCACTATCACCATCAACTCCATTATATAACTGTTCAAAACAAATACTTGCGGTAAGTGATAGAGGAATATCTTGAGCGAACATTTCGCCTAAATATCCACTTAAAATATAAACACCTTTAGAGTGAGTAGAACCAGATAAGTCAACTTCACGTTCAATATTTATAATTCCTGATTTTCCTGTATAAGTATTAGCAGTAATTTTAGCAGGTTTACCAAAAGCATAATCACCAATACTCATTATAGTTAAACCATTTATTTGTCCGACTTTTGAACCAGATGTGTTAATTAAAAGTGTATTATCTTTTATCATTTCTAAGTAACGAGAATCATATTTTTTTATTCTGTCAACACGTTCGCGTAAAGCTTTGTCTATATATTCTCCAGAAACAACTTTTGCTTTATCCATCTGAGCCCAGGTAGACGCTTCACCAATAATTTGTGATAAATCATTAAATCTTGTAGAAAGCTTTTCTTGATCATCTGCTAGTCTTGAAGAAAATTGCATAACTTTTGCAACTGCGCTTCTATCTAAAGGAAGCAAATCTTCTTTTTCACAGAAACCATGAATGAAACTTGCAATTTTATTCATATTTTCTAAGTTATTATCAGAAGTATCTTCAAATTCAACTTTAATTTTAAATAATTTTCTAAAGTCTTCATCTAATGCTAATAATGTTTGATATATTTGTTCATTTCCAAGTAAAATTACTTTTAAATCTAATGGAATAGGTTCAGGTTTTAATGAAACCATAACCATGCTAGAACGTTGATCTGCAGCATTTTCTAAAATTAATTCTTCCATACGTAAAACTTTTTTCAAAGTCTCATAGCAAATACCGTTAGCAATTAAGTCTTTAGCTTGGAACATAATGTAACCACCATTTGCTTTGTGAAGCAGACCAGGTTTCAACATTGTGTAATCCGTTTTTAATGCACCATAGTAATTCTCATATTCTAGTTTTCCAAAAATATTATGATAAGAGTAATCAGACTCCATTATAACTGGAGCACCATCTTGCTCACTATTGTCCACAAATAAATTTACTCTATAATTTAACCAAGGTTTTGGCATTTCAGGTCTTGGACCTGGCATTTGAGGAGCAGCCTGTTCTTGAGGTGGCTCAACTAGGAAGTAATCTATATTTTTTAGAATATCTTTCTTGATACTATCTAAGAATATTGTGATTTTTTTGTTTCTTTTAAACTTTGATTTTATATAGTTAATATGTTGATTAACTGTTAATAACGCGATATTAGATTGCCATTCTTCTAGTTTTTTAGCAGTTTGTTTTTCAATTTCTTTTATTTCACCAATAGCCTGAATAATCTGTTCTTGAACTATTGCAGATTTTTCTTCATATTGCTTTTTAATGCTTTCATCAAGTTTTTCAAAATCCTCTTGCTCAATTGTTTTTCCGTCCAAGATTGGCATCATATAAATACCGTTTTGAGCAGATTTAACTTGGAAACCATATTTTTCAGAACTCTCATTTAATTTAGCCATCAAGATATCTCGTTTTTCTTCATATTCACCTTTTATAAGAGCTTTTTCTTTTTCGAAATCCTCATTATTAAAAGTGTTTCTAATATCTATTTGAATATCTTTTATAAAAGAATCCATAGTTTCTTTAAATTCTTTTCCTTGACCAGCAGATAGGGAAATAGCTACAGGTTCGTTAGGATCTTCAAAGTTATACACATAGCACCAATCACATGGTGTTTTTTTCTTCTTTGCCACTTTATTTAGATAATTTTTTGCATAGCTAGTTTTTCCAACACCAGTTGGACCTTCTAAATAAAGGTTGTAGCCTTTAATATCAACATTAACACCAAATTCTAATGCTTTAATTCCTCTGTCTTGACCAATACCAGACACCATTGGATCTAAATCTGCAGTTGTTTCGAAAGTGAATAAATCTGGGTTACACATCATTTTTAATTCTTTGTATGATAATTCATTACGTTTTTTCATTTGTTCCTCCTTGTTGGAAAAGCTAAAGAAACCAAAAAAGCTTTTCCGAAAATTTATTTATATTATAACCAAAAATGGCTAATTGAAACATTGTTGCATAATAATTGCTGTTTCTGTTCCTCCATAGTATTTTGCTCTTTCTGCAATCTTGGTAAAACCTAATTTTTCATATATATGAATTGCTGAAAGATTATTTTCATTAACTTCTAACGTTAATTTTTTTATATTATTCAATTGTGCAAAGTCAATGATATAACTTAAAATTGCCGTGCCAATTCCTTTATTTCTAAAATCTTTTCTAGTAACTATATTCATAATATCAGCTTCATCAAAAACTGATTTAATTCCTACAAAACCGACAATTGTGTCGCCTTGTTTTGCTACTAAATAATAAGAGTTTTCATTTTTTAGTTCGTTTCTTAGTATTTCAGAATTCCAAAAATCGTCAAATTGTGAAGTAAGCACATCTTTTATTTCTTCAAAATCTTCTAAAGTCATTTTTGAAATTGTAAATTCTGTATTGTCAATCATTATTACCATCCTTTTAAATTGGGGACGTTCCTTTTTTTTCAAATTTTTGAAATTTGGGACAGACCTTATTTTTGTGAGTTTTCTAAGTTTATTTCAGCTTGAGATTTTTTTAAGTAAATAGGTGATAGGGTGTATATAGCTTTATAGTCAGGAGCTTTTTGTTTATCATAAGCTGATTTCCCTACACTGATACTTGTTTGTACACTTTGCTCAGATGAAGCAAATACACAGTTAGCCAATTCATTGGACAACAAATCTTTATGAACTTCTGAACCATCACCAACAAAAGTTATAGAATCATTGTAATTCTTTAGAATTGATATTATATTGTATATACTATCTGAAACAGGCTCTATAACAGTAGTGTATTTATTATCCTTTAACTCATATAAAGCAAAATAAACATTGTCATGTTTAGCATCAATAAGTGTTGCAATTAGACCAGTATTATTAACATTATAAGCTAAAGATTCAAGGGATGTAACACCTATAATAGGAATGTTTTTAACATCAGCAAAAGCTTTAACTGTAGATATACCAATTCTAATTCCCGTAAAAGAACCAGGCCCTTGTGAACAAGCTAATAAATCAATATCATCTAATGATAAATTTGATTCCTTAAATAATTCATCAATTAAAGGCATTAGCTTTTGTGAGTGTGTTTTTTCATCATCATTATGTTTTTCAATTATTACGTTTTTATCTTCTAAGATTGAAACAGAGCAAATTTTAGAAGATGTATCTATTGCTAATATTTTCAAAATTGTTCCTCCTTGTTAGTCACATTTAGTTGTATTAATTTTCAAAGTAAAATTACTGTATTATAATTAGCCTAGGTTAAGATTAGATAATATTTCTTCTGAATTCTTACCATTTGCTGTTAATTCTAAAGTTCTGTAATTTACATTTTCGTCATCTTTTGTGAAATTGATTTTAATATAATCATTAGGCAAAATATCTTCGATAATCTCGCCCCATTCAATGATGCAAATACCGTTGTTTAAATATTCATCTCCGCCAATTGCATAGAATTCATCACTATCAGTTAGTCTATACACATCAAAATGGTAGATATTTGTTTCGTCTTTATGATATTCATTAACAATTGTAAATGTTGGACTTGAAATCTCATCTTCTAATCCAAAATGTTTTAAAATACCTTGAGTGAATTTCGTTTTTCCAGAACCTAAATCACCGGATAAAACAATAATATCTCCATTTTTTAATAGTGAGGCTAGAGTATTTGCAAATTCAATTGTGTCGTTTTCACTTTTTGATACAAATTTGTTCATAATTCCACCTTTTTTGTCATAAATTTCTTACTTTATTTTATATTAAATAAGTAGGTTTGTAAAGATGAAAAGAAAATTTTTTCAAGTGAGTGAGACTTTTGGGGATGGTGTTTTTTGTTTCATTTTTGGAGTGCGTTGCCGAGAGAAAAAATATATTATTCTTGCTAAAACCCCAAACATATGCTAAAATATACCCATATTAACTAGGAGGAAATAAATGGAAGATAGAAAACAATACATCAGAAATTTTAGCATTATAGCACACATAGACCATGGAAAATCAACATTAGCAGATAGATTAATTGAAATGACAGGAGTACTTTCCAAAAGAGAAATGGAAAGTCAAGTTTTAGACAACATGGATATAGAGCGTGAAAGAGGAATAACAATTAAATCTCAAGCAGTACGTATGCTATATAAAGCTAAAGATGGTAAAGAATATGAATTTAATTTAATAGATACACCTGGACATGTGGATTTTAACTATGAGGTTTCAAGAAGCTTAGCGGCATGTGATGGTGCGATTTTGGTTGTAGATAGTAGCCAAGGTGTCGAAGCACAAACACTTGCAAATGTGTATTTAGCATTAGACAATAATCTTGAAATATTACCAGTACTAAACAAAATAGATTTACCAAGCGCAAGACCTCAAGAAATAAAAGATGAAATTGAAGATATAATCGGAATTCCAGCGCAAGATGCACCATGTATATCAGCAAAAACAGGACTAAATGTTGAGGAAGTTTTAGAAAGAATAGTTACAGATATACCAGCACCAACAGGAGACGAAAACGCTGATTTAAAATGTTTAATTTTTGATTCAATCTATGATAACTACAAAGGTGCGCTTGCTTATGTAAGAGTAAAGGATGGGACTGTAAAAGTTGGAGATGAAATTCTACTAATGGCATCAAACAAAGTATTTACTGTAACAGAAGTCCGGATATTTTGAGCCGGGAAGCTATGTTCCAACAGTGAAGTTAGAAGCGGGAGAAGTTGGATATATTGCAGCAAGCATTAAAACACTATCAGACATCAGAGTTGGTGACACAATTACATTGAAAGAAAAACCAGCGAAAGAACCACTACCTGGATATAAAAAAGTAAATCCAATGGTTTACTGTGGATTATATCCAATGGATGGTAGTGAATATGAAAACTTAAAAATAGCCTTAGAGAAACTAAAACTAAATGATGCAGCATTAGAATATGAACAAGAAACATCAGCTGCATTAGGTTTTGGATTTAGATGTGGATTTTTAGGATTGCTACATTTAGAAATAATACAAGAAAGACTAGATAGGGAATTTGATTTAGCATTAATCACAACATCTCCATCAGTTATTTACAAAGTTCACAAAACAGATGGACAAGTATTAGAATTATATAATCCATCAGATTTACCAGTTCCAAACGAAATATCATATATCGAAGAACCATTTGTATCAGCTGAAATTATAACTCCAAAAGAATTTGTGGGCGGAATAATGGAAATTTGCCAAAACAGACGTGGTGTATATATTGATATGAAATATTTAGACAGCAACCGTGTAACATTAGTTTATGAACTACCATTAAATGAAATAATATATGATTTCTTTGATAGTTTAAAATCAAAAACAAAAGGATATGCATCATTTGATTATGAATTTAAAGAATATCGTCGCTCAGATTTAGTAAAACTAGACATTCTAGTAAATGGAGAAAACGTGGATGCTTTATCATTTATAGTACACAGAGACAGCAGTTATGAAAAAGGAAAGAAAATGGTTGAAAAATTAAAAACTGTTATACCAAGACAATTATTCATAATTCCAATTCAAGCTGCTATTGGTGGAAAGATAATTGCAAGAGAAACAATTTCGGCAATGAGAAAAGACGTTTTAGCAAAATGTTATGGTGGAGATATTACAAGAAAGAAGAAATTATTAGAAAAACAAAAACGTGGAAAGAAAAAGATGAGACAAATTGGTAATGTAGACATTCCACAAGAAGCATTTTTAAGTGTTCTTAAACTTAATGATGAGGATTAGATGTTTTAGTAACATTCTTAAAAACATTATAAAAGGAGAAATATATGAAAATAGGAATAGACTTAGATGGAGTAGTATTTAACACAGAAATGTTATGGTCAACATACGCTGAATTATATGATTGCATAGAACTTAACAGAAATAGTGTAATAACAAAGGAAGAGCCACGTTTTCAAGAAAGATATGATTGGACAGAAGAAGACAAAAATGCATTTCTAGATAAATATGCAGATATAACAGAATTTGATATGATGCCAGGAGCAAAGCAAGTAATAAAAATGTTGAAAGAAGAAGGACATGAACTTATAGTTATAACTGCAAGAGGTGCAATATCTAATCAAAAAGAAGGAGCAAGCATAGCAGCTCAAAAACTGGAAGGTGAAGGAATTAAATTTGATAAATACTATTGGAAACAAAAAGAAAAAATAGATATTTGTCAAACAGAAAATGTAGATGTTATGATTGATGATAATTATCATATTTGCGAAGCAATAAGAAGTGCAGGAATTCCGGTAATATATTTTAATTCGTTAAGCAGAAAACATCTTGAAGAAAAAGAAGGTTTGAAGGAAGTATCTAACTGGGGAGAGGCATATAGAGTAATAAAAAATTTGTAATACAATCAAATGATGAAAATTTTTTAGCGGAGGTACATATGAAGAAAAAAGGAATAATTCTTCCAATATTCTCACTTCCAAGCAAATATGGAATTGGCGATTTTGGAAATGAAGCATATGAATTTATTGATATATTAAGTAATAACAATATACAATATTGGAAAGTATTACCAATAAATGCGTGCCATAAGCTTCCATATTCACCAATAAGTTATTATGCACTTAATGAAGATTATATTTCGTTAGAAAAACTAAAAGAGAAAGGCTTAATAAATAATCCAAGAGAAAGAAAAATTAATAGTAAAGCACAATATGACAACTATAAGGAAAAGTA
The DNA here is from genome assembly GCA_017470645.1 of Clostridia bacterium. Classification (GTDB taxonomy): domain Bacteria; phylum Bacillota; class Clostridia; order TANB77; family CAG-508; genus CAG-492. The sequence continues at coordinate 56,901 of JAFUYJ010000042.1, forward strand.
TTACCTAGAAGCATATAGTAATTTTATAAAAGATGACGATTATGACGAGTTTATTAGGTTAGATGAAATAAATCAATATGCAGAATATATGTGTAATCTAACTGGGTTTGGTAAAGATTATTATTTATTCTTACAATATGTTTTGAATAATCAATGGACAGACATTAAAAAGTATGCTAATTCAAAAAACGTCGAAATAATTGGTGATATGCCAATTTATCCAGCTTTTGATTCTGTTGAAACAACATATAATTTAAAATATTTTCAAAATGAAGATGGAAAATTTAAATTTGAATCGGGTACTCCGCCTGATTTCTATAGTGAAACTGGACAAAAATGGAATACTCCAGTATACAATGTGCAAAAAATAAGAGAAGATAATTATAATTATCTTATAAAAAGGTACAAATATTTTCTAGAGCTATTTGATATAGTTAGAATAGACCATTTTAGAGGATACGATTCATTTTATAAGATTCCAATAGATGAACTAGGAACAAACGGCCATTATGAAGATAGTTTTGGATATGGATTTTTCAATGAATTATTCAAAGATGACAATATAAAGCCTAGTGATTTTATAGTTGAAGATTTAGGTGACATTAGAAAAGAAACTGTCGAGCTAAGAGATTATTATGGATTCACTGGACAAAAAATGTTGCAAACATCAATAGAATTAGATAAATTAAAAGATAATTATAATATGATAGACAACATTATGGTTCTACCAGGAAACCATGACTCACATACAATACGTTCGTGGTATGATGAAATGACCGACGAAAGCAAAAATAAATTAAAGGAATTCTTACGAATGAATAATTGTCCAGATGAAGAGATTAATTGGGGGATAATCGAGTATTGTTTCAAAAGCAAATCAAAAATTGTAATGGTAACAGTACAAGATATACTAGGATTAGATGATAGTGCTAGAATTAATATTCCCGGTGTAGATATAACTAAAAACTGGACATGGAAACTGGATAGTTTTGATGATTTAAAAAGAGAAATATCTAAGTATAGAAAATAGAGTAGGGAAGGATTGTTATGGAAAAAAAGAATTATAAGCAAGAAAAACAATATCAAGATCAAGTAGAAGGAAGAAACGCTGTTATTGAACTACTAGAATCAGGTAGAGATATAAACAAAATATTTGTAAGTAATGGAGAAAAAAATGGTTCTATAAATAAGATATTAGCTATGGCTAAAGAAAGAAGAGTAATTGTTACTGAAGTAAATAGAAAGAAATTAGAAGAAATGGCTACATCTGATAATCATCAAGGAGTAATAGCAATAGTACCTCCATATGAATACTGTGATATTGATGATATTTTAGATAGTGCTAAAGATAGAAAAGAAGATCCGTTCATATTAATATTAGATGGTATAGAAGATCCACACAATTTAGGTGCAATTATTAGAACAGCCGAAACTGCAGGAGTTCACGGAATTATCATTCCTAAAAGAAGAGCAGCGTGTGTAAATAGCACAGTTACAAAAGTTGCTGCAGGAGCGGTAGAACATATGAACATAGCAAGAGTAAACAATATAAATGAAGCTATAAGATATTTAAAAGAAAAAGATGTATGGATTTGCGGAACGGATATGGATACAAATACTTACTATTATGATCAAGATTTAACCGGGTCTATTGCTATAGTAATAGGTAGCGAAGGGTTTGGCATGGGAAAACTAGTAAAAGACAATTGTGATTTTCTTGTTAAAATACCAATGAAGGGCAAGATTACTTCACTTAATGCATCAGTGTCAGCGGGTATTGTTGTTTACGAAGCGGTTAGACAACGTTCAATTTAAATTTGAAAACAAGATAATTCGAAAACGTGATAATATGAATTTTTAAAGTTGGGGGCAGATATAGTTTAAGTTTTGTCCCCAATTGTTTTATATTTAGGAAAGGAAGGAAAATATTGAAAAGTAAAAAAGTTTTAATCGGATTGCTATGCACTATTGTAATAGTATCAATATTTATTATCATTTATATAAATACAGATATGTTTAAAACTAAAGAACAATTATTTTGGAAATACTTTCTAAAAGAAAAGGATGAGATTGTAAGTTGCATATCAAATGATAATGTGAAAAATTATAACAATAGTTTAAAAGAATCTTCCTATATAAAAGAAGGCACTATTTCAATAAATAGTAAGTTGGACGTTATAAAGCCTATAGAAGTAAGTATACTAAAAAAGGGAAATAACAAAGAAAAATACAATAATGCTTTTATTAATTTTAGTTATGATAACCAAAACATAGGAGAAGCAACAATTATTAAGGATGATAATTACTATTTAATAAGAAGTAATTTGTTAAATGATAAATATATTGGTTTTGAAAATAACAATCTAAAAGGGGTTGCTAGCAGTATTGGAATAAAAAACACCAATTTTATTCCAGATAGCTTAAATGAAATAGATTATTCTGAGTTATTCACTCTTACCGATGAAGAAATAACATATATATTAAGAAATTACATTCCTATTTATATGAAACATATTAAAAACAAGGATTATATTAAACATAAAAACATAAATCTCGACAAAAACAATAAAAATGTAACAGCATTCGAACTTCAGTTATCAGAAAAACAGTTAAATGATTTTGCAATAGATGTATTAAATAAGATGTATGAAGATGAAGGATCAATTAATATAATAAGTAATAAAGTAAAGCTAATAAATAATCAAAGTGAATATTGTAACAGTGAAAAAATAAAGGAAAAAATAAAAGAATTAAAACAATATCTATCTAATAAAGATAATAAAGAAGAAAAGTTTCTTTCTATTATAATATATAAAAAAGAGAATAATGTAATAAAAACAGAGATAGTGTTGAAAGATGACAGGACATTTAGTATTGAAAAGGACAAAGATAAAAACAAGATAATTATAAAACAGTATGATGTTAAAAAAAGTAAAATAGATTTAAAAACAACTAAAGGCATTTTCTATACTATATTAAATTCAATAAATGAAATAACTTATAGTAAAGACATATTGAACGATACAACAAGCAAAGTGGATGTAAATATTATATGCAGTATAGGAATTGAAAGAATAACAATCAACTATAATTATGTAGAGAAAATTGAAAAGAATGTCGAAAATATTATTCGTAAAAAAGATGTCGAATATATAGAATTAAAAAATATTGGCGTAGATGTTTATAAAAACATCATGAAAAAACTCCCTAAAATCAATCTATTTGGAACTGGTAAAAATAACTAGCAAAAAAATCAAAAAAAGTTTGAAAAAAGTGTTGACTTTTTATTTGGACCGTGGTAAGATTTATATTGTTGCTGAGGCAACCAAAATAACATAATAAATTGATAAAAAATCAACGCAAAAAACTTTTTTAAAAAAGTTTAAAAAAAGTGTTGACAACGTATCAAAAAGATGTTAAAATCAAAAACGTCTTCGAACAAAAAGAAGACATAAAGTACATTGAAAAATAAACAATAAACCTTTAGAGAACAACCAAAAGCGGTAGTTAATTAGTACTACCAAAAAACAAAAACTAATATGAGCTTTAAAACTCAAATTAATTAGATTTATCAAATCGTAAGATTTTTTAAATACAATCAAATTGAGAGTTTGATCCTGGCTCAGGATAAACGCTGGCGGCGCACATAAGACATGCAAGTCGAACGGAAGTCGTCATAATGATTCCGATATTGATATGAAGATTTATCTGATTTGAAATTGAAGTTGACTTATGACAATGGCTTTAGTGGCGGACTGGTGAGTAACGCGTAAGCAATCTGCCTATTAGAGGGGAATAACAGTGAGAAATCATTGCTAATACCGCATATGCCATAGTTATCGCATGATAATAGTGGGAAAGGAGTAATCCGCTAATAGATGAGCTTGCGTCTGATTAGTTAGTTGGTGGGGTAACGGCCTACCAAGACCACGATCAGTAGCCGGACTGAGAGGTTGAACGGCCACATTGGGACTGAGATACGGCCCAG
>JAFUYJ010000043.1 GCA_017470645.1 Clostridia bacterium
TACGTCCTCAAAAACAATATGCAAATCTTCATCATATGCAACACCAGACATCTGAATCATTGTTTTACCTGGAACATTTACTTCAGCAATATGTTTTGCAAGACCTCTTACTAATGTGTAGTATTTATTTAAATGTGTAGGTGCTAATGCTCCTAATAAAACATTTTCATCAGATAAATCAATATCTTGCAAATCGTTCATAGTGAATTTACCAGAACTAATTGCTAAAGATTTTAATGCTTGTTCTAATGTATTACTTTGTGCAAAAACACCAGCGACTTTATTATAATTCAAATTTAATTTTGCTGCTAATGCAGATAAATAAACGTTTTTATATTCAGTTCCATTTAAATCTTTTCCATTGAATTTTGCAGCAACTGCTTGCTCATTTTTAATATCAGAAAACATTACTTTCATTACCTGAATACCTAACTTTATTTTATCATGTTGTGTTTCAGTTCTTGTTTGTTCTCCAAAATCTTCATAAGGTATCTCATGGATTGCGGTTGATTGGCCAGTACCCCATAACTCTGCTTCTTCATCCCAATTCTTCATAGTTTCAAAAATTTTTTTGTAGAGATCTTCGCTTGTCATATTAGGTTTTTCTGCTAACATTTCATCTATATCAAATATATGATTTCCACCTATTTTTACTGCAGAATCTAATTGAATTTGGTCTAAATCATATGTTTCTGCAAAATGCATTAATGCGTCATATATAGTATTTGGTGGAGTAAGTCCAGGTATAAGTAAAGCCAATGAATTTTTAACTATTGTTGGTATATCTTGACCAGATTCTGGATCTCTAACAAATGTATATATATAAGGTTTTTTAATACTAAAAACAAAATTATAATCTTCTGCTGTCAATTGTTGATTTTTAGCTCTTTCTAAAAATCCTTCAATATATTCTGAATCATAGCCGTATAATTTACCCCAAGCTTTTAAGCCTTTTGCTGTCATAAATCCTTGACCATCGGCTCCTTCTATAGCACTTTTCCACACATTTTTAATAACTTTTTCTTCTGCTGTTCCTCCTATAGAAGATTTTGATAAAATTTCATTGATATAACCCTGTACTGGATGTTCTTCACGAATACCGAATTTTACATAAGCCGTACGACAATAAGGACTATCTAATTGAGAAATATCCCCTTTTGTAGTTCTTCCAAATAGTCCTTTAATACGTTTAATAAAATCTGCTGTAGAAGATACGCCATTATATTTAAAGAATGCCATATCTGTAAATAAAATATCATTTATATTCCATTGTTTAAGTAAATTATTTAGATAAAATTCTTCAAATTCTGAATCATTTAATTTTCCTCTTTCTACCTCTGTCTCATAAATAGTATTTAATTTTTCTACGAAAGAAGATGTCATTTTAGTTATTATTCCACTTTCTTTATTAAATAAGATTTCTTGAAGCCTTTGAATTACAGTTATATCATTATCTATAGTTAATAACTCCCCTATATATGGGTCTAAAGCTGGCAATTTATGGAAATGCTTTCCTGCTGTTTCGTAGCCTTTAACTTTATTTAATACAGTTTTATTGTTAGACACATCTTTTATCCTACAAAATTCTCTAAATATATTACGTATGATAAGATCTTGTAATAATTGTCTTCCTGTTATTGCATTAGGATCATCTTCATTAGATTTTTTCAAAGAATTTAATTCATAATAAACATTGTCAGTGTTCCAAATAATAGGCAATTTTATTGCTAATAAATTGCCACTATCAGATAATGGAGGAAGAAAATAATACATAGAGTTTGAGTTAGAATTCTCGACTGTATTCATAGCTTTTATATATTGATAAAAAGCACTTTTTATATAATCATCTTCATTCACTACAGATGAAATTTCTTTATCTTCTATAGTTGTTATAGATTTAATACTTCCTACATCTTCTTCATTATTTTCCACACTACTTATATATAGAAATATAGGAAAATCTTCTAAAAAGTTATATGGATTTTTGGAAATAAAATCAGCATTTTCCATTACTTTTATACGCTCCGTAAAAGGAGTTTTAAAAAGTTGTTTTATTTTTTGAGATATTCTAGATAAATAATTATTATATACATATGAAAATTGTTGTACAATTTTACCATTTTTTTGTACATTATATGAAGCATCTGCAGATTCTACATGTAAATATGTATATAAAAAAGAAGCTAAATTGTTATATATAGTACTTGCTTGACGAATTATATTATTAGTACTATCTTTATCTATTTTAGAACATGCAACTAGTATTAAATTTACTTGTTTTTCAATATACTTTTTCTGATAATCATTAAGATTATTAAGCAATTCTAAAGGTATGTTTTTTATGCCTATCATATATAATCTACTTGCAATGTCATCACGAGGAATTAAAGTTGGTACTGTTTTTACTTTATCTGCATTTATAATTCCATTAGAATCAAAAATGACAGAATTCCAATCATAATTACCTGATTGTATTTCATTTATCCAATTATCTTTTAGTGATATTGCACCTGCTTTTAAGTTTAATGATACTTCGCCTTTTCTACTTATGCCAACACTAGGGATAAAATCTACATTGAAAGCTGCTACAAATTTAGCAGCCATTTTAGAATCTTTTTCTATCATCAAAACTACTTGTTTTAGCCAAGGTTCTGTATCATAATGTTTTTTTAATTCGTTAATAATATCTTCATGCGTTGTTATTAATATATTTCCGCATATTTCTTGTATTTTACCATATGCTGAAGTAAATGAAAGTAATTTAGGAAATCCTGTAATATCTACACTAATTGTTCCATCAGCATTATAAACTTTTATGCAAGATAAAAAAGACTTTACTTCTTGAGATACTGTAGAAGAAGTTTTAGTAATAAATGCAGGTTTATTTATTCCAGGATCTGCCCAACCAGATTCTTCTATATCTTCAATTTCTTCAGATTCAGATTCTTTTATACTAAAATCTTCATAATTTCTATCTATTACAAAATTACTTAAAGATACACTTTTATTTATAGCCATTTGAAAAATTTCTTTGAATAAATCTGGAGTCATTCTTTGCAGCACACTTTCTCGTCTTTCTGCTATTAAATCTCTTTCATTTTTATCCATTATTAATTTTTCTATAGGATACCTTAAAGAATTAGGACCCAGATCATATTTATATATAAGTTGCATAAATGCTTCTAATCCACCTAGATCTTGTATCCACATTTCTGGAGTATAGTTTTTATAATTATGAAGTTTTTGATTTATAAAAGAGTCAGTTAAATTCTCTAAAACTTGCTGTTCTTCCTCTTTTGCAATATCTCCTAGTACTGCTTTTATCTTGCCCTCTTTTATGGCAGTAAAATAAGATTTCCTATAAGTATAAGCTCTCGGGTCATCGCCTTGTAAAGAAGATAACCAAAAATCTATACGCACTGCCGTAGCTTCAACTAAATCAGCAATTTCTTTTGCAGAATAAACTTCCGTTAATTTAGATTGATTTTCAAAATGTATATTTGTAGGAAAATCGTATTTTGGAACTGCTTTAAGATTGGCAATTTTAAATGCAAGAGTATTTAAAGTATTTAGAGGTTGTTCTGGATCAGTATCTATAGAAGTATATTTATATTGAGCATAATTAGAATCCATCCTTACAATATCTCTTAATTTTGTAAGAATTATAGTATGAAAATTTTCCGTATCTCCATATAATAGTTTATTATAACCTGTTAATTTTAAACTTTGTAAAGCAGCTTTATCTTTAGTAATTGCATGAATTAGCATTGTTTTATAAGAATCATTTAATTTATCTCCAAGATTTGTATATCTAGATAATTCATATTTTAAAACTCTTTCTAAATATTGTTTTTGTCCTTTATTGTAACCTTTATAATTTATAAATTCTTTTCTTATATTATTAATTTTTAATTGAGTAGATTCTAAGAAATTACCATTTTCATCATAACCATTTTCGTAATAATCTAATTCATCTTTAGGTTCTTGTAAAGTTTCTAGTTGATATATAAAATAATTCATTCTGTCCACATCTCTATTTGTAAGATTTGGTTCTCCTTTAAACATTCTATCATAACTCTCTTGAACTTGCTGCTTATTAAATTTTCTATCTCTTATCCTACACACACTTTCCCATAACATTTTATGCTGCATAGAATAAAAATATACCTTACGTTCTCTTAACAGTCCTTCACTATTTTGTCCTTTTATTATGCTATATAACACGCCTTTTGGTTTATATCCTATAGAGGTTAATCGTAATTTAGTAATATTTTCTGAAATTTCTTCTTTTGTTGGAAATGCCTTATTTTCAAATTCTTTACTCATAACGGCTTTATAAAAATTAGGATCAAAACTTCCTAAATCTGAAGCAATTTTTAAATTTGTATATTTACCAGAAAGCATCAATTCTTTTATTTTTAATATAAAATTATCTACGCTATCTTTAGAATTATATTGTATGATATTTTCTTTATCTTCATTTTTAAATGCTAAATAATCACTATATGCACTATTATAACTTCCATCTCTTTTAGGTCTTACTATATAAAGAGTTTTAGACTCTATCTTTTTTTCATCATTGCTTATAAAAGGTTTTGGGGATATTATAGTTTGGACAGTATTTAAGTTGTTTACTGGCTTTAAATCTACAATGTCACTAATTATTTTCTTTCCTATTTTCTCTGGCTTACTTAATTTTGCAATATCTTGCATAATTTGTTCAACAGCTTTTTCAGTGTCATATTTATTTGCTTCTTTTATAAAATATTTTTCACTTAGTTCTTCTATATAAGAGAACACTTTTATACGTGCTGCAGCTTCAGTAAAACCATAGTCTTTTACTGTATTAATTAAAGTTTCTAATGCTTTTTTGTGCTCTTCAGAAAAATTATTTACATTTAAACAGAAATTTGCCATAATAAATATTGTATTAACTTATTAAGTAAGTATTTAAATTATTTTATATTTATTCAATAAGTTTTTGTTATGCAAAGATACAGAAATGAAAGAAATTAACAACAGTTTTTAAATATTTAGTTTTTTTAATTTAGAGGTTGTGTCTCTGCTTGCCATTCCAAAATATCATTCATATCACTGCTCATAAAACCCCAATAACCACCAACAAACACAAACCAGAACAGAGTGAAATAACAGATAATAACTATAGTAATACACTTAATCCAAGTCTTAACTTTTTCTTTCTTAATCTGCATACTGATTAGAGTTGTTATTCCAAATAGAACAATTAACAGAGGTTCTATTATTAGGCAGAGCAAAATAATTACTTGTGAAAAACTTAGATTTGTAACATAACCTTGCCCCTATACAGTAATAACAAAACTTATCTAATTCAAATTGAGATATAAGCGATAACATAAACCAAGATACTTTTATAAATTTTACTTTTGCAAAGTTATGAAAAAATATATAAAGAGCAAGATGAAATTGATTTAAATCTGAGTATTGTATTGATATATAATTTTTTTAAGAAAATACTATAAAAAATTTTATATAGTAGAAGTTGAACAAAAATTAGGCAAACAGTGTTAATTGTCTTTCCGATTCAAAACTAATTGCATCTTTTAGGTCAAAATTAAATATTAAAGATTCTGTCATGGAATGACGGTTCTCTATCTTTCCACCATTATGATAATAATGTTCCTGTGTAAGAATATTATAATTACTCCAATATTTTTCTATCATATCATTTGACCTATAATCATTATGATGCCATGTTGAAAGTATAAATTTAGCCTTAGTTAAAGATAGAGCATTGTACAAATCCTGCTCATCTTTCATAGTCCAGCCGTTAAAGTAATCTGCATAACGACCGAAATAAGGAGGGTCGCAGTAAATTATATCATTCTCCGTTGCCTTTTCTATAGTTTGAATAAATGATATATTATTGAATTCCCACTGTCTTTTATTTATAATTTTACTTATATGTGTTATTTGATTACAAATTTTTGTTATATATGCAGGAGCAAATCTTTCAGGTTTTTTACAAAACGGTACATTCCAATCCCCTTTTGAATTAAAACGCATCATTCCGTTAAAACCTGTACGAGATAAAAAGATAAAATCGTAAGGATTGTGATAAGTGTTAAATCTATCTCGTACTTCTCTAAAATAAATATATCCGTCTTCATCTGAAGATTTTAGTTTTTTGCCCTCTGTTTCTAAATAAAGTCGCATTGACTGTGCAGTAATTTCTCCTGATTGGATAGATTTATAAAAATTTATTATATGAGGATTTGTATCTCCCACAATATGTTTTCCCTTTAACGGGGAATTAAATCCTACAACTCCTGTTCCGAAAAACGGTTCTATCCACCCAGAATTTTTATCTACACCTGACTGTTGGATAAGTGAATATATACATGGAACAAGTTTTGTTTTAATTCCTTGTGATTTTATAGGAGGTACAACAATAGACATAGTATTATTTATAAATCTTATTAAGAATGTTTTTTTGAGTTTTCAAATATTCCTTATATGTTTCTAAATTTGTATAGTGAGGTTTGCCAATACCGTGGTTTCTTGCATCTGTATAGTTGAAGAAATTTGTCCAATAATCGTCAAAAACATCTTCACCTAATTCAGCAAATGTTCCTTTTCCGTTAACAAGATTATCCAGACCGATAACACTTCCTATATTACGAGTATTACCACTGCCTGTTTTATCTGAAGCAATTTTCCATTTAGGTTGTACAAAGAAAGTAAAATTTTCTATTACGGATTGAATATTTTGAAGTTCGTCTATTGAATAAACTTTCTTTTCATTAACATCTTCTTTTGACTGTTTGTATAATATACCCAGCACTAAATGACATTTATAATTATTGTATGGATAATCTGTATTTTTCTTTTTATCTCTTTCTCTGAAGTAACCCCAATAAGAACCTAATGTAAACCCACAGGCACGATTATCGTCATAAAAACTTGTTTTAAAATCAACAGCAAACAAGTTGTTGTCGTTATCCTTAAAAGTCAAATCTGGATAATAATTCTGTGCAGAAGGTAACTCCATCGTTAAATTATTTTTACTTGCAAACGCATTTAAACGTGGTATAAGCAGTATTTCAATAATTTTTGAAACTACCTTTGTATCATTAGTAATTGTATATATATTTTTGTTAGTATCAATAAAACCCTTGACAATCCATTGTCCATCTTTGGTTTCTAAGAATGGTTTGTAAGTTTTTACTTCTTCTGTTAATAAACTTAAAAATAATTTTTTATCCATTATAGACAATCTTTCTTTTTTACTTTTGCAAAGTTACAAAAAACATTTTAATTATTAAAATGGTTCGTCATAAATATCAATTGAAATCAAATATACTTTCAAGGTTATTAAACAACTAAAACACTGTATAGAAAAATAACTCTTTGTTTTAATTTTCTAAAACTTGATTCTACGTTTACAGAACTTGATTCTAATTTTCTAAAGCGAAGAGATAGAATTCTAAAACAAAGTTCTACAAAATTAAAACAAAGCTTTAGAAAATTAAAACAAAGCTTTAGAAAATTAAAACAAAGCTTTAGAAAATTAAAACAAAGCTTTAGAAAATTAAAACAAAGAGATAGAAAAGCCGTTATAAATAACTCTGTTTCTATTTGTTATGTTCGGGTACTATTGTTATGTATTCTATATCCTCAGACGTGTCATTGACCATACAATGCGAACTGCCTTGCGGACAATAATGTACTTGACCAGCATTTGCTCTTTCTTCGTGGTTGTCGCACAAAAACTTGGCAGAACCTTTTATCATTATAAGTATCTCACTATTAGTAATATGTTTATGATAACCACTACTACAATTTGGAGGCAAAACACTGTAACAAATTCTATTGTTATCGTCAATGAATTGTCTGTTTAGCACATAACCATCGCCACCTTTGAATTTCTCTATTTTTTCTATAGGAATATTATTGAAATCTATAACCATTTTATTACTTTTTTCCTTGATTTGCAACGGCTTCCATAAGTTTCTTTACTGTTTCTTCATCTCCAAGAAAACGATCTTCTTTTAGATTAAGGTTTTCATCAAAGGTGAAAAGATAAGGAATACCTGTAGGAATGTTGAATTTTATGATTTCATCTTCACTCATATTCTTCAAATTCTTAACTATACCTCTTAGAGAATTGCCGTGTGCTGCTATAAGTATGGTATCGTGGTTTTTGAATTCAGGTAATATAACCTCATTAAAATAAGGCATGCAACGTGCTATGCAGTCTTTCAAAGATTCTGTCAAAGGTAGGTCTTTTTTATCAACATCTTTGTAACGCAACTCTTTCAAAGGACTTCTTCCATCATCTTCTGCCAATGCAGGAGGCTGACAATCAAAGACTCTTCTCCATTGTAAAACTTGGTCATCGCCATATTTTTCTGCTGTTTCTTTCTTATTCAATCCTTGAAGTTGACCGTAATGTTTTTCGTTCAATCTCCAAGATTTATAAACAGGCAAATAGTCCAAATTCATTGTATCTAACACAATGTTAAGTGTTTTTATGGCTCTTTTTAAGAAAGAAGTAAAACAGATTTCTGGTGTAACATTGTATTCCAACATTGCTTTACCAGCCTGTGCTGCTTCTTGCTTGCCTTGTTCTGAAAGGTCAACGTCTTTCCAGCCTGTAAAAAGATTTAATTTATTCCATTCACTTTGACCATGTCTGATTAAAACTAATTTCTTTTCCATATTATTGTTTATTTTATTTGTTTTGTTAAAAGTTTTTTATCTAATGTTTTGCCAATATCTCTTTTTATTGATATGATAATGAGAACGATACCTGCTATAACAAAAGGTAAGGAAAGAATTTGTCCCATATTTAAAAACATATCTGCTTCCCAAGATTCTTGGTCGTTTTTTAGAAATTCTATAAGAATTCTTACTCCAAATACTGCTGTAAGAAATATTCCGAAGACTAAACCTTGATGCCTTTTTTCTTTCTTTGTTATTATATAATAAAGGATTAGACCTATTATAAGGTAACTTAAAGCCTCGTAAAGTTGAGTAGGGTGGGAGGGGATAGGATTGTGGTCTTGTATAAAGATAAATCCCCAAGGCAAAGATGTAGCCTCGCCGTATATTTCCGAATTCATAAGGTTGCCTGTTCTAATGCAAACTCCTGCAAAACAGATAGCAACAACCAAACGTTCTATTACCCACATATAAGGTATTTTTGTGTTGCGAGAATATAAGATTATTGCTATTAGAATACCTATTGCACCACCATGGGACGCCAATCCTTGATAACCAGAAAACTTCCAGCCTTCTACGGTGTGTTTTATTGGCAAAATCATTTCAACTATATGATTGAGATAATATTTAGGTTCATAGAAAAGGCAATGACCTAATCTAGCACCTATAATAACTGCAAAGAAAACATATAAAGCCAACTTGTCCAAATAAGATACATCTACACCTTCTTTTGCAAACAGTTTCTTTAAAAGCCAATAACTTACGATGAAAGCAAGGGCGTAAAGAACACCATACCAACGTATTTCTAAGGAACCTAATGAAAATATAATGGGGGATACATTCCAAACAACACTTAATAAATTCATAGATTTTATGTATTTGAGTATATAAACTTACACAAAAAAGAGCAACCACTCACAAGAACGGTTGCTCCGATGAACACTTTAGAAAATCATAAAACAAAAAACTATTGTTTTATTTCTTTATGATATTTCTTTCTTTAATTCTTGCACTCTTTCCTGATAAGTTTCTTAGATAATAGATTCTTGCTCTACGTACAAGACCTCTTTTATTTACAGTTATACTATCAATGAAAGGACTATTCATAGGAAATATTCTTTCCACGCCAACACCGTTTGATATTTTTCTAACGGTAAAAGTTCTCTCCATTTTATGACCAGATATTTGTATAACAATACCTTGGAACATCTGAACTCTTTCTTTGTTTCCTTCACGGATTTTATATCCTACAGAGATAGTGTCACCAGCTCTGAATGTTGGAAATTCTTTGTTTGTAAGATTTTGGCTTTCTACATACTTCATCAATTCGTTCATCATAACCTTTTCTCCTTCTTTTTCTGGTTAAACACTATTATTTCTTAACTGCTTTTACTACTGCAGAAAATGCTTCAGGATTATTCATCGCTAAGTCAGCTAAAACTTTACGATTAAGTTCTATGTTGTTCTTGTGAAGCAATCCCATAAATACAGAATAAGATATATCATTTAATCTACAAGCTGCATTTATTCTGTTTATCCATAAAGCTCTGAATTCTCTTTTTTTAACTTTACGGTCTCTGTAAGCATATGTTTGACCTTTTTCCCATTTGTTTTTAGCAACTGTCCAAACATTTTTACCTCTTCCCCAATAACCTTTTGTACGGTTTAGGATTTTTTTTCTACGCTGTCTTGATGCAACAGCATTTACACTTCTTGGCATTTTTTCTTTTCTTTTTTATATCAGCGGCGGATTTTTTACGCTCTTGTTTCTCTTTTTTGGCTGATATAATGGTTAATAACTAAATTTTTAACTCTTTGTTTTTTTTGAAACATTTAAAACTTATCTTACAAGTAACTCATTCATTACTTTTTGGTCTGCAGTAGAAACTGTGCTGTATGCACAAAGATTTCTCTTTCTCTTGTTAGACTTCTTTGTAAGAATGTGACTGTGATAAGCATGTCTTCTTTTCAATTTACCTGATGCTGTAACTGTAAATCTTTTCTTTACAGCAGATCTGGTTTTCATTTTTGGCATTTTTTCAGTCTTTTTTGTTTGTTAATAAATAATTTTATCATTACAACGTCATTACAACGTATCTTTTTTTTCTTTTATTGTGCTACCAAAGTTATTTCTTTTTTATAGGAGCAATAATCATATGCATTTTTTTGCCTTCTAATTTTGGCATCATTTCAGGTTTGCCGTATTCAAACAAGGCTTCTGCAAACTTTAATAGTTTCTGTTC
>JAFUYJ010000044.1 GCA_017470645.1 Clostridia bacterium
TTATAGAGATGGTTTAAGGATATATACAACCATCAATTACGATATGCAGAAAAATGCAGAACTTGCAGTAAGAAAACATTTTACACAATTACAGAGCGAGTTTTTCAAACAGTGTAAAGGAAGAAAGGGAGCACCTTTCACAGGTATTTCTCAAGAGAACATAGACAAGTATTTAGACCAAGCCATGAAGTCTTCCGATAGATACAACAATATGATAAAGGAAGGGGCTTCAGAAAGAGAAATCAAGGAGGCTTTCAACACTCCTATAGATATGGACGTTTTCTCGTGGAATGGAGAAATAGATACTGTGATGACTCCAATGGATTCCATAAAATATTATAAATATTTCCTAAATACAGGTATGGTATCCATAGAACCACAAACAGGACACGTAAAAGTTTATGTTGGTGGTATAGATTACAAACATTTCAAATTTGATAATGCTACTTTGGGACGCAGACAAATAGGTTCTACTTTTAAACCTTTTGTCTATGCTTCGGCTATGAAAGACAGTGAGATAACTCCTTGTTTCCAAATAGAGAACTCTCCTGTTACGTTCCCAGAGTATGACGATTGGACTCCAAGAAACTCTTCGCACGCAAGGGAAGGTGAGATGGTAAATCTAAAATGGGCTTTGGCAAATTCAGTGAATTTTGTGTCGGCTGCATTGATGAAAGATTACACATCGCCATCAAGTGTTATAGCCCTTGTAAGAAATATGGGTATAACCAATCCTATACAACCTGTTCCTTCTATTTGTTTGGGTACTCCAGACCTTACAGTTTGGGAAATGGCTGGTGCAATGGCTACTTTTGTTAATCAAGGTGTGCATAAAGAACCTATCTTTATTACCAAGATAACAGACAACAAGGGTATGGTTTTAGAATCCTTTACTTCTAAGAGTAATACTGCTTTAGACGAAAAAACAGCCTATCTTGTAGTAGATTTGATGAAAGGTGTTGTTGATGGAGGTACAGGTTCAAGGCTTCGTTACAAATATGGTATAAAAAGCACTATGGCAGGCAAAACAGGTACTACAGACAACAATTCAGACGGTTGGTTTATAGGACTTAATCCTAAACTTGCAACAGCCGTATGGGTAGGAGGTGAATACAGAAGCATACACTTCTCTTCTATGGTTTGGGGTCAAGGTGCAGCAATGGCTTTGCCTGTTTATGGTTATTTTATGGCAGAATGCGAGAAAAATCAAAACCTATCTTTCTATAAAGGAGGCTTTGTAAGACCTACAGACTTAGAGTTTGATGATAATTGTAACGCAAAATCGGATTCAGACGGCGAAACTTCACCAAAAGACACCATAAACGTAGGTACTTTCAGAGAATACAACGAAAATTGGTAAAAAGAAAATATTACATAAAATATTTAATGATGAAAGAAAATAATGCACAATATATTATAGGAAAAGAAATTTTAGTTCAGATAAATAAAATTCAAGAAAATGGTATCTATTGTTCCTTTTTACCAATAGAGAAACGTAAAATTGGTTTTATGCCAAATTATCTTATGCCAACTTTGTTTGATAAAAATGGAAAATTTACAAAATCAGTGGGAGATGAAATATCGGTAGTCATTAGTAAAATAAATGATAAAGGTTTCATTTTCTTATCAGATATAAAAACTTATAAAAGAAGGAATATTAAAAAATTTTTATCCAAAAATGAAGAAGGAACGACAATAGTTGAGGCAGAAGTTTCTCAGATTTTAAATTCTAAAATTATTATAACATTAGATAATAATATTCAGGGTGTTATAAAAAAAGAAGATACTAATTGGAATACACTTAATGACTTAGAGAGTTCGGTATTTGAAGGTGAAATTATAAAAGCTGTCTTCCTTAGATATGAAAAGGAACAACTATATTTTAGTTTAAAGTTATTAAAAGAAAAACCTTACGATGATAGTCTTTATGAATTATCGTTATTAAACTTGTTAAAACATATTGGACACAATTCAAACGAATTTATTGGACAAGCAAAACAAAACGGAAATTATTTATTCATTGAAAATTTATATTCTACAGATAGTAACCATGAAGGAAAACTTTTAATAGACCCCCTTACCGGATATAATATTAAAGCATTAGTACCAACAGATGAAAAGTTGAAAGTTACTGAAAATAAATTCTATAAAGTAAAGTTAATTTTACCCCCCCCTATAAACGTATAGAAAAGAATCAGTTATTTCAGTTTCTTGCGACAAATATTGAAGAAACAATAAATCCATATAAAAAAGATGTTGATTTAACTTTTACAAAAAGTACATCTCCTCGCGATTGTGTTGCTTTAGCTCATACTCTTGCAGAAGTTGGAAAAAACATGTATGCATCAAAGGATAGAATGTTTTTTGAATTGATTCAGAATGCCGATGATGCTGCTTCTGAAAATGGTGTTATTGTTTATATAGAAACATTAGGAGACTATTTGGTAATTCGTCATAATGGTAAGAGTTTTGATAAAGATGATTTCTATGCAATCACATCTTCAGCAAATGGAACTAAAAAGGCAAATGAAAATAAAACAGGGTATAAGGGTATAGGATTTAAATCTGTTTTTACAGATTCAGAAAAGGTGTTTATTAAAACAGGTGGTTATCAATTCAAATTTGATAGGAATGATGAAAGGTTTACTGATTTTGACAAATTTTATTTTTATGTAAATGATATAAATACAGAAGAAAAGAAACAGATTTTTATCCAAAAATTCAACAAAGAGCGTAGTGAATTTAAAGGTGTTATAGATATACCTTGGCAGTTAGAACCTATTTGGGTTGATAATTTTTCAGAAGAATTGGGAACTAAATTCACACAATCCAATGTTTCTATTGCTTTGAAATTAGGTGAAACAAAAATTAGTGGTGATGGTGGTTATGGTCAGGTTATAATAGATATAATTCGCAATCCACATTTTATGTTATTTCTTCGCAATACTAAACGTATAGACTTTAATGGACTATCTGTTTCTAAAGATAAAAAGAATAACATTATTACTCTAAAGAGTTCATTTGGAGATATTCGTGTAGAATATTTTAAACGAGAAGATTTTGAAATAGAAGTTAATAATGCGATTTTTGAGGAAAATAATATTGATATAAGAATAAAGATAGAAGAACAAGATGAAAAATCTGGAACAATAGTAAAAGCAAAATTTGTTGATACACATAATGTAGCAATAGAGAGTATTCCAGAAAAGATTGCTATAAATAATTCTACTTCTATATCATTTGCTGTTCCGATTACTAAAGAAGGTTTTATATTACCAGATAAACAATGTTCAGATATATCAATGTTTGCATTCTTGCCAACATTGGTTAAAGATTTTAAATTTCCATTCTATATAAATGCAAACTTTATTTTAGACTCACCAAGACAAAGAATTTTAGGAGATAATCCTTGGAATTTTTATCTTATGCAAGAGATTGCAAAACGTATAGTTAATTGGTGTGCTTCTCTGAATAAAAAACAAGATAAAAATGCTTTAAATATTTTAATTACTAAATATTTTGAAGAAAATATTTCAGACACCAAACAACTTGCAGAACATTTTAATTCTGCATACAAAACTGCACTCCAATCAGAAGCATTTATTCTTAATCATAAAGGAGAACTTTCAAAGCAAAACGAAATTATTATTGATAAAACAGGTTTATCTGAAATTGTAGGTGAGGATTTATTCTGTCAAATAATAGAAAAAGATAAATGTTTGCCGTCTAAATCAATAGACTATGAAATATTAAAAGAGAGTATTTTTGAATATGTGGAATTGTTAGGATTTAAAGATGTTATTAAATCTATTACAGATAATTCTATGTTCAATGCTTGGTATATATCTGCTTCAATAGAACAAAAAAACAAATTATATAAATGGATAGAAAACAATAACATTTATACATACAAAGACGATTTGAAAACATTTGTTTCAAATTTACCATTATTTCAATTTGGAGAAGATTATAAAACATTAAATGAAGTAAAATCTGCAAATTATATAATCACAACAGAACATATAAACAAAATAAAAAACATTTTAATTAAACTTGGTTTTATATGTTCAGATAATGTTTTTGATAAAGAACATTCTTTATATAAATATATTTCATTACCTGAAGATAAAGAATTATTTAATGCTATCAAAGGTTGTGAATTTTCAGAACTTGATGCTGAAGAAAGAAAATGTTTATTTTTGACCTTAACTGATTTTAGAGAAATAGGTGATACAAAACTCAAAAAAGAGATTGCATTATTTAAAAATATAAAAGGAGAATTTAAACCATTAGGGGATATGATACGTTATAGAGAAAATACTCCTATATGGTTATACGATTATGTTCTATGTAAAGAAGATAATGATACAGATTTAATAAAGTATCTCATATATCCAAAAGATGAATTTGAAGATATAGTACAAAAACATTATGGTGAGTTTGATGCTTCTATAATAGAATTGTATAATGTATATAAAGATGAATGGACGGGACTGTTTACAAGAAATATTATAGATAGTATAAAAATAGATAATGATATTCTAACTATAATAGAGGAATCTGATACTAAAACAAAAGAGTATTTTCTTAATAGTTTAAATAAATTAGAATTATCATCGACTTCTTATTACAACAGAGATTCATACGAATATCGTGTACTTCAATTAGTATTATCTGTATATAATGAGCCTTCTGATTTTTCATCTAAAATTTTTTATGACAATAAATGTATAAGAGATTTTTCAGTTTCTGATGATGTTGTTTGTGAGTTTTTGCAAGATAGCAAAAAAAAGAATGTCAAAATGTCGTTGACAAAATTGTTGCCACAATATCAAAATCAAACAGAATCTATAGAGCAAATAAAAGAACATTTTGAAAGTAAAAGGGATTTGGACAAATTCTTTGTCGCAAAACCAAAAAGACTGTATGATATACATGTAGAGTTGAATAATCTTCTCGGTATTCCAGAACGAGTATTTTCTGAATGGAATATTGAAGGAAATGCTTATCAATACCTGTTTGCGACATACTATCGTGTACACGAAAAATCTTGGAATAATTCATATGTTCCAAATATAGAACTCAATAATCAGACAGAGGAGTTTGTAAATGATATACTATCTTTTCTCTATGATAATAATATTTCTATAGAAGAATCACCATTTACTCATCATTTGAGAAAATATTTTAGAGGTAAATATTTTTATTCAGATTATCTTTTGGAAAATGAAAGACTTGTGCCTATTATAGAAAAATGGGTAAACGAAGAAGGTAAAATAAAATATTTGCTTAAAAATGGTGTAAAAAAATCTGATAGTCAAAATATACAATTTAGAAATCTCTTCTTAGAGAATAAACCTATAGATTTTTTAGGCGAACTTTCAAATGACGATTTAAAATCTGGTATTAAATTTATTGCAACAGTCAATGGTTTTACAAGACCTTTTATTGGAGATAATCAAAAAACAGTCCTTTTGGCTATAAAGAACAAAAACATTGATTTATCAAGCAATCTGAATATAGATTATATAAAGGAAAAATCAAAAGAATGGGATACAAAAGAATATATAGAATGGAAAAATAATAATGTTCCTCATATTTTCATATATCCAGGTGTATTACCCTGTTTATTATCATACAATAACGAAGTGTTATTGAATTATGATAATACTGAGCAAAACTATTATTATGATAGAAAAGAACAAAAATTATTTATAAACAATGTTAAAAATATAAATGATATTTTATTTGAATTTGCTAAAGAAGGTAAATATGGTTTTAATATAGTTAATTACAAGCAACTTTGTTGGTCTGGAACAGAAGAAGAGTTAGAAGAACAAAAGAAAACATTAAAGGAGAAAGATAAAACCATAGAGACATTAAAAGCAGAACTTGAACAATATAAACGTAAATATGGAGAGTTGTCAAATAAAGAAAATAATATAGGACAAAAACCTATGCAACCCCAAACTTCAAATACTATAAAAAAATTACAAGAGGATGTAGATACTCCTAACGGAGTTATAGAAAAAGGTGATTTGTCTATGGAGCAACAAATTGATGCACACGAAGAAGCTGAACGTATTATAAGAACAATATTGGAAAACGAAGGATTTGATTTATCTAATTGGATAGGAGAAGAAGATTATGATTATACAAATTGGAATTCCGTTAACAAGATTCCTGATATTATAAAATCCTGAAGGTGAAAATATAGATGTGATTGTTAAGAGTGCTAAAGGAGGTTATATTTATTTAAGTGCAACAGATTTTGAGTCTCTTACTTCAAACAAGAATAATATTCTTATGGTTTGGGATGGAAATGTTGCTCATAGAGTTTCATCTGAAGATATTTTCAATAAAAATTCAAATGTTAATTTGATTTTTGACATGGATTATACACCTAAACATTATTGTATAGCACTTAGTAAAATATTTCAGTATATAAAGGGAACTACTTTTGCAGTAAAAAATCCAACCTACAACGCTTATGAGAAGATAAAATCATTTGGTATGGATGCAAAAAAAGAAGGTACTCAAGAATTTTTTGGTGATGAAGCATTATAAACTATGAAATATACAAGAAAAGATTACGAGAGTTTTCTTAATACAGAATTAGAGAAACAATTAAAAGAATACGAGCAGTTAGTATGTAAAAAAGCTCGTATATTAAAAGAACAAGGTGAAATATTTGTTGGAATGTTTATCAAATTTCAACCCAATGGAATGGCTATATTCAAAGTTAGAAATTCAGAGAATATGCCACGTAAAAACTCATTTTGGACAGCCTCTTTTTTAGTAGAAAAAATGGGGAACTTTAAATATTGGGGAGATAATTCTTGGTCAGACTTACACAGAAACTATCAACGTTCAGCTTCAGATGCTTTGTGTGTATGGATTCAACAATCAGAAGAGAAAGATTTCTGTTTTATTGGTATTAAAAATCTGACAATGGAATTTGCTCAATTATTGGAAACAGGAAAAACTATTATAGCATTTGGACCACAAGAACCTCCATTGAAATACTTACAAAATCTTATAGATATTGTGCGAGATACCTCGTGTGTGGAATATCAAAATATATTAGATTATGATGAAACTCCTAATCAATGGAATCCAAAGAAGATTGAAGCAGATACAGATTTTACTACAATACTATTAAACGATACAGATTCTAATAATTGTGTTGTAATTCAAGGTCCTCCAGGCACAGGAAAAACTTATCGTATGGCACAACTTACATCTAAATTATTAGAGAATAATAAAAGCGTTTTAGTTACTGCTCTTACAAATCAAGCATTGATGGAGTTAGCAAAAAAAGAAGATATGAAAATATTTCTTGAAAAAGGAAGAGTTTCAAAAACAAGTTTAACTGTTGATGAAAATAGAGAACTTGAACATCTCCAATCAATCAAAAATAATCTTTGTAATGCAACACAAGGAAATCTATCTTTGGCAACTTTTTATTTATCAAGTTCATGGGCAATAAATACTATAGAAAAACCTTTTGACTTCGTAATAATGGATGAGGCCAGCCAAGCCCTTCTTCCAATGATTGCAGCAACAATGAAATTAGGAAAAAAGGTTATCTTAATTGGAGACCAAAAACAGTTATCTCCTATAGTACTAACAAATGAAGATTTTATAAACGAAAGACAGTGGTCGTCTATTGTAAAAGGTTTTGAAACAGTTTGTAATAACTTCTCTTTTAAATCATATATGCTTTGCGATACATTTCGTTTAACAAAACGTGGAGCAGAAAGTACAGGTATTTTTTATAATAATGAATTGCGTTCTGTTTCTCAAACACAAATAATACCTTCTAATCTTACTGTTTTTAATAAAAATGGTGGTCCAATATTTGTTGGTTTAGACTTAGATTTGGGTAGCAAAGCACCAATCAATGCTTTTGATTATATTCTTGACTTAGTTTATAAAATTATAACTGAATCTCCAAAAACAGAAATTGCTATATTATCAAAATTTAAGGAAACAGTTCGTCAATTGCAAAAATATTTCGTAATAAAATGGAAACTTCCTAATAATATTCGTATAGAAACAGTGGATAGAATTCAAGGATTGACTGTAGATTATTGTTTCTACTTAATACCAAATACTTCATTATACTATTCTTTAGAAAATAAATTGTTTAATGTAGCAACTTCTCGTGCAAGATTTAGTACTATTGTAGTAGCGGATAAATCTATACTAAATAAAAATATGACAGAAGAAGTTCGCAAATATTTATTGAAAGCACAAGAAGATAAATTCGCAATATTTGAGCCAAAAACCATTAGTACGGATAATATTAAACTTAAGATTATTGACAAAATAGACCTATCTCAATTTGAAAGAAAGATACCTAAAACAGAAAAAGATAATAAACATACCTACATTATAGATACCAATGTTTTTGTAAATTGCCCCGATATAATTTCACGTATTGGCAATAAAAACAAAATCATTATTCCTGCAAAAGTTTTAGAAGAACTTGATAAACTAAAACGTAAATCAGATATAGATAAGCAAAGTTTAAATAATGTAGCTAAAAATATCAATGAAGCATTTACAAAACATTATTCTAAAATGGAAGAAGCAAACTTGTCATTATTACCAAAAGACTTTGATAAACAAAATCCAGATTGTATGATATTATCTGTAGCATTGAAATATAAGAATAATAATCCAATTCTTTTAACTTCCGATAATATTCTTCAATCCAGAGCAAGTGGATTAGAAATACAAACTTTATCATTAAAAGATTTTCTAAAAGTAAATAAAAGATAATGAACTTTATAAAGGTTTTTAAAGCAAAATAAAATGTTTTAATTAAAATATTTATATGTTGTATTTTACTTGAGATAATCTTTGCGAACACACTAAAAAATAACTACACACCATTTGACAAACCCAAAACTAATAACAAAATAATCAAAACAGGCACACACACTATAAAAGTGTGTGCCTTTGTTATGTTATTACTAAAAATTGACTGAATTTTATATATATAGGTATTTCAGTT
>JAFUYJ010000045.1 GCA_017470645.1 Clostridia bacterium
TAAGAGAAGTAAATGCAGGATTAATGAGTAAAGTAGAATATCGTGAAAAAATATTCGGTGAAACTCCTGAAATTGCTGAACAAGAAATTAGAAAGATACAAGAAGAAAACCCAAGTGTAGATGATTTACTAGGAACTAGAAATAATGAAGAATAGGTGATAGTATGAAATTCAAAATGAACAATCACGAATGGGAAATTATAGAAGAAAAAAGAGAATTTGTAAAGCAAAAATATGAAGAAGCCACAAATGAAGAAACAATAGAGGTATTTGGTTTAACACAATTCTGCGAACAAAAAATATATATAAACAAAGATATGCACAAAGATTTAAAAATACATACATTAATGCACGAATTATTACATTGTTATATCGCTGAATATTGTTCTATTGAGCAAAATAATTACAATGAAGAAGTAATATGCGATATAAGTGCTAATTCCCACGATATAATACACAAAATAGTAGAAGATTATTTTAAGTAAGGAGGTAATCCCTTATGATAAGTGAAGAACAAATAGAATTATTAGTTGAAAGACTAATTAATAGAATAGAAGAAGCAAATACCTATTTTCTAATGAAAATGGGTTCTTCTATTAAACAAATAAGAGAATTAACACCAAGCCAAGCACAAGAATTAGTACAAATACTTAAATATGGTGGCAATTATGAAGATATAATAAGAGAAATTGCAAAATATACTAACTTAAATGTAAAAGACATAGATGAAATATTTAGTTCTTACGCAAAAAAAGACCAATTATTCTACGAAAAGTTTTACAAGTATAGAAATATACCTTTTGTAGAATACGAGCAGAATACGGCATTAAAAAGGCAAACAGAGGCACTTGCAAATATAGTTAAGAACGAAATGTATAATTTTACTCGTTCAAACGTGTTAGGTTATACTATAAGAGACTTACAAGGACGACCACAATTTTTAGGATTAAGGGAGACATATAATCGTGTATTAGATGAGGCTTTGTTAAATGTTGGACAAGGCAAAGAAACATTCGACAGCGCCATGACTAGAATTATGAAAGGCATAGGTGGTAGCGGTTTAAAGACTATTGAATATGCTAGTGGTAAAAGTATGCGACTTGATTCAGCAGTTAGAATGCATTTAAAAGAAAATTTAAGACTTTTACATAATGAACTTCAAGATATTTATGGGGAAGAATTTGATGCAAATATGGTAGAAGTAAGTCATCACAGCAATTCGGCTCCAGATCATATTGATACAGTTGATGGAAAACAATTTGCTAGAATAGATGTAATTAGAGAACAAATTAAAAATGGAATAGAAAAAGAAATTAAACTTGAAGATATACAAGGAAATCGTGTAAAAGTAAAAGGAAAATGGTATGATGATTTCGATACTATAAACAATAATCTTGCTAGACCAGTATCAACATTAAATTGTTATCATTATATATTTAGCGGAATACTAGGAGTTACTGAACCAGAATATACTAAAAAAGAGTTACAAGAAGATAAAGGAAAAAACTTAGATGGCTTTGAATTTGAAGGAAAGCATTACACGATGTACGAAGGAACGCAACTTCAAAGAAACCTAGAGCGTGCTATTAGAGAACAAAAGGATACCCAAATATTAGCTAAAGCAAGTGGAAACAATGAATTAGTAGGAGATGCACAACAGAAGATTACACAACTTACAAATAAATATCGTGAGTTAAGCAGGGTAAGTGGTTTACCTACAAAGGCACAGCGATTACGTGTTAGTGGCTACCGAAGAGTTGCAAAAAGCAAGTTAAAGTGATATAATTTAGGTATAGGAAAAAATGGTTTCCATTTCCTTGCATTTTACTCTAACGTATATTGGAGTAAACCCGTGTTCGACACAATGTCGGCGTGTTGCTTTTACAGGCAGCATTGAGTAGATATATAAAAGACCCCTAGCACAAGGTTAAGGTTAATAATTGCAAAATTAACCACTGGGAAGCAATAATCAGCATAGTATTTAGAGTGATTAACTAAATGCCAGCCTTTATATCTATTCAATGGTGCTTATAATAGGCACTAATATGGATTGAGGTGTAAACACCTATTAAGAACATAGAAATATGTTCTTTTTTTGTTGACAATTATATAATTATATGATAATATGATTATAAAGAAAGAGGTGAAATAATGCGATTATGGGATTATAGACTTATTCCAGTGCTACCTAATGCAATGCTAGTTAGTCAATGGAGAGAATGTATAGCAATTAAAAGGCAATGGGAAAAAGGAACATTAAAACATAGGCTGGTTAGTTATGTTAAAGATTATGATAAGTTATATTTTTTAAATTATGTTTGCCATATAACTATTGAAATGGCACATAGAAAAATAAGATTTCAAAAGAAATATTTAGATGAAATATGTAGTTTTTGCAATTATATACCTTTGTTAGCAGGAGATAAACTATACAAAGAAC
The DNA here is from genome assembly GCA_017470645.1 of Clostridia bacterium. Taxonomy (GTDB): domain Bacteria; phylum Bacillota; class Clostridia; order TANB77; family CAG-508; genus CAG-492. The sequence goes on from JAFUYJ010000045.1 coordinate 2,440, forward strand.
ACAACGATAGATACCTAAAACAATGTTATTATAACTTGCAAGAAAAATATGATCGTGGAATTATTACAAAAGAAGAATGGCAAAAGATAGAAGATTATATTTAAAAGTGAGGTGGAATGAAATGAATAAAGATTTTTATAATGATTTACCTGGTATGGTATGTATTGCGCTAGATGAATTAATACAAAAATATGGTAAAGAAGACTGGTTTGAAGTGGCTTGGGAAGAATATAGACAACATATTTTATCAAGCAGTATGGACGATATGAAAATGCCAGGATATGTATTTAAAAAATATTTAGAAAAGGAAGTGTCGGAAATTGAATGAAGTTTATAAATGGTTTGAAGATAATATTTATTATAGTGTAAATAGTGGTAAAGCGAGTATTTATTTAGAAAATGATGATTTATTTGAATTTGAAAATATGTTAAAAGAATTAGTAACTGATTATACTAATTTACAATCCAAAATAGACAAGGCTATTGAATATATAGATGATTTATGTAAATGTAGTGATGGAACATATTTTAACTATGGTGATGATTTATCACCAAAACATATTGTAGACATTTTAAAGGAGAAAAAATAATGCCAAAGCTAGCAAAGAATATGTATAAATCACTTAAAACAGGTGAAAGAAGATTAAATTGTTATGTTATAAACATACCGAAAGAAGTTGTTGACAAAACTGATATTAAAGATAACGAGGTCAGAATCTATGCAAAAGATAAAAAAATAATAATAGAAAAGAGGTGAAAAAATGTATTGGGAAAGCATAAGAAAATATGACGAAAAAATAGCAGACAAAAAAACGAAATGTAAATGTGGACACACGATACTTATTCCAAATAATATGACACATATTTTATGTTCGTGGTGTGGGCAATATGTTTTTAAACATAATAAAGATGAATTTGAATACAGGTTAAAAAGTGCTACATTAAAAGAAAAAAGGTAGTAATTTGTTAAAAATTAATTTTTATGTTATAATTTTTTTGGTAAGAGTATAAAAGGAGAAATTATGACAAGCAAAATTATAAATACTGTAATAACATTTGTTGTAAGTGGGATTTTAGGGTATTGTGTAAGTGTTGTAAAAGGTTATAAACATAAATTAAAAAGCAAAGAAAATAACGAAAAAGTTCAAAATATGGCTTTACAAGCATTGCTAAAAAGCCAACTTACAAATATATATTTTGTATATAGTGAGCTAAAAAAAATTCCAGATTATGTATATCAAAATTTTTTGGACTTGTTAAAAGTTTATGAGAGTCTTGATGGGGATGGATTTATTCATTCGATTGCAAAAAAAATGGAAATGTGGGAAATTGTGAAAACGGATATTTTAAAATAGGAGTGATACAATGAAGCAAGGTTATCAGGGATATTTAGACTTCCAAATTGTTGATGATTATGGTAATATTTTGGAACATGATAAAGTAAAAAAAATAATCTTTTTTTACGAGAACCAGGGAAGGATGAAAAATATCCAAAAGTAGAAGGGGAAACATTAATACTTAACAATCCTAAAAAGGAAGAAAAAGAAAGTGAGGAAGAAAATGGCGAAGATTAATAAAATTAAAGTTGATGGTACTGATTATGATATAGAAGACGAAAATGCAGTTCATAGCGAAAGTGACCCAACAGTTCCTAACTACGTAAAAAGCATAAGCGAAAATGATATTGAAAATTGGAATGGCAAAGCGGATGCGAGCGACGTGGAAGAAATGAAAGAAAAGCTGGACAAACAAATTAAGTTATCAATGCTAAATAGAAATGCAGGATTGCAAGAAACGAAAATAGGTACTGATTTGACTTTTGACGATACAGCAGAATGTCAGATTGTAACCGCATTAAGTGGAAATCATTCGCAAAATAGTACTACCGGAAAGAATTTATTTGGTAGATTAGAGGATGGAACGTACACAATTTATGGGGTTACTGCCGTGGTAAAAGATGGTATAGTTACACTTAATGGAACATCAACAGGAGAAGGAACTTATATATTTAAGCAAGTTGATGAAAATTTAAATGGAACATACACTTTAAGCATAAATTCAAGTGGAAGTATTTCTGGAGGTAATATTGCTATTGTGGTTAATAATAATGGCAATTATGTTATGACAAGAAATCAGACTGCTAATTCTGTGACAGCGACATTAACGAATCAAGTAGTAACATCTTACGAACTTTATATGAATAATGGTTTAACTTTCACAAATTTTGTTATTAAACCGCAATTAGAACTTAATTCGTCAGCAACTGATTATGAACCATATACAGGTGGAATAGCAACTCCTAATCCAGATTATCCGCAAGAAATAAAATGTGTTACAGGAGAACAAGAAATTAGTATATGTAATAAGAATTTAGCATATACAGGTTGGGCAGAAGATTTTGTTAATAGAGTTAATGATACTAGTAAAGCAAAGATTTTAACCTACGATAATAAGAATTGTCTATATTATACTGCAAGTGCAGGCTATAATGACTATGATAATAAATATATGTTTAAAACAAATTGGAAAGAAAATACTCAATATTCAATTAGTTTTGATTTAAAAGCATCTCTTGCAAATACTGGAAATATTGCAATATATTATACTGATGGAACATATAAATCTTTTACGGCACAAAATACTATTCCAGCTAATACTTGGAAAAATATAGGTATGGTTTCTGAAACAAACAAAACAATTAAATATATTGCTGGATTTTATAATGATGGTAATTGTTATATAGATTTAGATTCTTTTATGGTTGAAGAAGGTACAACTCAAACAAATTATGTAGAACATCAATCACAAACGTATCCATTAAGTTTAGGCACCATGGAATTTTTGGATGATGATGAGATAAGGCGAGATGAAAATGGTAATTATTACAAATACGCTAAATGGGCAAAAGTAATTTTTGACGGAAGTGAAAATTGGCAATATCATAAGAATTTGAATAACAACAATACTTTCCACTTGTATTTTAGAGGATCTTTACCAATCGTCAACAATAAACAATTATGTAATATAGGAACATATTGGACTTCTAATTGGAATTATGGAAGAAATAACACTTTCCAAATGAGTAAAGAAGGTCAAGCTAATCAGATGGTATATACATCAAATAATTTTGAAAGTGCAAACGAATTTAAAAATTATTTACAAGAAAAATACGAAGATGGAGAACCTATGTATGTCTGCTATGAACTTGAAACGCCAGAAACAACAATAATTACAGATAGTACTTTAATAAGTCAATTAGACGATATATACTACGCCACATCATACAATGGTCAGACTAACATAAGCCAAGAATATGACGAAAAGCCATTCAAACTAACAATGAACGTAGTTAAAGATTTGAATAAAGTGATTAGTAATATTACTAATGCAGTTATAGAGATTGGAGGTGATATATAATGTTTAACTTAAGAGAGTTTGTCAAAAAAGGGCTGTTATTAGCAATCGGTATTCAATCAGACTATTGGGTAATACTAACATCAGCCAATTGGTTTCAAAAAGGTGTTCTAACAGAAGAAGATATGTTAGAAATACAAACAGCAATTGATGAAAAAAACAGAAGATTAGAAGAAATAGCTCATACTATAAGTGAAGAAGCGGAAGAATCAATCGTTGATGTAGAAGGAGAATAAAAGGAGGTTATAAAATGAAAGATGATGAAATAATAATGATTCCATTTGTGGCACATGAAAGTGCTATGAACAGAATGGAACGTGCTAACAAAAGATTATGGGTAGTTATAATTATTTTGATTATAGGAATATTTGTTTATTTTATGTTACCTACTGAAATTGAAGAAACAACACAAAGTGTTAGTGAAACAGATAATAGTGAAATACATCAATCAATAGGAGATTAATATGGCTAAGGCAACTCAAAAGAAGAAAGTTATTAAAAGAAATCACAGAAGAACCAAAGTTGTAAAGAAAAAAAAGTAATATGGCTCAATCAAGACCTAAAATACCTGAAAAATTAAATTCACTATCTAATTTAGAATGGGAAAATATTATAGACAATTATATTAAAAATGAAATAGACAGAAAGATAGCAAAACTTTACTACTTACAAGGATGGACACAAGTAGATGTAGGAGTAGAAGTCGGCTATTCACAAAGTACTATTAAAAGAAAACTACCTAAAATACTTAATATTATCGAAAAACATACGAAATGACCTTAAAATGAACTCTTAATAAACCTCAAGAGTTCTTTTTTTATGAGATAATTTAGACAATGAAAGGAGAGATAACATGGCAATTAGTAATAAAACACTATTGTTATATGCTCTTCTTTTATTTATTTAAAGGAGTGACAAATATGTTTAACAATCCTTATGTGAATTCGTATAATGCTTACGGGCAACAAAACTTTTCTGAAAGAATAGACAATCAAATAGCACAATTACAACAAATGAAAGAACAGATGAAAAACAACCAACAACAACCTGCTATCAACCAGACATTTCAACTTGCTCCAAATCATACAGGGATTAGATATGCGAATACTGTTGATGAAGTAAATAAAGAAATTGTATATTCTGATACTCCATTTTTTAGTAAAGACATGTCCGTGTTGTGGGTCAAAGATGTGAAAGGAAGTATTAAAACTTACGAATTAAATGAAATAGTGCCTAAAGACGAAAAAGATATAAAAATAGAATTTTTAATGGCGCAAATTGATGAACTAAAGAAAGGAATGAAAGCAAATGAATCCTATGCAAATGTTAGTAAACCAATTACAAACACAAATGAAGGCGAAGAATCCTCAAATGTTCCAGATGTTTCAAAACCTGCAAAAAAATCAAAGTGACCCTAAAGAAATAATAAACAACGTGATTGGCAATTATAAACCAGAACAATTAAATCAATTCAGACAATTTGCCAAAGGTTTTGGGATTACAGACGAACAATTAAATAACTTTGGTATTAATGCTAAATAGCATTGATATAAATAAAAATATAAGAAAGGAGAGAAATTATGAACGGAAATGGAATACAACCAACTGTTGAATTGGCGACTACAAATGGTAATGGCTTTGGATACCCTTATCCTGTTTACCCTATGGGTGGATTTGGTGGAGGATACGGCAATGGCAATGGTTTCCTAGGTGGTGATGGCTGGATAATCTTATTACTACTTCTTGCATTCGGTGGAAACTGGGGCAATGGTGGCAATGGTTTCTTCGGTGGCAATAGTTTTGATAACGGCTATGCTTGGCTATCTAACGGTCAAAAAGAAATTATGAACAACACTAACAATGGCTTTGACACTTTGCATTTAAGTAATCAAATTGAGGGTGTTAGAGACGGTGTTTATGGCATTTCT
>JAFUYJ010000046.1 GCA_017470645.1 Clostridia bacterium
TAGATTTAATTAATTTTGTTTTTTCTTGTAATTGTTCTGCTGACATACTTTCAAAATCAAACAAATTAAGAAACTCAGGGTCAAATGCTGTATCTTGTGTTGTAGCTATTTTAAAAGCTTCATCTTTCAAATCTCTTGCATTTAATTTCTTTTGAATTTCTTCTATACTCTTTTCTTTTTGTTTTAGTTGATACTGTAATTTTTCAGTTTCATTCATTTGTGCTAATTTTTCAGCCTCTGACTTTTCAGCATCATTTTTTTCTTGCCATTTGGTTTTAGCTGTATCAATTGCTTTTTGGACTCTTCTGTCAAATTCAGCTTGATTTCCTTCTCCTTTTAAAAAGTCATCAAAACTTACAGGTTTAGTATCATTTCCTGCATTTTGGTTTGTTTGTACTCCTGTTCCCACTGGTTCATTATTTGCCCCAGCATTAACATTTGTATTTGGTTCATTTCCTTCCATTTTTCCCTCCATCTGCCCCAGCCATTGCATAAAGCCCCAGCCATTGCGTTTTATATTTCGTTTGTTTTATTAAGCCTAACTACGATAAAAACGGCATAAAAAAAGAACCTGTCGACAAGGTTCTTTTTTTATCTTATTAAATTTAATAACTACTTTTTATTCATGGCCTCTGTAAAGCCTTGATAAAATTTATATTTTACCGGTTCTGTTATTAACAATTGTATTATTGTTATAAGAGTGAATAAAATCCAGTACGAAGTAGGTAAATTCATTTTTATGCTTAATATTAATACTAATAACCACATATTCTCCACCTTCTTTCTACTTTACATATTTTATTGAACTTCTACACCAATGAAATCCATCATCAATAGGTGGAAGATTTAATCCTGTCACTAATCCATAACATCTGTATTTAACAATACTATCATTTGCTTTGCTATATCTTTTAAATTCATTCCAGTCATGTACTTTAAATCTTTGTCCATTCAAACTATAACACATCTTTGTTGTAACTTTATCTTCTACTGCTACAAACTCAACTTCTGCAGTTTCATCAAAACTATATATACCCTCCATTTTAGCCCTATTGTTCATTCCAATTAAAGTTAAATCAACATCACCTGATATTTTGTCTCCATTTATATTGAGCCTAGAATTGTTTTGTCGCTTAATTATATTTTGATATATATCATTTGTTATGTCTAACTCCTTTTGTTGCTGTAAATCGATTGTGGCTTGTCTGTATATCTGTTCTGCATTGTATTTGATTATACCATCTTTATAATCCTTCCAGATATAACCTTTAGCGTTTGGCATTGACAGTATTGTTGCTAGTATTATTTCAGGTACCATACTTGGCTTTTTAGTTTTGTTCACTTCTTTTTGCCCTTCTTGATAGTAATAAGTTATAACTTCTTTAAACGTATTTTGTTCATATTCATCTAATTGGCTTTGTTCTTCTATATATGCACTGTATATTAATAATTCTAATATCTCACTATTCTTTACTCTAGTGTTATTGTAGATATTATTCGCCAACATACCAAAATAGCCTTCTAATAATCCACTATCCTTCCACTTTTCTATATATGTATTAATCTTGTTTTTTGTTTTATTATTAGCTATACTATATAAATTGCTAAAATCAAAATCTATACTATCAAATATTTCCTGTAGCCTTATTTGTGTCTGCTTGTTTGTCTTGTCGTATATCTTTTCCAATTCTTGAATCTTTTTGTCGTGGTAGTTCCACATTTTCTCCACCACCCTTTGCTACTTCATATTTCTTATTTGGATTACTTGATATGTTTTCTATATTTCTTTGCATATTTTTTTCATTCTGTGCATTTATTTTTTCTAATTCTGATGCTGAGTCAAATCCGTCTGGTAACATATCTATAATACTTTCATCACTTAGTAATCCTCTTAATTTTAAAGCTCTGTCTGTTTCTGTTCCTTTATCAGTAGGAAGATTACGTTGTAAATCAATTTTTATACTCCTAAAATCATATTTCTTGTTTTTTCTCTTATTAATCCTATCTATTATTGTTTCCCATCTTCTTAATATGGCTTTTTTGAATTGTTTATCTGCTGATGTAATCATTTGCTCTAATGCGAAGAACTTTCTATCTAATGCAGATGCATTGTCAGCATTTGTAAATCCTAAATCTGTAATATTAGGTACTCCTGATATCATTGCTATTAAATCAATTAATGTTTTCTTATGATTTTGTAACGCTGTATCTTGTACAGTCTTTTCAACCCAAGCTATATCTCCATCTTTGTCTGGCGTGTAAAATACTTTCATATTTAATATTGCTTTGTCTTCTTCTTCTCTTGCTTTGTTAACTACTTGCTTTGGTTGTCCATTTTCGTCTAGCTCTGGATTACCATCTTTGTCTTGTTTTGTTACCATTAAATCATTATCTGGTGTAAATCCTGTTATTTTTAATTTTGCATCGTCATTATATTGAAAAGTATTCCTACTATTTTGTATTACTCTTTCATAAGCACAAATTAAAGAGATTACCAATTCAAAACATGATAATCCCTCTTTATTTTCTATTGCTATACAAGGAAGCATAGTCCACTTGCCTGTTTTTTGTCTATCTTCATCTTCTTTTAATTTTTTTACATCTTCAGGCGTTGGAGAATAATATTTTTTACCATTTATTGTAGTCAACTCTACAACAGTAATATCGTTATTGCTTTTATCTTTTTCTTCCCATTTTCTTAATTGTCCTATTTGATTTACTGGTGATTCATAATCAAATATTCCTATTGTATTTAATGCACTTTGATTTACATATACAATTTCATTTTCTTCATTTTCATATAGAATTTCGTAACATGCTCTCATTGAAAAATAATCAAAAGCTAATTCATAAAACTCTGTTGGATCATCATTATACTTACTGATGTATTCAATTAGAGCTTTTAATTCTTCGTCTTTTTTCTTGTCTATTTGAAAAACTTTATTCAACAAATGTTTGATGATATTTATTTTAGCCTCATCTGATACTTTTTCTATATCATATACAGGAGCTTTTCCTGCGAAATAGCCAGTTACCATTGAATTAATATAATTTTCAAAGGCAACCTTGATATCCTTATCATCTTCGCTTACTAATTCAGAATTTTCTGTTTTTCTTCTCAATCTTTCGTATAGTTTTCTTCTTGCATCCCACTCTTTATCTGCTAACGCTAATATTTGTGCTACACTATCTGGGGTTTCTAATGTTTCAACATTCCATTGTATCATTCTAGTTCCTCCTATATAATTTTGTTGTAACCAAAACTTATTGTATTTGGTTTTGGGTTTTCATATACACCAGTTAAGCAGTCTTCAGCATCATCATGTTCGTTTTTTCCCGTTCTAACATAATGAAGAATATGTTTTGCAAAATCAGGAAATTTGTCTTTCCAATTAACAGGAAAATAAATATTATTCATAACAGCTGTTGAGTTGCTCAAAATTCTTGCCTGTTTATTTTCACTTTGATGAAACCAATTAACTTTGGTGTGTGTATTTTTCAACTCTTTCAATTCTCTTTGTACATTCCTTGCAAATCCTCGGCCGCCATTATTACTTTCTACATTTGCGTATCCAACATGATCTTTAGTTAACATATTTGCAACTGCAGGTTCAGTTGTTTCCATAGATTCTTGTGTATAAATAATATCTAATATGTAATACTCATTATTGTACATTGCATAATCTATTGAGCATAAATAATCGCTACCCTCATCTGCTGTATCTGTATAATTCATAATATAATGTGCAGGTGGTAATTTTTCGTATGTTTTAAATCCGCTATATAGTCTATTCTTTACATCTATTGGTTCTTGTTGATAGTTTGCATATACTATGTCTTTATTCATATTTTTAGTCTTAAAATTATAATCTTCTTTGTTTAGTATGTCTTCACATAGCATTGAGCCATCTTCTTGTACTGCCTTATAATTAATGTGTCTTACATTGTCATAATTTGCTAGTATATAACCTGCTAAATCATTTTCAGCCCATCTTGTCATAATTATTATTAACTTAAATCCTGTTTCAGTTCTTGACAACATTGTGTTGTTAAACCAATCTATTTGCTTTTGCAATATGTTTTCATTGTAAGCTTCTTCCACGTTCTTTATTAAATCATCTATTATCATTATAGTACAACCAAAACCTGTTGCTGTTCCCTTTGGAGATGTCGCTAAATAATTGGCTTGACTACTTCCTTCTAATGCCCACTTATTTGCACTAGATTCGCCATATTTAATTTTTGTATTTGGAAATATATCTGTATATACTGTAATGCCTTCCGTCTTTTCTGAGGCTATTTCATCTCTTACGGACTTTGCAAATGTTCCCGACAAGATTTCATTGTATGAACCAGTCATTATTTTTTCCTTATTATTCTGTCCAAATATCCATTCTACAAGTTTTCCTGCTGTTCTTGATTTTCCATGTCTAGGTGGCAAATTTATAACTACAACTCTCTCATCACTTTCATAAAAGTTTTGTAACTCGTTACACATACTTTTTAAAAACGTTCTATCTTCTTTATAAAAGTCTGATGCAGTTAATTTACAATACTCAAAAAAATCACGCCTGGCTAATTCCAAACGTGCTTGTTTTTTTAATTCTTCTTTTAAGTTATTCATTTAAGATTTTCCTTAACTCATCTGTACTTAAACCTGCGAACGGATTATTTATTTCGCCTTTTATTTCTTGCTTTTCAACTGGCTTCTCTCCAATAGTATCTCGCAATATTTCAGTAGCTTTTGTATTTCCTTTTATAGCTTCTTTCCACAAAGAAAACACAACTGCGGATTTATTAGATATTTCTTCATCTGCAAACCCAAAACTGAGCATTTGTTGTTTTAATTCTTCTTGTTCTAGTTTTCCATCTAGAAACTTATTTATTATTTCTTTAAAGGTTTTATTTTGCCTTCTAACTTCTCCAGATTTTATTCCACCTTTCTTGGCTTCATCTCGGCTTAACTTATATTTTCCTGGTTGTAAATTTTCTGTTTTAGGATTCTTATTTGCCATTTAATCACCTACTTTTTTTCATTCTCTGCTTGTACTTTTCTAATAATCTTCTAGCCGCTTGTACATCAGCTCTTTCTGGGTTACCTTTTGCAGTTTTGGCTATTCTTTCATATGTTGTTGGAGCTCTCACTTTGCCTTCTTTTACTAACTGATTATATTCTTTTCTTAGTTCTGCTCTTTTTGAATCATATTCTCTAGCTTTTTCTTGTACTCTTTTTACATCTCTACTTCTAACTTTATCAGATATTCTACTGTTTGATATATGTAATCCAGCATCTGCATACCCCATAAAAGCATATCCCTTTGAACTTAAATATTCTTCTTCTGTCATTACTTTTATACCGCTAGTTGCTCCTCTTCCTCCCATTTATCTCTTTCCTTTCTTAAATGATAACAACATCTGTTCTTTATAATTTTTTGCTTCCTTTTCTGCTATTCCAACCATGCTGTTTGCATTATATTTTCTTTCGCCTATATAACCACTTTCTGATGATTTAGTTGTAACATTAAATGTTTTTCCTGTTTTTGATGGTTCTATTTTTGTTATTTTAGCTGTATGTCCATAGTTATACATTATTATATCTCCAACCTTTAAGTTGCTAGCTTTTCTTGCATCTACTTCTCCAACACTTTGTAATGTTGTTTTTCCGTCATATTTTCTATTAGATATATTTGAACTACTAGCCCCGTCTTCCACCCATGTTCTTTTCCTCCTTTTTGCAATAAAAAAAGACACCTGTTACAGTGTCTCTAGTAAATAGCTGGGACTTGAACCCAGAACTCCCATAAATGAGCGTTTTTCCTCACTAACTCCTATTTACTACCCTTATTATACCATTTTTTTAATATTCTATCAACTAATTTTCTTTCATCTGTTGTTAAATTGCTAGCTCCTTTAGAACTATCATTTTCATTATGCATATATCCATGATGTACATGTGGTACTACACCTTGATGTTTGTGTGTTAAATCTATCTGTTTACTTCTTTTATTGTTTTTATCAAAATATATTATTGATGCAACTTCATTTTTATTGTTTACATATGCATAAACCCTATTTTTAGTCATTGTTTCCATCAATGTTTCTGAATTGTTGGATATTTTCTTTACAAACTTTACATTACCATCTTTTAATAATGTTTTATAATCTGTTCCGTATTTATGACCTTTCTCACTTATTCCACTACTTGCACCTCGACCACCCATTATTTTTTCAACCTTTCTGTAACTTTATTATCATAGTAAACTACTTTTATATCTCCATAGTCATAATCTAACTTACCACCATATATTAAAATAACTGATGGTTTAATTCTTTTTACAAGTTCATCTACTCCTGCTTCCCATATCTTTAAAGCTTCTTTATTTTGTTTTACTCCAATTGTGCTTATACTTACTATACTTCCTTCTGGTATTCCTTCGAAACAAAAATCAAATGTTTCTTTTTCTGCCCAACTTAGTGTAGGAATTACTTTTATTCCTTGTTGTTGGTAGTATTGTCCTATTTGTCTACTTCTGTATATATTCCATATCTTCATTGGCATTGGCATGTCCATATAAAGTGAAAAATCTGGGCTCAATATACATTCATATTGCTTTAATATGTCTATATAATCTTCTGGCTTATTCCATACTCTTTCAAACTGATAATCATCTAAATAGAAATGTATTCCTACATTCTTTTCTTTACTTGTCTTTGCATAATTAAATCCTATTAATTCTTTAGGTATGTAATTGTCATTTTCAATTATAGGCATTTGCCAAAAGTTGTTTGATGAACTTTCTATATCTACTAAACTTAAATTATATGTATCATTAGTCCTATGTCTTTCATTTTCTTTGAATAGATTATCTATTGATAAATTTATATTGAATCCAAAATCTTCCATATTAAAATCTAGTATGCTGTTTAACTCGTCAACCAATATTTCATCATTAAAGCCTGTTTCCATGTTCAATTTATTATGTGCTAATATATAAGCTTTCTTTTGTTGTTCTGTCAAATTGTTAAGTCTTATACAATCTATTTCTTTATAATCTAATTGTTTTAGTGCCTCGTATCTTCCATGACCTTCTATAATCATATTGTTTTCATCTAATGCTATTGGAT
>JAFUYJ010000011.1 GCA_017470645.1 Clostridia bacterium
AAAAAACTTGAAAGCACCGCTTTCAAGTTTTTTATTTGAGAATAAAATTTAAATCGTGGATAGAGAACTATTTAAAAAATTTCCCATCCACGACCTAAAAAATTTATTTTAAGATTTCAATTGCCTTGTTTAGTTGATTGTCATATTGTTTATCTACTGTTAATTGTCCCTTCCATTCTTCTGGTAATTCTAATACTATATCTGGTGTTATTCCAATCTTATGCAATTTATTATGGTTAGGTGTAAAGTATTCTTGTATTGTTACTTTCAATCCTGTTTTTTGGTCATTTAGTAAGAAAATACCTTGTATTATACCTTTACCATATGTTTTTGTTCCAATTACCCTAGCATTTGTATTTTCTTTCAATGCAGCTGTTAAAATTTCAGATGCACTTGCTGTGTATTCATTTACTAAAATTGTTACTGGCACATTTACTATTGGATCTTTAGAAGATTTTGATACTTCCTCTTTTCCATTTTTATCAGCTGTTATTAACATTGTTGAACCTTTTGGAACTATCATTTCTGCTATAGCTAATGATTGTTCTACTAATCCACCACCATTATTTCTTAAATCTATTACTAATCCTTTTATACCTTTTGAATTCAATTCTTCATATGCTGCTTTAAAATCATCTGCACATCCTCCATCAAAAGAAGAAATTCTTATATATCCTATATTATTTTCTAAGATTTCTGATTTAACACATTTAAATTTTATTGTTGAACGTGTTATATCATATTGTATTTCTTTTTCGTCTCTTTCAACAGTTAGTTTAACTTTAGTACCTTCTATTCCTTTCATGTGATTTGAAGCTTGTGTAACTTGTTCACCAGTATATTCATCATTATCAACTTTTTTTATAATGTCTCCTGGCAAAATTCCTACTTTATTTGCTGGAGAATCTTCTATTACACCCACTACCATAATTTGGTTTGTTTGGCTGTTTTGAGCAATATATAGGCCTACCCCAACGTATGAGCCATTAACATCTTGCATTAAGCTTTCTACTTCATTTTCTGTTAAATATTCAGTATATTCATCTCCTAAAGCTGAAACGTAACCTTCTAAAGCGCCTTCCATCATTTTTGAATCATCAATATCTCCAATATATAACCCATCAATTTTTGATTTGATTTCCGCAAATTTATCATTAACAAATATTTTTTCAGTGTCTTTTCTACCTGAGATAGATGATGCTAAATTATTTATAATAGAGCCTACTACATTCACTTTTCCTTTGCTATCTTTTACTACTATTTCTTGACCTGTTTGAGCTATAATATAACTATAAACTAATATAGTAGTTATTATGCATGTTATTAAAGCTGTTATAATAACCAACATAAAATTTTTTAATATACAATTTTTACTTTTTTCTTCCATGTAAAATCCTTTCTTTATATAACTAATAAATATTATATTATATATTAATATTTTTATTCTTTTAAACTTATTTTTAGTTCTAAATTATACCCCTCTATGTATATATTATTCAAAAGGAGCAGTATTTTAATGTTTTCTGCTCCTTTGATAATCTTTTTATATTATTTCATTTGTACTTTTTATCATTCTTTTTTTAAACAATTCTATAAGTAATTTAACGGATTTGTATGTGAACCATTTACCCTAACTTCAAAGTGTAAGTGTGGTCCCGTAGAATTTCCTGTTGTACCAACAGCTGCAATAACTTGCCCTTTTGATACAGTTTGTCCTGCTGAAACATATAATTGACTTGCATGGGCATATCTTGTTGTTATTCCATTACCATGGTTGATAATTATGTAGTTACCATATCCCCCATTCCATCCGTAATTTGCAAGTATTACAGTTCCGCTTTCTGCAGCACAAATATTTGATCCAGTTGTTGCACCAATATCTATACCTGTATGGAAATCTCTAACTCCAAATAAAATTCTGTAACCATAAGGTGATGTAATTCTTGAACTTGAAGGGCATGGCCAACCTAATTTTCCTCCTGTATATGGTGCACTTACAACTCCTGCTGATGATCCAGAATAAGAATTTGAAGAACCAGATGAGCTAGACGAATTTTTAGCTGCTGCAGCTTTTCTAGCAGCTTCTTCTTTAGCAATAGCTTGTCTTTCTAACTCTGCATATTGTTCAGCTTGTGATTTATATTCAGATAATTTTGCTTCTAATTCTTTTTGCTCTTCTGTTAAATTTGCAACTTTTTCTTCTTTTTCTTGTTTTAATGTTTGTAATTCTCTACTCTTTTCTTCTTTTTCTGCTTTTACGTTTTCAACCTGTAATTTCTCGTTTTCTAAAGAATTCTTTAGTTCTTCTACTTCGATTATTAATTTATTGTCGTAACTTGCAATTTGTTTAATCATATCTTGGTTTGATATGAAGTTCATTAAATTTCCTGAAAGAACAACATCTAAGAAAGTAGGTTCTTTTTCCATATACATTGCAACTAATCTGTTTTCTAGCATTTGTCTTTTTTCGGTTAATTCTTCTTCTTTTTGAGTTATAGATTGTTCTAACTCAGTTAATTGTTGATTCAACTGTTGAATTTGCCCTTCATACTCTAGTATTGAAGAATTTAAATTTGCTACTTCCTGTAGTACTCCATCTATTTCACCTTCAACGCTATCAATTTGTTGTTGCGTTTCTTGTGAATTTTGAATAGCCTCGTTTTGTTTATTTTGATAATATGTACTATCTTCTGCCCATACTTTTGCTCCAACAGAGCAGATTATCGCTATAAAAACTAATGATGATATAAATTTCGTTAGTTTATTCATTTTACATCTTCTCCTTTGTTTTTATACTTTTAAATATTTTTTCATTGATCTAGCGCTTCCGAAAACTCCAATTCCAATCCCTATTGCTAAGAAAATAATTAGAATTTGAGTAAACATTTGATCAAAGCTTAGTAATCCATCTATTCCTGTACTTACGCCAAGTTTTTGTAACCAGTTTTGTAATGCATGCTCAATTAAACTTCTCTTAACCCATACATATAATCCGCCTAATAGAATTAATGAAATTAATGATGATATTATACCAATGATAATACCTTCAACCACAAATGGTGCTCTAATAAAATTGTTTGTTGCTCCAACATATTTCATTATTGATATTTCTTTTCTTCTAGCGTGAACAGTTAATTTTATTGTGTTTCCTATAATTACTATAGAGAATATAACTAAAACGCCACCTATTGCTACTAAAGCAATATTAACTCTTCTATTAAGTTGGGTTAACGTGTCTGCTGTACTCTTTTTTCCATCTGTATTTGTTGAAGTATTCTTTTCTTCTAAATCTGCTGTTCTTTCAGATGTTCCTTTTACAAAATCTAAAGTTTCAATTTTATCAACTACTTCATCCACTTTTTCCAAGTCTGTAAGTGTTATAACAAATGATGCAGGAAATGGATGTGCATCTTCTGTGTAACCTTGAACTTGTACTGAATTTTCTCCCAGTTTTTTTATTGATTCATGAAAAGCTTCTTTTTTGCTTATATATTGAATGTTATCTGGATTTACAAATTCTATATTTTTAATCTGATTTTCAAGATTGTTTTTGTCATCCTCTGTTGCTTCATCTTTTATATAAACTTGAATTGGATATCCTTTTTCCATTTTTCCTAAAATTGCTTTTACATTTTGTCCAATTACAAAACATATTCCTACAGTAAGCATTGTAACAACCATAATTGTTATAGCCGTAATTGTAGATTTTTTATTTTTTGATATATTCTTTATTCCATCGCCTATTAAATAACTAATTAAATTATATCTCACTGTCATACCCACCTTTTTTATCATCTCTTATAATATTGCCTTTTTCGATTTGTATAACTCTTTTCTTCATTTTATCAACAATATCTTTAGCGTGTGTTGCAACAACAATTGTTGTACCTCTTAAATTAATATCATTTAAAAGATTCATAATCTCCCATGCAGTATCTGGATCTAAGTTTCCTGTAGGCTCATCAGCTATAAGCATTGAAGGATTATTAACCAAAGCTCTAGCAAGGGCAACTCTTTGTTGTTCACCACCTGATAATTCATTTGGATATACTCTCGATTTGTCGCTTAACCCTACCAAAGACAATACCATTGGAACTTGTCTTCTGATATGTTTTGGTGTAGCTTTTACAATATGCATAGCAAAAGCTACATTTTCATAAACAGTTTTATCTGGCAATAATCTGAAGTCTTGGAAAACAACACCCATACTTCTACGTAAATATGGAACTCTTTTTGGTTTAAGAAATGTTGTATCTTTCCCATTAATAATTATATGTCCAGATGTAGGCTCTTCCTCTTTTAAAATTAATTTTATTAATGTAGATTTACCTGAACCAGAGCTACCTACTAAGAAAGCAAATTCTCCTTTATCAATCTTAAAATTTGCATTATTTACAGCGCTTGTCCCTGTATCATATGTTTTGTTAACATTTCTAAATTCTATCATAATCTATCTTCCTTTTATTTATTTCTAGTTTCACATACTAATCATATCAATAAAATAATTTATTTGCAATAGGTAATTTTGATTTTTTTCAGCATATTTTTCTTTCAAATACTGATAAATACTGTTTTCTTGAATTATTTGACAATTATAAAAATTTACAAAAAATTCACAATTAATTTTTGAAATTTTTTTGGGACACTAACAAAAAGATTCAAGCTCTTGAAACTTTTTGTCAGTGTCCCCAAAAGTTTCATTTCTTTCTAACTTTTGCAGCCTTAATTTTAATTCCTTGTTCTTTAAACATTTTCTCATGTTCAGTTTCAATATTATTCCAAAAATCAGGAGTATTTGCTAAATCATATGTTTTATTTACAATTTCAAAACCTGTCTGTTCAAAATATAATAAGCTATCATTAAATAACCCATCATCATCTGTCTTGAAAAATATTTCTCCCCCATCTTTCAAGAAATGCCTATATCTTTCAAGTTGTCTTGTATGCGTCAATCTCTTTTTTCTATGTTTACCACGTGGCCATGGATTGCAAAAATTAATATAAATTCTATCTATTTTATCTGTATCGTCCATTATTAGCAAAATTCTTTCAATATCAAATCTTGTTAAATACACGTTAGTTACTGGAATATTTTTTTCTGCATACACGCTCTCTATATTTCGCTTTGCCAACCCAAGCATAGCATCAACCATATCAATAGCAATATAATTAATATTTAAATTTTGAGAAGCTAGCTGTGAAATAAATCCACCTTTTCCACATCCAAGTTCCAAATGAATAGGATTATCATTCTCAAACAAACTCCTCCACTTTCCCCTATAATCTTCCGGATTATCTATATAAAAACTACTAGCCTCCAACTCACTTCTTGCCCAAGGCTTATACCTAATACGCACCTCAAATCTTCCCCTTTCTCTCTTTTCTAAATTCAAATTTCATCTTTTTCTCCCCACATTCTACACCATTTACAAAATTTGGTCAACTTTTCATAAGTATTTCAAAGTATAACATCAAACAAATTTTTATCCTCATTTCAAACTAGTAGAGTAGTCAAAATGCCTCAAAAAAATCCCCAAAAAATATTGAAATTTCCCCACCCCTATGCTATAATTCTCATAATTAAACTAAAAAACAGGAGATGAACAACCTTGAAAATAAACACAGATAGTGAAACACTAGCAGAAAACAAAGTTTTAATATTATATATACTAGATCAAACACATAAACCAATAACAAACGACAACCTGTATAAACTAGTTCTAACAGCCGTAGACATGAACTACTTTTACTTCCAACAATTCTTATTAGATATGATAGAAACTAAATTTATTCTTGCATACTCTAAAGAAAACCAAGAAGTATATGAATTAACAGAACAAGGAAAAAACACCCTAGACTTAACACTAGACATATTACCTGGAATTGTAAAGCTTAAAGTAGACACAAATTTAAAAAGTACATTAGAAACCGTTGAAGAAGAACATTCTATAGTGGCAGAATATACGCCTAAAAACGAAAACAACTATATTATAGATTGTAGAATTGTTGAAAATAACGAAACAGTATTCGAATTAAAAACATATGCATATTCTAGAGAACAAGCAAAAGAAATCGTTGATAATTGGAAAAGCAACGCACACAAAATATATCCGAAAGTTTTGGATTTATTACATAAAACAAAATAAATAAAGCATATATGCTTAATATTTACCTAGCATATATGCTTTATATTTTTCTTCTTTTTCATAATTATTATTAGCTTTTTATTTTTTTAACTACTTCTTTGAAATCATCAGAATTTATTATGGCTGTTCCAGAAACCAAAATATCAGCTCCTGCATCTTTCAAAAGTTTTGAATTTTCTGCATTTATTCCACCATCAGCTTCAATTAGTGTATCTAGCTGGTTTTCTTTTACAAATTTAGATAATTCGCTTACCTTATCTACTGTAAAATCAATTAACTTCTGTCCACCTTTACCTGGTTCAACTGTCATTACTAAAACAATATGAACTATTTCTATTATATCCAATATTTCTGAAACCGACGTATTTGGTTTTATAGAAATCCCAGCTTTGCAGTGATTAGATTTTATATAATCTAACAAATCAATTAATTCATTTTTATCTTTAACAGCCTCATAATGAATTGTTATAATATTAGGATTATACGGCAAAAACAAATCAATATATTTCTTCACATCTGAAACCATTAAGTGTACATCTAATGGAATATTAGTTATATTACTTAAATAATCACAATATTCTAACATTGTTTCAGTTGTGTTATTTTCAACAAAAACTCCATCCATAACATCTATGTGAAAATAATCTGTTTTAGCAGTCTCCAGATTATATATAGTTTTTATAACATTTTCTTTTTTTACACTTAGTAATGAAGTTGATAGTTCTACCATTTATGCTGCTCCCTTTCTTTTAATTCATTATATAATTTAC
>JAFUYJ010000012.1 GCA_017470645.1 Clostridia bacterium
ATTATCTGTAATTGGCATTACTTTAACTTGAACTGGTGCTAGCCATGTTGGGAAGTTTCCTTTTGTTTCTTCAATTAAGAATGACATAAATCTATCAGAAGATCCAAGAATAGCTCTGTGGATTACAACTGGTCTATGTTCTTTTCCATCTTCACCGATATATGTTAAATCAAATCTCTCTGGTAATGCGAAATCTAATTGACATGTTGGTATTGTAACATCATGATTTAATGCTGTTTTAATTTGAATGTCAATCTTTGGACCATAGAATGCTGCTTCTCCTTCTGCTTCATAGAAGTCTATGTTTAATTCTTTTAGAATAGCTCTTAATTGACTTTCTGCTGTCTCCCACATTTCATCATTGTCTATGTATTTCTCAATATTGTTTTTATCTCTTAATGATAATCTATATTTAAATGCTGATTCTGGGAATCCAAAGTCTTTTACATATACTTCTTTTATCAAGTTAAGAACTTTTCCAACTTCCTCTTTAATTTGGTCTGGTCTTACAAATAAGTGAGCATCATTTTGACACATTTGACGAACTCTTTCTAGTCCACATACTGCACCACTGTTTTCATATCTGAAGTCGTGTGCTAATTCCCCTATTTTGATTGGTAAATCTCTATATGAACGAAGTTCACTCTTGTATATTAACATGTGGTGTGGGCAGTTCATTGGTCTTAAAACTAGTTCCTCTTCATCCATTTTCATTACTGGAAACATATCGTCTTTATAGTGTTCCCAGTGTCCACTTGTTTTATATAAATCAACATTTGCAAGTGATGGAGTATATACATGAGAGTATCCTAATGCTAATTCTTTATCTTGAATATATCTCTCAAGAGTTCTTCTTATTGTAGCACCTGCTGGTAAATACATTGGAAGTCCTGAACCTACTAATGGGTGTGTCATAAAGATTTTTAAATCTTTTCCTATTTTTCTGTGATCACGTTGTTTTACTTCTTCTAAGAATTGTAAATGTTCTTCTAGTTGACTAGCTTTTGGGAAAGATATTGCATAAATTCTTTGAAGCATTTTATTTTTTTCGCTACCTCTCCAATATGCACCTGAAGAACTTAGAATTTTTACTGCTTTAACTTTTCCTGTACTCATTAAATGAGGTCCTGCACATAAGTCCGTGAATTCACCTTGTTTGTAGAAACTTATTTCTTCTCCTTCTGGTAAATCATTGATTAATTCAACTTTATATGGTTCATCTTTCATTAATTCTAAAGCTTCAGCCTTTGGTAATGAGAATCTTTCAATTGGTAAGTCCTCTTTAATTACCTTTTTCATTTCTTCTTCGATTTTAGCTTTATCTTCATCTGTGAATGCATTTTCTACATCAAAATCATAGTAGAAACCTTCATCAATAGATGGACCTATTGCTAATTTAACATTTGGAAATAATCTTTTAATAGCTTGCGCCATTATGTGTGATGTTGTATGCCAATATGCTTTTTTACCATCTAAATCACTTTCAAATGTTAAGATTTCTAATTTACAGTCTTCATTTATAACTGTTCTTAAATCTTTAACCTCTCCGTTTACTTTTCCTGCTGTTGCTACTCTTGCCAATCCCTCACTTATGTTTTTAGCAATTTCAATAATTGACATTCCTGGCTCTACTTCTTTAATTGAGCCATCTTTTAGTTCAAGTTTAATCATAAAAAATTCCTCCTTTTTAAGTTAGCTGTTCGAACGCATGTGAGTTACAGATAACTTATGCAACCGAACGTATGTGAGGTTGTATTCCTCTATTTAAACACAAAAGCACTCCTATAAATGCAGAGTATCTTTTGCATTTATAGGAGTGCTATATTTTTATAACACGGTTCCATCCTATTTTTCTCTTAATTCAAACTTTTAACGCAAGTATTACGTCTAGGTTTATGGCCTAGCAACAATGAGGTAGTTTTTCAAATAATCTTTTCTAGACTAGCTCTCAGCCGGTGACTAATCCTCTCTTTAGATAGTTTTTATTTTACTTTGTCTCATTTTTGTTTTTTCATTATAGATATATTATACGCCTTTTTTTTGATTTGTCAACTCCAATTTTATTAGTCTTTAAAAAAGATTGTAGCAGACTATACTTTTTCGTACAGTCTGCTACAAATCTGTGTTTTTGCTTAGATTTTACCTAGTTCATTATTAACAACATAGATTTTTCCTGCTTTTTTACCGAACTTGATATAATTTCCGTTCTGAAGCACAAACACTGCCTGATGTCTTTTCTGGTAGATAATCTTACCATCTGTTTCAACGGTATCGTTTGCCAGGTTCACAAAAAGAATTATGCCTTCTACCTGGTCGGGCAGCCCAACATTCAGAATCAGCTTTATTCTTGGAAACTTATACGGCTCAACAATATAGTTGTTAGCATAAGTTATCTTCCGTTCCTTAATTGGAACATGCTCATTCACCTTAGAAAGGCCCCAAAAGCTTTCCGCCAGTACAACGGTATTATCTAACCGCGCATAATCAATTCCTTTTTCTACGACGGTTTTTCCGTTGAGGTGGTTTAACGAGATTTTTCTGATTACATACATTCTGTATGACCTCCCTTAAAATAAAAATATTAATTTTTTACTTTGACAAATGAAGACATCAACATTTGTCAACTGTTATCTGTCAGTATCTACAGACAAAAACAGAGTGATACTATTTTATCACTCTTGTTCGTTTTTTGCAAGTACTAATTATTTTTTAATGATGCTTTTTATAAGTTGCCCCAAAAATCACATCATAATCATATTTTTCGTATAGTCCAAGTTAGCCATTGAATCATATTTATAACCAAGTGTATATACATCTGTTGCAAATATGTCTATTTCCAACATTCGTTTGTATGTTTTGTTTGCATTGTTATCCATAAATCTCTTTACTGAGGTTACAACTTCCATCTTCGGATTATTTTGAGATATACCAGATAATAATAGCTTCCCTTTTTCGTTAAATCCAAGTATTCTAGCATATGGAACAATTTTTTTTGCTGCTTGAACATCTTTTTTTGTTATTCCTAATAATGCAAATATTAAAATTCTTTGTATTCTTGTTTGGGTATATCGTTTAGTTTTTACGATATTTATAAAATCCTTTATATTGTTACAAAAATTTGCAGCATTTTTTATAGTGTTTTCTAATCCTTCAGTAACATCTGGTAGGTTAGCTATTTCTTCTATCGACATTTTTCTTAATGTATAAAAAATCTCTTTTTCAAATCTATAAATATCAAAAACCATATTTCCAACTTCATATTCTTTAGTTAATGTTTCGTAGCTAAAACGTGGCACAACTCTTATTAATTCACTAAATTCCTTATTTATCAGCATTCTCCTTATAGCTGTTGCACTAGCTAAATCATCAACTATATGGTTATCATTATAATATACTTTCTCCCTCTTCACTGCAATAGGTGTTATCTTGCTTTTCAATTGTTTTAATGCCTTTAAATATTCTACCGCTAATATATTATTTGGATTATTTAAAATATTCTTGTATCTAACATCATCATTTAAATACTTTATTAATGCTTGTTCTCTTGCCTTTGGAAATGAAACTCCTTGTTTAAGTTCTTCTTTTAACATAGCAACATATTCCTTAGGTTCGTCGCTAATAATAGTTGCAATATTATTTAAAGCTGCAAAATCATCAGTTTCCGTACCAAATGAAATGGTATCAACGATTCCCAAATTTTCAAGTATTTTTACTGCTCCTTGTGCAAAACTTTCAGCACTTGAAACACTATAAATTGTTGGCAATTCAATTACTAAATCTATTCCGTTTGCTAGAGCCATTTGTGTTTTTGTCCACTTATCAACGACTGAAGTATTTCCTCTTTGAACAAAATTTCCGCTCATTACACACACAACATATTTTGCTCCAGTTTGCTCTTTTGCTTTTTGAATATGGTATAGATGACCATTGTGAAATGGATTATATTCGGCAATAACTCCTAAAACTTCACTCACAAAAATCCTCCTCTCTTTGCTTTAATATTCATGAAAAATCTTGTAAATAAAAAACTTTACTGTTATAATATCATAAACATAGAAAAAATCAATAGAAAGCGAGGAAAATTTATGGAAGAAGTTACTATATATACCGATGGTGCATGTTCAGGCAATCCAGGGCCTGGCGGCTGGGGTGCGGTTTTAATGTATAAAGGCAATAAGAAGGAAATTTCAGGTGGCAATCCTGATACAACAAATAATATAATGGAAATTACTGCTGTTATTGAAGGTTTAAAATTACTAAAATTTCCTTGTAAAGTTAATTTATATAGCGATAGTGCTTATGTTGTAAATTGTTTTAATCAAGGCTGGATTTACAATTGGATGAAAAAAGGTTGGAAAACTGCAAACAATGAGCCTGTTAAAAATAAGGAATTATGGGAAGAATTATATAATCTAACTCAAATTCATAAGGTAACCTTTATAAAGGTTAAGGGGCATAGCGATAATGAGTATAATAATAGATGTGATGAACTTGCCAGAAATGCTATTACTAATATGAATAACTAGACTTTACTTTTCTTGAAACTGTTCATAGTTAAAAAATAGTTAATAATAGATTTCAAATGTAAAAGACATAAATTGCTTTTCAGTAATTTATGTCTTTTATATTGTTTATTTGAAACCTATTTTAAATTATTCAGTTCTTAATGCTTCAACAGGATCCTTTTTACTTGCAACTTTTGCGGGAATTAAACCAGCAATTACAGTTAAAATAACACTTATTAAAACAAGTATAATTCCTCCAGCAGTTGGTAGAGAAGCTATTCCAGAAACATTCGTAATAGCCTTAATTATAAAGTTGATTGGTATATTTAATAATAAAGTTACACCTATTCCTATTAAGCCTGCTGTTAATCCTACTATTAGAGTCTCTGCATTAAATACTCTAGATATATCTTTCTTAGAAGCACCTATTGCTCTTAAAATTCCTATTTCTTTTGTTCTTTCTAATACAGAAATATATGTTATAATTCCTATCATTATAGAAGATACTACTAATGAAATTGATACGAATGCAATTAATACATAACTTATAATATTAACAATAACAGTTACAGAATTCATCATCATTCCAACTAAATCTGAGTATGAAATAGTGTTCTCTTCTTTTCCGTTATCACGTTGTTTTTGGTTATAATCTTCTATAGCATTTGAAATAGTTTCTTTTGCTGCAAAATCTTTAGGATAAATATTTATTGCAGATGGTTTTTCCAAATCAACCGCTCCTAATTTTTTTAGCATTCCTTTATAAGTTGCATCACTGTTTGATGCTATATTAGCAATAAGCATTGCATATTCTTCTTGGCTCATTTGACCTTGCTCAAAATTCAAATTACTATAATCAGTTCCATAGCTTGCTTCTGCTACCTCTGTTTCATCTAATAGTGGCGTACCAGTTAAAACATTAACTTCTGGATTTTCTTTTTGTTGCTTTACAATTTCAGAATTATTAACCTTATTAATTACATATTCTGTTAATTCTTTAGTATAACCTATTTCTCCAGATGTTTGTTGTATATTACTTTCTGGTTTAGCCCTTATAATTCCTACTACTTTTATGCTTTCAGCTTGAGCTATTTTGTTTTTCATGTAATTTTCATCCTTTGATTTATCAATCCATAAACCATTTGATTTTTCATAGAAATCTGTATTTAGTATTAATTTAAAAGATAAGCTTAATAATTCATCATATGAATAAGTAATTATATCTTTTTTATCTACGGCTTCTCCTTTTTGAATTGATGCCATTGTAGTTTTTAATTCTTTTTGATCCTTCAACCCTAATGAATATAATGTGTAATCACTTACTTCATTATTTTCATCAACAATTAAAACAACTTCATTATAGTTTTCTGGCATTTTTCCAGCTAAAACATCATATTGAGAGTTTATTAAATCTTTGTTGTCTAGCATTTCAGTCCATACGTCTGTTGTACCAAATGATACAGAAAACATTGATGCACTAGATGTTTCTTCTTCTTCAGGAGCCATTCCAATTGAGCTCATTACAGTACTTGGATTAACCCTTACAATACCATTTGAAGTATCTTCTTTATATAGATTCAAATCAAGATTGTAACTATATTGAATTGCATTCGCATTATCCTTTATCGTTGAATCCTCATTTTCAATGTATTTCTTAAATTCTTCTAGGTTATTTGTTTTCATCTTTGTAGACAATGTACTCAACATATCTCCCATTATATTTCTAGAGTATATCTTTCCATCTGTATTATTTTTCTCTTTATTTTGGTCTTCCATCATCGTAGCCATAAGACTTGATATATCAACATTTTCTTCTTGAATTGAAATTGGATATGATGATAGAGTATCTTCCTGCACTTTTTGAATATACTTATTAACACCATGTGATAAAGATAAAATAAGAGCTATTCCTATTATTCCTATACTTCCTGCAAATGAAGTTAAAAATGTTCTTCCCTTTTTAGTCATTAAATTGTTTAAGCTAAGTGATAACGCTGTAAAATAGCTCATTGATGTTTTTCCTGTTTTAGCAGTGTTAGTTTCATTCTTTTTATCTTCTTCGGTATATGGGTTTGAGTCATCTGTTATCTTTCCATCTAATATTCTTACTATCCTAGATGAATATTTTTCTGCAAGTTCCGGATTGTGAGTTACCATTACTATTAATTTATTTTTTGAAATTTCTTTCAAAATTTCCATAATTTGTACGCTTGTTTCTGTATCTAATGCTCCTGTTGGCTCATCTGCTAATATGATGTCAGGATCATTAACTAAAGCTCTTGCTATAGCTACCCTTTGCATTTGACCACCTGACATTTGGTTTGGTTTTTTATGTATCTGATCTTTCAACCCAACCTTTTCCAATGCATCGATTGCTTTTTTCTTTCTTTCTCTTTTTGATACCCCTGATAGTGTTAATGCTAATTCCACATTTGATAATACTGTTTGATGAGGGATTAAATTGTAGTTCTGAAATACAAAACCTACAGAGTAATTTCTATAAGCATCCCAATCTTTATCTTTAAACTTTTTAGTTGATTTTCCATTGATAACTAAATCTCCGCTAGTGTATCTGTCTAATCCTCCAATTATATTTAATAATGTTGTTTTTCCACATCCACTTGGACCTAGTATTGAAACGAATTCGTTTTTTCTAAATTCAAGATTTATGCCTTTTAATGCATGAACTTTCATATCACCTGAACGGTAATCTTTTGTAATGTTGTTTAGTTCTAACATATAGTTCTCCTCTCTTAATTCTTATCTAGCACCATGTGCTGCAATTTTTCCTGTGTGTGTATTTACATATTGTCCTACTGCCTTTTGTCTTTGATTAATATATTCATCGTTTAAGCTTATATTTCCGTCTGCTGTTATTTTGTTTGTTTTTTTGTTTATTAGTTTTGGAACAGAAACATTTTCAGCACTTATAACTGTAGGATTTTTTGTCATTTTTATATTTTTTATTCTTGCAATCTTAGCAGTATCAAAAGCAAATTTAGGCTCAAACACTGGGTTTGGATTTATATATTGTTTTATTTTTCTAGCAAAATTCAATTTCGGCTTAATAATATTTTTTTGTTTTTTCTTTCCGACAATTACTAGTTCGTTTGAGATTCTATCTAATTTGGCCATTTTTTTCATATTTTTATTTTCTTCAGGACTGAATACCCCCTGTTTTAAATCCTTGTTTAAAACATATTTTATTTCAAAAGGTTTATGTATGGTAGTTCCATCTATGACTTCTTTTATATACATTTTAGCATAATCTACTCTACCTTCGTTTAATAATATATGTATTATGTCTGGGTTTGTTTTATAAAAATCTCTTTCATTTATTCCCAATTCATCAAAAATATTTATACCAAAATTCAAGTGAGTTAATCTATCTAATACTTGTTTTCTTTTTCCACCAAGGTGCTTAACATCTTTAACCTTAAACTCTTTTACTTGAGTTAAATTATTGTTTTTATAGTTTGAAACTAAATAACTTCCCCTATCTGAGTTATATTCTATTTTTATATCTGTACCCTTGTTCATGACATTTTGTTTTTTGGTGTTAATTTTTATTACTTTTCTTGATAATTCAATAAATGTTTGCTTTATCTTCTTATTAACCTCTGAATCTGGGATATAGTTATTGTCTCTGCAATATTTGCTATAAGCTTGTTTAGCCCTTCCTACTACATACCTCAATTCTTCTATATTTTGATTATTCGTTTGTCTGTTAAGTTTTTTTATTCTTCTTAAACATTGTTTTGTTTTAAAAGAACTAATAGTGTTTATTTTATATGTAAAACTTTTTTGAATATCTTTACATATTGCATTAAGTTGTTCCTGATAGTTGATTTGTTTTTTCATTATCTCTTTCCCCCAATCTGTGCTATTATACTATATTTTTTTTATTATTACAATACTATTTTTATTATAGATTTCAGTATTTTTTATAAAAAAATTTCTGGTCATGCACAAAAAAAATAATTACACATATATATAACAATAGATAAAACTGGAGGTAAAAATATGTTAACTCTTTGTATGTCAAGTTTTTTTGCATTTTTAAAAAGTGCTGTTTTTGTTGTAGGATACATATCTAATAATAATTTGTTTCCTGAACCCCTTACTTCTGAAGAAGAGAAAATATATTTAGAAAAATACGAGCAAGGAGATGAAGAAGCAAGAAACGTTTTAATAGAACGAAATTTAAGATTAGTTGCTCATGTGTGTAAAAAATATTCGACATCAAATGTAGAACAAGACGATTTAATTTCCATTGGGACAATTGGTTTAATTAAAGGAATTAAAAGTTTTAATTCAAAAAAAGGTGTGCGTCTTGCAACTTATGTATCAAGATGTATTGAAAATGAAGTGTTAATGCATCTACGAGCAATAAAAAAGATAAACTCCGAAGTATCTTTGGAAGATACAATTGGTAAAGATAAAGATGATAATACTGTTTCACTTCAAGATGTTATTGAAATTGATGAACGAAGTATTGAAGATGAAGTTGATCTCAAATTTAAAATAAGAAAGCTATATGAAAAAATGAAGGAGGTTTTAAAAGATCGTGAAAAGCTTATCTTAGAAATGCGATTTCGGTTTGGACGGAAAGAAACCGAGAACTCAAAATCAAATTGCAAAATATTTAGGTATTTCAAGATCATATGTTTCAAGAATCGAAACAAAAGCAATAAGTAAATTGTCTGAAGAAATTGAAGAATAATAAAAAACGTGTATCATATAATCGTTTCCTTGATACACGTTTTTCCATTTATATTTTTATTAATTGTCTCATTTTTATTCTGTAATTTACTATTTTTTCTTTTTAAGAATTTTTTCAAACTCCTTAAATCTCTTTATTTTTTGTGTTGTAGTTTTTTCAAGCGGTTCTGTTGTTATAATTAGTTCTTTAATTCTTTTAAATACAGGTAACGTTTGATTAATTTCCTTAATATCTTCCCAGATCAGTTTTTCATATTCTTTAACAGATTTCTCACCGAATTTTTCTTTTATTTGTTCCTCATCATATACTAATTTTATTCCTAAAGCAATTTCATTTTTTGCATTTTTCCTTGGGAACAAAATGCTTTCTTGTACGTATGATAACCTATTAACCAAAAATTCAATGTCTGCTGGATATACATTTTCACCATTTTTTAATACTATAACTTCTTTCTTTCTACCTGTGATATATAAGAATCCATCTTTATCGAAATATCCTAAGTCACCAGTAGCAAACCATCCATCATTTAGGACTTCTTTTGTTGCTTCCTCATTTCCATAGTATCCAAGCATGATGTTTGGACCTTTTGCTAATATTTCTCCTATCTTATTCTCTTCATCCGTTTTCATCTCAACTGGTTCTGTTCCCTTAGCAATTCCTATTTCATCACCATTTTCATCTACAAGCTTCAATTCAACATTATATGGGTTTCTTCCGACGCTTCCTGGTCTTTTTTGTTTATCTGTTTCAGCTGCGATAAGCGGTGATGTTTCAGTTAACCCATATCCTTGAACTGTTGCAATACCAAATGTGTTATAACCATCTATAACTCTTTTATCCATTGCAGCTGCTCCAAAATATAAAACACGAACCCTTCCTCCTAATTGTTCTAATACTGATTTAAACAATTTTCTTCTAATGTCAATGTGCAAGAATTTATATAAAAAGTTAGAGATTTTTCCAATAGTTTTAACAAGCTTTGTTTTACCTTGTTTTTCTATTCCATTTTCAATTTTTTTATACATAGTCTCTAAAACCAATGGTACAGCAACTATGACACTAACCTTATATTCAACTAAATTCTTTGATATATATTTCAATCCATCACAGAATGCAACTGTAACACCACTATAGAACCCAAACAAAAATGTTATAGTACATTCAAAAGTGTGGTGTAATGGTAAGAATGACAATAGCACATCATCTGTAGTCATTTTAGCCATTTTAGCTGTTGCAACTACATTAGCACAAATATTCTTTTGAGATAACATTACACCTTTTGGTTGTGATGTTGTTCCTGATGTAAAAAGCAATATTCCCATCTTATCATTATCTATTTTTATTTTTTTATATGAGTCATTTCCTTGTTTAATTAAATCCTGTCCTTTTTTTACTAATTCATGGAAAGATAGCACGTCATTTTCTTCTTTTTGCAAATCCATATTGATATATGTCTTTATTGTACTATTTCCTGAATTTCTAATTTTTTCAAACACTTTATTATATTTATTCTCATATATTACAGCATCAACTTCGCTTATTTTTATTAAATTTTCTATTTCACCTTCTGGCAAAGCCTTATCAAGTGGTACAATAATCATGTTTCCTGTTGTTACAGCAAAATAACTTACACACCATTCATACCTATTGTTTGCAATTACTGCAATTTTTTTGCTTTCTAATCCCATATCCAATAGAGCTGTTGAGAAGCCTTCTATTTCTTTTCCTATTTCACTATAAGTTTTACTTATAACTTCTTCATTACTTTTTCCAAGATTTTTCTTAAACTTATATGCAATATTATCGGCATAATGTTCGCAACTGTAACTAATTAACTCTCTAAAATTGTTAATTTCATGAGTTTCATACAATTTGTTATTGAATTTCATGGTTTGAAGCCCCCTAAACTTTATTTTATATTCACATTATATATAAAGCTTAATAAAAAATCAACAATTCCGACTGATTATTTGATAGACTATTTCTACTCATTTTCCTCACTACATTTTCTTATTTTTTTGCTTACAAAGAAAATACTATATACTCCAATGATTGATACATAAATAGTTGTTATATACAAATGATTATTGTTTCCAGTTTTAGGTAATTCTTTTTTTGTTTCTTGTTTTGGTTGTTCCTTTATTTCTGGTTCTTGCGGTTTCTGTGGTTTCTGTGGTTGCTTTGGTTCTTCTGGTTCCTCTGGGGCAGGAGTTTTTTCGTTTTCAATTTGTAATTCCTTAGTTTTATCATTTACAACTTCTATCTCAATTTCATTATTTAAAAGATCATATTCTGCTTTAGCTTGTGTCTCAATAATTTTATATTTCCCTACTAAAACATTTTCAAATAACAGTTCTCCATTCTTATCTGTTTTTCCTTCTTGTATCAAATTATTATCTTCATCTCTTAATTCAAATTTTACACCCTCTAGTCTTATTTCTTTATTATCTTTATCAATCTTAATTACTTTAATGCTTCCTCTTTGTAGTTCATTTTCTATAGTAATTTGTTTGGTCTCATTATATTTTAAATCAACTTCTATTTTGTCCGTATTTAGTTTGTATTTATCTAGAGTTTCTAATTCTTTTATAATAATTTTTCCTGGTCTTTGATTTTCAATTACTATTTTTCCATCTTTATCAGTACAGTAATTTTCTACCGTTCCATCTGTTAAATTAACTTGGAATTTTACATTTGAAAGAGGTTTCTTGGTATCTTTATCTAATTTAGAAATTATTAGTTTAGATATATTAGTTTTTATACTAACTTCAGTATTAGCAGCCACTTCAGAATATGAATTGTTGCACAGTGCAAAATCTTGAAATCCTTCTATTGTCGAACTTCCATAGTATACAGGATAATTTTTTTGCTTTGCTTTTATAGAAAGTTTCCCTTTAATATCATTTTTTATTTCATTAGCTTGAATCATAATTTTAAATTTTTCACTTCCATTAAATCTTTCTTTTGACTTTCCATTTTTATCTGAAACATATGAACCTTTAGGTAAATTTTCTATACTGTTCACGTAGAACTCACTAATTTGAGCACTCGATTGTACCTTCAATGTAATTGAATAATAATCATCATTTTCCTTTTTTATTTCGTTTGTTTGCTGTATAGATATTTGTAAGAATTTATTTCTTGTTTCATTTCCATTTAAGCCAATATCCATTAACTTAAACATTGCATCCAATGTTTTATTACCTCTTCTTTGCACGTCATCGAAATTTTCTCCATTAATTGCGAATTTACCTGGCAAATATAACTCTTTTGCTTGTTCAATTGAATACCCTCTTAAGATTGCATTTATTGCCTGCATTGTGGCAAAATATGCATCATCTGCCGTTTCAACACCCAATTCATCAATTGATTTATTTGGATATCCATTTTTTAATACTCTCCAAATCACATCATTATCTAGCATTTTATCAACTCTTACTTGATATGATTCTTTTTCACCTGACACATATCCTACACCTGGAAGACCTGGAGATAAGCAATATGCAATATATTTTTGTCCATCCGTGTCTGTATAGAATGTTTGATTATATGTTAAATAAATCCATTTACTACCATCCCATTTCTGAACACAATAATAACCTTTTTCACCTCTTTCCAGATTTTTTGTTTCACCAATATTTACGGCTTTTACATTTGTTGAAGCCAATACACTTTGTATTATTATCATAATAAAAGCTATTACAAGTTTTAAAACTTTTGATTTCGTCATAATTCTACATCCTTTCTGTTTATATAGTTTCCACTCCTCTCACACATAACCTATATTTAGGTTGTCCGGTTATGCATGTTATTAAAGTTATTGTGTTTTTATTTTCATTATTACTCACAACCATAGACCAATCTGTACTTTCAATTTTCTTTATATCTTGAACTTTGTACTTTTTTGTTCCAAGTTTTGTAATATATTCAATTTCATCGTTTTCATTTAAATAATTTATGTTCTCAAAAAAATGTGCATTAGTTCCACTATTATGAGAAGCAAATGAAACATTCCCGTTCCAGTAATCACTCTCTATGAAATGTCCAATCGACGTCCTCATTATCTCTTGAGAAGTTCCATCTTTTATAGGTGCTTCAATTTGTAGTTTTGGTATTTTCAAAATACCTATTATGTCACTACATTCAAGCATATTTTCTTTAGCATTCATTGTTACTTCGTTTTTCAAGGTTTCTTCGTAGTTTGTATTTTGATTATTCACAACATGATATGCAATTCTCAATATATTCTCGGATTCTTTTTTGTTCTTATCATATGCTAGCTTACATATACCAAACTCAACAAGACTAATACTCGATAATAGTAAAATGCACGTCAAAATAGCCAGCCAAACCCTTTTCAAGTTCCACCTCCTAATTCTGATTATTTACTTTTTCTTTTTGTTCTGAAATTTTTTTGATTAAATACATTAGAATTTCAATTTTTTTAATAATAAATTAAACTGATTAAAAAAATAATTTGTTTAAATAAAAAATTTTTTTGATAAAAATCTATATAGATATTTGACACTTTTATAATAGCACCCTGCAACCATTTCGTCAAGAAAAATCGTTCGACCAAATTCGACATTTTTTTCATATTCATGCTATAAAAAAAGGCTTGGCACGTTTAGTATAACCGATAAAAGGAGCTCCAAGTCCGAACATTTATCGCACCGAAACTCCTTTTATCTTATACTAAAACCGGCCAGTAAGCCCACGTAGTTAAATATTATTTGTCCGAGCCCATCAGCCAAACGAGCCCTCGACACATTGAGACCTTTTCCAAAATGCCTTTTCAACCTTAAAAGCTTACTTTTTTCTTCTCAAAATCCATCCATCCTCACACTTAATCGGCAATTTCATCTTAACACATTGCGCCGCTCTTCCCGGATTAACATGATCAATAGCCTCATCCGTTTCCGCATCCCACAACTGTTCAATTTTGAAATTAACCGTATCAATCCTATGAGGAATAATAATTTCCAACTCATCACCAATTTGTAATTTATTCTTTATCTCAATTAAAGACTTCTCCTCATCATACCTATTAACAATTCCACCAAACTCATAATTAGGGTTATACTGTTTTCCCTCATACTCCTGAAAATCTTTATTGTTTCTATCATTAAAATAAAAAGTAGTTAAACTTCTAGTTTTAGTTTTTTCCAATTCCTTCAGATACTTTGTATAATCATAATTTTCAGGATCAGCAACATAGTCATCTATTGCATTTCTATACGCATTTACAACTGATGCTAAATAATAACTTGTCTTTAATCTTCCTTCAATTTTTAAGCTATCTACACCCATTTCAATTATCTCAGGAATTTCTTTAATTAAGCATAAATCCTTTGAAGAAAAGATATAAGTTCCTTTTTCATCATATTCAACCGGCATTAAATTACCTGGATTATTGTTTTCTTCTACATATACATTATACGCCCATCTGCAACTTTGAGCACAATCACCTAAATTAGCACTTCTTCCTGCTAAAAAATCACTTAAGAAGCATCTTCCTGAATATCCAAAACAAATTGCACCATGTACAAAAATTTCTGTTTCCAATTCTGCTGGAGTGTTATCAATTATTTCTTTTATTTGGTCTTTATGAAGTTCTCTTCCTAGTATAACTCTTTCAGCTCCATTTTTGTGCCAAAAGTTTGCTGTATGACTACTTACAATGTTAGCTTGTGTGCTTATATGAATTGGAACATTAGGTGCAACTTCTCTTATTGCTTCCACAACTCCACCATCTGCTACTATAACAGCATCAACCTTTAACTCTTCTAAGATTTTAGCTTGTTTTTTTATTTCTTCATAAGTATCATCCCACGCATATATATTAATTGCTGTGTATACTTTTTTACCTATAGAATGTGCATATTTAATTGTTTTAACTAAATCATCATCTTCCATGTCTGCTCTTGTTCTTAAAGAAAGTGATGATGTTCCCGCATATACTGCGTCTGCACCATATAAAAAAGCTATTTTTGCTTTTTCAAAAGAACCTGCTGGTGCAAGTAATTCTGGTTTTTTCATATATTATTCCTCTTTCATTTATATTTTATTTTTTAATCTGCCTTATTATATCACAAAAAATAAAAATGCACAACAGGAATGAAACTTTAGGGGACACTGACAAAAAGTCTAAAGCGTTGAGACTTTTTGTCAGTGTCCCCTAAAGTTCCAAAGGTTTCGTTATTCATTTCCTTTTAAACTTGTAACCATATCAACTGTGTCTATTTTTTTAGCTAATCGTTTGTTAACTATAAATGATACAACCAAAGTACCAACTACTGCATATATATATGACCATATTTTTACTTTAGCACTAAAATCATAGTCAACTGATAATGCCATTTTAAAAATGTAGTCTGTCATAAAGAATCCTAATGGCAATCCTGCAATCATTCCAATTACAGTAAGCCATGTATTTTGCATAGTAAATATTTTTTTGATTTGTTTACCTTTAAATCCTAACACTTTCAAAGTAGCAAATTGATATTGTTTTTCTGATAATGATAATATACCCAAATTATAAATAATTACTGCTCCTAAAATTGCCGCTACTACAATCATTATTACAATAACTGTTTTCATTGTTTTTAGCATACTTTCCATTCCAGACTTTAACTCTTTTATATCCTGAATAGTTTTTGCTCCTTCTAATTTCTCTACATTTGATAAATCTTCATTTGTATACAAACTATCTGGTCTATATGTTAAACCTAAAGATTCATAAAAATCTCTTGTCATATTTAAAGATTGACTTTGTGGATCTCTGTTTAATCCTGCAATTTTTGTCTTGTACCAATTACTATCTCCAAATATGTGCCATTCTATCTCATCTCCAACTTTCAAGTGTAATGTATTAGCTAATTTTTCAGTAATATAAACACCATCTGATGAAATATCAATATACTCTCTCTTATGACCAGTATATTTTAAGTAATCTAATGCATCATTTACAGTTAATGTATTTGTTTCCTTTTTATCTCCATTTTTTATTTCAATTCCTAATCCTTGAGATGTATTGTCTCCGTATTTATTTGTTAAATTGTTTAATTGTTCTTCCGTATAATCATCAGCCAAAGTTATTTTATATTTGAAATTGCAAATTTTCTCAAACTCCCAATCTAAATAAGAATTCATTGAATCTAGCATTCCAAAAGCGCATACTATAAGCATAGTACAACCAACCACTCCAACTATTGCCATTATACTTCTACCTTTGTTTCTGAAAACATCTCTTAAATTCCATTTTGTCGCAACAGATGCTTTTCTAAATATTGGTAGTGAAGTAATATTGAACTTTGTATTTTTTACTTTTGGCATTTGAATTCTTAATGCCTCTGATGCTGATTCTTTAAGAATTTTTCTACAAGATAAATACGTTATAAATGTTGTAATTAACACAACTGCCGTTGCAAGTATATATGATGTTGGAAGAATTTTAATACTATATACAGGAACTTCGTAATACTCCATTTCCATATTTAAAAAGAATATTCCTAAAGAAAAAGCCCCTGCTAGAAGTCCTAATATGCTTGCTATTAAGCTAACATAGAATCCATAACTTACATAATGTGCAACAATTTTTCCTTTTTTAAACCCTAATGCTTTTAATGTTCCTATTTGAGTTCTTTGTTTTTTTACAAATCTATTCATTGTTGTAACAACTGATAATACAGCAATAATTAAGAATAATGCTGTAAGCACTCCTGAATAAGTATCACCCTCTTCAATTTCACTTTGATAAGATTTATATGATACGCTATCATCCCTATCTGTAACAGCTAATGCAGATGATATATTATTTTCAATATCAGCTTTTGTTTCGTCTAACTTATTAGTATCATCTATATCTACCATAAAAGAGTTAAACTGATTACTTCCTGGAAATTCGTTTACTGACAAATATACATATCCAAACTTACTATGGTCTGGGAATATTTCCGTTTCATCCTTTACTACATATACATGGTCTGGAGTTTCTATTAAACCTAAAACCTTTTGTGTAGTTTCATACTCTTCAAGTTTTATTGTTATAGTATCGCCAACCTTTAAATTCTTCTGTTGAGCAAGATAGTAATCTACCCAAACACCATTCTTATCTTTACTAAACCCTTCTCCATCTAGCACATAAAATTTTGATATTTTGTTTGATTCGATAAAATTAATTTCCAAATCAACTCCATCCCAAGCGCCTCTTGTTGTTAGCTTTCTTTCAACGTCTTTTACATTTGAAATAGTCTTTATCTTTTCGAAATCTTCAGTTGTAAATGCTCTACCTTGTACCCAAATATCTTGAAGATTATTGTTCTTATAGTATTCATCCGCGCTTACTGCCATTCCGTCCATATATGCATGTATACCTGCAAAAACAAATACTCCTAAAAATACCATTAAAAAGATTGTAATAAATTGTGTTTTATTTTGCTTAATATCTCTAAAAAGTTTTTTAGATAATTTACTCATTCTACCATTTCACCTCATCAATCTTTTTAGGATTTTCATTCTTTGTAACACTTTCAATTCCACCGTTTTTTACTCTTACTACGGTATCTGCTACATCTGCAAATAAGCTATTGTGAGTAACTATTATAACTGTATTACTTCCATTATTCATATCACATTGTTTTCTTAATAGTTTTAAAACATCAACGCCTGTTTTTGAATCTAAAGCTCCTGTTGGCTCATCACAAAGTAATAGAGCTGGATTCTTTGAAATAGCTCTTGCTATTGAAACTCTTTGTTGCTCTCCACCTGATAACTGACTTGGAAATTTATTTATGTGTTCCTCTAGTCCTACTTCTTTTAATGCAGTTTTAGCATCAATTGGATTACTTACCAAGTCTTTTACTAATTCAACATTTTCCAATACTGTTAGTGTTGGTAAAATATTATAAAATTGGAATATAAAGCCAATATTTTCTGCTCTATAATCTGTTAATTGTGCTTCATTATAGTTTGAAATATCTTTTCCATCAACTATAATTTGACCTGATGTTACCTTATCCATTCCTCCTATTATATTTAACAATGTTGATTTACCAGCACCAGATGGTCCTAAAATTACTACAAACTCCCCTTTAGCAATTTTTAAATCAATATTATCTAGAGCTTTAAACTCTTTTTCACCTGTTTTGTAAGTTTTACTTACTCCTTTTAATTCAATTATATTTTCCATTGTTCCTCCTTTTATATATGAACTTTATTTCACATTTCTTGACTATTATAAACTTTTATAATTATAATGTCAATACTAATGTGAATTTTATTTCATATTTTTATATTGATTTTGTTTTGACTATGTTGTATAATAGAAAAAGATTATAATTTAAGGAGATTTATTTTATGGGAAATACTGATATAAGAAAACCAATTCAAAAACGCTCAATAGAAACTAAAGAAAAAATATTAAAAGCCGGATTCGAATTAATATGTGAAAAAGGATATTACAACACAAATACAGCTGAAATAGCTAAAGCAGCTAATGTTTCAACTGGAATTGTGTATCAATATTTTAAAGATAAACATGATATTTTAATTGAAAGCTTACAGTCCTTTGGCAGTTCTGTTTTTTATCCTATGATAAAAATTTCAGAGAAAGACTTTGTTAAAAATGACCTAGATACGATTTTAAGAAATATGATTAATAAATTTATTAAAAATCATAAAGTTTCTCATTCAGCACATAAGGAAATTATGGCAATGGTGCATTCCGATGATGAAGTTGCTGAAATATATCATCATTCTGAAATTGAAATGACAGATAATCTAACAGAAATATTTTCACATAATGGTATTGAAACTGAACATTTAAAAGAGAAAGTTCATGTTGCTATTAATCTAATAGATGATCTTTGTCATGAAGTTGTGTATCACAAGCATGACTCTATGGATTATAGTGTTATGATTGATATTGTGGTAGAATGCATTAAGAATTTATTGGGATAAATTTAAAATCTAAGAATTGAAACTTATAGGGACACAAGATAAAATGTCTAAGAGATGGGTTAGTTGATTTTCGAAGACGGACAGCTTTAGATAAATATATTTAAACGGAGTACGAGGCGCGCAGTTTGGCACGTTTTAGTATAACCGATAAAAGGAGCTCTAAACATGAACATTCATCATAATCAGAACTCCTTTTATCTTATACTAAAACCGGCCAGTAAGCCTACGAAGTTAAATATATTTATCTAAAACCGTCCATCTTCGAAAATCAACTAACCCATCTCTTAGACATTTTATCAGTGTCCCCAAAAGTTTCATTTTAAATTTAAATTTTATGACTAATAGCCAATCCATCTCCAACTTCCAATATCTCAGTATCCAAATTAGCGTCCTCATTAACCCTAGCAATATACTCTCTTAAATTTCTAACTGCCGTACGTTGCTTATGCTTGTTATAATCACTCATCACATACCCTTTATACAATACATTATCAGCTATTATAACACCTTTATCATTTAGCATTCGTAATGCTTGCTCTAAGAAAAATGGATATTTTCCTTTTGCTGCATCTATAAACACCACATCATATTTACCGTTCAACGTAGGTAAAATATCTACTGCATCCCCCTCATAAAGTTTAATTTTATCTTCCACACCAACTTTTACGAAGTTTTCTTTTGCTTGAGCAATTCTTTCTTCATCTCTTTCTATTGTATCTATTCTTCCTCCATCTTGTAAATACTCTGAAAAGCACATTGCTGAATATCCAACTGCTGCTCCTATTTCTAGTATGTTTTTTGGTTTTGTTTCTGTTAGTATTTTGGCAATTACTTCTAATGTATCATCCATTATAATTGGAATATGCTCCTCCAATGCTTTTTCTTTTATTTTCATTAATTCTTCTTTGTTCATTTTTACCTTCCTCTTCTTATCCAATCTTTCTTTTCTTTGAAGCTACAATATTTGCAATAATTACGAATAAAATTGCAAACCCAAGCATTACTCCCATATTAATTATCAGTGGTTTCAAAGTTTCAATATTAAAAACTTCCAACTCAGCTACTGCATCATTTGTTTTTACATAGTAATATGTAGGTAGTACATGTGCCATAGCCTTTACAGATTGTGGCATAAATTCCATAGGTACAAAAACTCCACATAAAAAACTTGAGCCTAATGCAACTACGTTTACTATTCCATTAACCGCATTTTTATTAGAAACAATTCTACCTATTAAAAATGCAAGTGCCGTTGCGCACATTGTAAATACGAATGAATTTATTATGTACACAGCCCCATGTGATGTGAACATTATATCCCCAACTAGAACAAAACTTGCTATAACATACAATAACCATACAGTTACCGCATATACACAATTAGATAATAGTAAATCTTTATTGTGTTTTTTGTAACTCATGGAACTTATTACTGTTCTCTTGCGTATTTTTTCACTGTTAAATACTGATAATACCAAACAGATTATATATATCAAGCACGCTAAAATACTGTAACTTGCAAAATTATAGTAAAATGATGCCTTGCTTAATGTTGTTGTATCCAGTTTTGAAGTTATTTCAGCGTCAACTTTTTTAGATAAAGTTTCATTTACTTTTTCTATTAGTTCAGCCTCAGATTTTATACTTTTTTGATACGTACTAGCCACACTAAGATATCTTTTCACAAGCATTTCAGCATATTCGGAAGTATAATCTCCTGTACGCTTAATTTCTAGTTCAGGAGCATTTCCAGCCATAAAATCGTTATGATAGTTCTCTGGAATATATACAATATAACTTACATCCGAATAAAAAAGTGCATCATTTCTTGCTTCTTCATTATCTGCAATTTCCGGTGTCTCGCTGTTTTCTTTTATATATTTGATAAAATCTTTTGTAATTCCCACTTCTTCATCTTTATTAACAATTAAAACTGATGGCTTAGTAGCTTCAAATTCAGTAGTTGGTTTATTTGCGCTCATGTTTATTCCACCAAATACTAATAGTAGAACTGTATAAAAAATAACCATTCCTCTATTTTTCTTTAATATTTTTAAAAATGTTTTAAATACTGTCATATTTCTGCCTCCTTAAACTAAAGAATGATATTGCTATTAGTATAAAAGCAAAAATTAACAAACTAGCAACATTAAAATAATATCTATCTAATGTGTCATAATAGTATAATGAGTAAAATCCATCTGTAATCATATTTGCTGGGTTTAATTTATTTATTATTGGTACATTTTTATCAATTACATATTTCATCGATACACCCATCATACCTGCTAAAAAACATCCTAGCATTGTAATTCCTATTAAAATTCCGGATTTTGCATTATCACTTGCTTTAACTAGAGAAGCAACTGCTACGCCCATTGATAATCCTGTAAAGCTTCCCACCATTGAAAGCAATATTATTAATCCTACATTGTTTCCATAATCCACCTTTAACACGAAAACTGTATATACGAACAACAACGCCAATCCTACTAGTTGAGCTACATATCCTGCTAACAAACTACTTATTAGTAATTTTGCTTTATTCATTGGTGATATTGATATTCTTTTACCTTGATTTGTCATATTAGCTAGGTTTTGATTTATTGCAACCATGCCTAATATTCCACCATATAGGCAAGCCATTGCTATTAATGTATAGAATTCTATCATCATATAATCTAAGTTTTTGTTTGATATATTTTTTAATTTTATTTCATTGTTTTGTGCCAATTCATTTGCTTTATGAAGGATTTCTTCTGTATTTATATTCTCTGGCATTACACTTTCCTTCATCTC
Source organism: Clostridia bacterium (assembly GCA_017470645.1). Lineage (GTDB taxonomy): Bacteria > Bacillota > Clostridia > TANB77 > CAG-508 > CAG-492. The sequence goes on from JAFUYJ010000012.1 coordinate 21,988, forward strand.
ATGCTCTACTATATTACTTAACATATTACTTCTTTGAGCTATTTCCTCAACAACATATTTAAATATTGTTTGATTTGTTCCGCTCTTAACAAAAGTCACTTTTGGAGTTTCTCCTTCTAACTTCATATATCCAACTATATCGTCGTTTTCAAGAAGCTTTTTTGCTTCATCTTCTGAAACATATTTTGTATTAAACATTCGATCTTCACTTGATTCATCACTTAGTTGTTTAAACACTGTTTTATAAGCTTCATTATTTTCCAAATCATCATTATTTACTATGGCAATATCAATAATGTCAAACTTTTCAGTATCTGCAATATTTGAAAATGCCAAATTAAATAACGTTCCTAATATTATTGGAAAGGCAAAGGTCCAAAATATTAGCATTTTATTTCTAAAGAGAGTTTTTAAGGAATATTTAAAATTATGTATAAACATTAGTCTCTAAGTTCCTTTCCTGTTAACTCTAAAAATACATCATTTAGTGTAGGTCTTTCTGAATAAATTTTATTATATTTTATACTCTCTTTTTTCAAATAATCTATCATATCTACTAGATTGTTTTTGCCTTCTATATATGTAACTAATAAAGTGTTTCCATCATATGTTACTTCATCAACATTGTTGTTTGATTTGATATTTTCTATGTATTTATCATCTAAATTGTTTACTTCAACAGTTACTTTTTCTTCTATTCTTGCTAACTCTTTTAATTCATCTGTTGTTCCAGATGCAAGAATTGTTCCTTTGTCTAAGATGATTACTCTATCACAAAGAATTTCAACTTCTTCCATGTAATGAGTTGTATACACTATTGTTGCTCCATTATCTCTTAAAGTTTTAATTCCATCTAAAATATTATTTCTGCTTTGTGGGTCTACCGCTACTGTTGGTTCATCAAAGAAAATAAGTTCTGGTTTATGTGCAATTCCACAAGCTATATTTAACCTTCTTAATAAACCTCCTGATAGTTTCTTTGGATAGAATTTTTTAAAATCTTTTAATCCAACTAATTCAATAGCATCTTCAACATATTTTTTTCTTGTCTCTTTGTCCTTTATATATAGTCCACAAAAATAGTCAATATTTTCATAAACGGTTAATTCATCAAACACTGAAACATCTTGGAAAACAACACCAATTTTTGATTTTATATCATAACTATCTGGTTTCATCTCTTTCCCAAATATTTTTATTATCCCATTATTATAGTTTAATAGTGATAAAATACAATTGATTGTTGTAGATTTACCACTTCCATTTGGTCCTAACAATCCTAGTATTTCGCCTTTTTTTACTTCAAATGATAAATCGTCAATTGCTTTTAATTCTTTGTATTGTTTTACAAGATTTTTTATTTCAATAACATTTTCCAATTTTAAATCCTCCTTTTATTTAATAAAAATCTTTTATAATCCAAGGATTATTATACATTACAATGTCAAAATAGTCTAGCAAATCACCACAAAATATTACAAAATAGATAGCCAAAAAAGAAAGCTACAAAACTGTAGCTTTCTTTTACATTATATTTTGTCTTTTTTCTTTCCTTTTTTTATAACAACTACACCAAATATAGCAACTAGAATAATCACTGCAACCGCACTCGCTATTGGAATAGCATTTTTATTTACAAAATCAATAACTTGGTTTGAATTATTTTCTGAATTCTCACTGTTTGTATTCTCGCTAGTATTAGTTTCTGTTGCTCCCGCTGAATAATCTGCTATTCCGCTAAATTGATTTGAAACTCCATTTACAACGAAATCCGCATTTGTAGCTGAGGTAGTACTAGAATTTCCGTTATTCATATCTCCTGGCATATTACCTGGCATTCCTCCAGCCATATTGTTTTGCATGTCTTCAGGCATATCTCCATTTGGCATTTCTGGTCTATTACTATCATCTGCATTTTCTCCTGGTACTTCACCATTTGGCATTTGTGTAATTTCATTTGTCATATTTCCATTATTTTGCATTTGATTTCTAACTTTGTTTCCTCTTTCTTGCTTTGTTATTGTAGTAGTGTTTCCATTTTGGTTGTTAATTTCACCTTCTGGTCTTTGTCCTTGTTGCATATTTTCTCTACCCATTCCGCCATTCATTCTACCTTGCATGCCACCTTGCATACCTGTTCCTGAATACGCTTGTCTTGTTCCTTTAGTATAGTTAGTTATTTCTGTGTAAAATCCATTTGTTTCGTTTCCTTCGACGTTACCATCTTTATATAAAGAATATGTTCCATTAGTTAAGTCAGCTGAACTATATATTAAATTGGTATATGTTCTATCAGTTTTATATGACATTATAGCATTATCATTTTCATTAACTAAAGTAATTAATGTATCTGCATTAACCTTATTTGAAAAACTTAATACCATAAAATTTTGTTTTGATTCGTTTGAAATTGCATCATACATATCACCTGTTGCTAACACAGTTCCGCCATTTATATAAGTTCCATTAACTGAGTCTAAACCTGCATCTTGACCAGGATGTGCTATTGCAACTATTGTTCCTCCATTAATTACTAATGTTCCGTTTGAATCAATTGCATCTCCCTCGTCTGATTCTTCTCCGGAGTCAACTATTGCATATAAAGAATTAACATCTATTGTTATAGTATTTCTTGCAGATTTATTCGAAGTAGAATCTGTTGTTGTATTTAAGCAGTCATCTTCTGCATAAATTACATAGTCACCAGTTCCTCCTGAAAATGTTAAACTTCCTTTTGTTTCTATTCCTTCTTTGTTTTTACTTTTTACTTCAAGATATCCTGTTCCTTCAAAAGTTAAGTCGATATCTGAACTAATTGCACCAGCTGCTTTATAAAAATAATATGGATCTCCATCTTTCAAATCTTCATTATCTGCCTGCACCTTAGCAAATAAAATATTTTTTATTTGTTCTGATGTATACACACCATAATAGTTTGTATAATTATTATAGTTTGTTAAGTTATCTCCTGAATATTTACTTGCATAATTAGATAATTCATCACTTCCAATTAAACTTACCTTTTTAAATTTTCCACCTTCAATGTAATTCTTACTTCCTGATGTAGTTTTTATGGTTACTTTACATCCTGTGTATGTTATATCTTTATTATAAACATAAATTGCTGGTGTCTTCTTAGAATCAGTATCAATTTTTACATTATTTAATATTAAATTAATTTCACCGCTTCTGCCATTTGTATCTACTGCAATCATTCCATTTGTTATTTCTCCAGAAAATTCAATATTTCCAGTTTTATTAACATTTACTACTGTTATTTCTAATACTTCTACTTCAGTATCATTTCCATTCTCTGTAAAATCATCTAAATCGTATGTTTTTACCATTGATACACCATCAAATAAGAACTCTGTTACATACACTTCTGGTAAATTTCCAGAATTATAATCTGATAAAAATGTATCAAAGTCAGATTGTGAATAAACCTTTAACTTGTCTGTATTTCCATTTACAGTATATGTTAAGTCAGTTAAGTTAACTTTGTAGTCTCCTTCATCAGCTGCATTTGATATGTTTGCATTAAATAAAGTTATAATTAATACAAAAATAGTTATTATACTAATACTTCTAAATAAATTTGATTTTTTCATAAAATCTCCTCCTTTTTATTTAGTATTAGTATAATAACTAATTCTTAAAATAAACTTAAAAATATTTATTTTTTTAATAATAATTCTTTCCCATTTTTTATATAATCCCATCCTGAAAAGATAGTTGCTATAACTGATATTGTAATTACAAGTGTCGAAGCAATATTTATAACTAATGGTAGTCCATTTAGTCCTCCATGAATACATTGGCCATATGCATTCATATCTACTAACGCTATTATTAAGCCTATCATTTGTGTAACAGTTTTCAATTTTCCCCAAACTGAGGCAGCTATGACTTTTCCATCATTCTCTACAGCAATCAACCTATATCCTGAAACAACAAATTCTCTAAATAAAACAATAATAGGAATCCATGCTGGCATTCTATTTGCTTCAACAAGCATTATCATTGCCGCTAAAACAAGTATTTTATCAGCAATTGGATCAAGAAATTTTCCAAAAGTAGTAACTTCATTTCTTGAACGAGCTAAATATCCATCTAGTTTATCAGTTATAGAAGCAATTATAAAAATTGCTTCTACTGCTAGCCATGTAATTGGTATTATAGAATTTGTATATAGATTATCTAATTCTAAAAAAGGTATTATTATCATTATTGGTACTAACAGTATTCTAAACACTGTTAGTTTATTAGGCAAATTCATATGCTCCTCCTTAATCTATGCTACATTGTCTTGAACATCGTATTTATCTAGTTCTTTATTTTCATTATCGTTCTGTACCGTTTTATTATCTTCTGCATTTTCTTGATTATTTTCATCTTTGTTTTGTTCTTGATTCTTTAATTCTTCTTGTCTTCTTTTTTCAAACATTCTTAATGTTGTTTCTGTTTGAATTTTTGTTTCATCTATCTTTTTATCTTTCTCTTCTTCATAGACTTTTTCCAATTGATTTATTAAGCTTTGTAACCTATCCATATCTTTACCTATCATTTCCCAGTCCCCAGTTGCAGATGATTGTTCTAAGTTTTTATTAGCTTTTATTATAAGTTCAATAAGTCCATTTACATCATCAGTATTTTCAATTTCAATTCCTATTGCATTTTGAGAGACTAAATTTGAAATTGCGGATTTTAAGTCATCACCAATAGCCACTTTATTACCTGAAGCTACTACAACTTTCTTAAGTGTTGGCAATGCATCCTCTTCATTTATGTATTGTTGATATATTGCCTCTATATACAATAATTTGTTATTAACAGGAACAACTACCATGTTTTTGGTTAACTTAGTTCCAGATACATTCAAACTAGATATTTGTTTATAAATTTCCTCATTTTGCTCTATTTGAGTATCAAGTTGAAGTAATCCTAACACATTGCTGTCATCCGGATAATTGTATATTTTTAACTGAGGTGTACCATTTTCGTATGTCCCCACTAAATATGCTGTAATATTTTGTTTTCCACTTATCGTATATGGCACTACCAAACCTAATTTGTTTTCATTACTATCAGCTGTTTTTACCATTGTATAATAACTTGGAATTGCTGCTACTGAACTATCTGAAGACCCCGTTAAGCTGTATGTTGAAATATCCCACACGTCGTCTGTTCTATATAATACATCAGCCTGAACATTGTGATATCTCTTAATCATATTGGATTGTATATCATATAGATATTGAGGATATACAAAATGCTTACTTACGTCAGCTGGAATTTCTTCATCTAAATCAGCAAATAAATTGCTATATGCTTTTCTGTAAGCCATAACTATTGGGTCTGTTCTATCTGTAATATAGAACTTTGTTGTTCCATCGTATGCATCTATTAGGACTTTTACTGAATTTCTAATATAATTAAACTGTTTTCCATTTACATTGCTTCTTTGTGCATATGGATAATAATTTGATGTTGTATATCCATCTAATACCCATACTAATTTTCCTTCATCTGTTACAACCAAGTATGGATTTTCATCATATGTTAAGTATGGCATAACTGCTTTTGCTCTTTTTATAACATTTCTGTTAAGTAATATTTTGCTGTTTGAATTTACATTTGATGAAAATGCAAGTTTAGTGTCTCCTTGTGAAACAGCAAGAATAAATCTATCTATAAAATTAAGTGACAAACCTGCTTTTCCATTGTATTCATTTGTTGTGTTTTGTCCATCAGAAATCGGATAATCAAATTCTTGCTTTTTGCTGCTGTTTGTAACTATTGTTTCATTGGTTTGTAATCCGAAATAAATTCTTGGTTCACTAATATTTATATCTTTTGCATTAAAATCTTTTTGGTAATTTTCTAAATTTCCTGTTTGATTAGTTGTAGATGCTGAAGTTGCAATTATTCCATATCCATGTGTATATTCATATGTTGAATTTACATATGAATTTCCATTATTTACTATTTCTCTTGGTGATACAAATACCAATGTATCTTTTCCATTAATGTTATATCTTTGTGCCACACTTGTAGTATAAGTATAATATCCCTTATTTGTTAGAGTACCATTTAAATTTTGCAATACTATATCCTTGTTTGCTACTGATACGTTATTTAGTAGTGCTGCATTATTAATTACATCCTCATTTTCTATACCACCGTCATTTTGAGCAACTACTTCATCAATATCTATATTGTAACTTGCTCTTGTATTTTGAATGTTATAATTTATGTATTTTTTTTGCTTATCTAATTCATTTGAATTAATAAACATACCATTATATCCTATTAAAGTGAATACTAATAAGCATAGATAAATTGGAACTGTAAGAATTGATCCTATTACTTTTTTTGTTTTTCCTTTATTATAGGCTGAAACCGCTACAAAAACAGAAATAACTATAATTATTGACAATATTCTATATCCCCATAATTTAATACTTATATCTGCCAATCCTGCACCATATAGTTGATATGTTGTTTTATCACCTACAGTTAAGAATTTGCTTGAGCTTAAGTCTTGTGTTTTTAAGAATGTTATTATAGCAATTAAAACTGATAATAGTTTTGCATTATTTAATAATTGTTTTGTAATTTTACTATTTTTTAATGTCTCACTTTTTACTCCATCAAACTGTGTATTTAGTGCAATAATATAGTATATACCAGCATATACAGTTAACACTACAATTGTAATCATTGCATACCAAACTATGTATTCTAGGAAAGGTTTTTGAAATAAATAATATCCTATATCATGATGAAAAATTGGATCATCTATTTCAAAAGACGTAGCATTTAAAAACAATATTAATTTACTCATTGTTAAACCTGAAGTCACCAAACTTACTAGAGCAGCTATAATAAGTGAAATTGATTTATTCGGTAATTTAGGCATTGACTTTTTTTCGTCTTCAAAAAAATCTTTTAAACCAGAACCTATTCTTTTATTTGTTATATACATTGATGCAAAAATTAATATAAAAGTAACTATAATTGATATAGATCTATATTGTACATTTTTCCAAAAAACAGAAGTATATTGTTCTCCTATTTCTAGTTTTTCTAAATATGTACCTCTGAACATTACAGCTAGTCCTATTGTTAATAAAATTAAAAATATTATAACTATAAACATCCTTTTTTTACTTTTCTTCATTTCTTTTACTTCACACCTTCCTTTATTTCTATATTAATGCTTCGACAAAATCACTACTGTTGAATTTTTCCATATCATCAATTTGTTCACCAACTCCGATAAATTTGATTGGCATTTCATTTTCTGAAACTATTCCTATTACAGCTCCACCTTTAGCCGTTCCATCTAATTTTGTTAATATCAATCCATTTATATCAACTGTTTCTTTAAAAGCTTTAACCTGTAGAATTGCATTTTGTCCTGTTGTTGCATCCAATACCATTAGTACCTCTTGTGATGCTTCTGGTAATTCTCTATCTATTACTTTCTTAATTTTAATTAATTCATCCATCAAATATTTTTTGTTATGCAATCTTCCCGCTGTATCGCATATTAAAACATCAGCATTTCTTTCTTTTGTAATTTTTATTGCGTCAAATACAACTGATGCTGGATCTGAACCTTCTTTTCTTTTTACCATTTCACATCCTGCTCTATTTGCCCAAATTTCAAGTTGTTCAACAGCTGCTGCTCTGAATGTATCAGCTGCTGCAATTACAACCTTTTTACCATCTAATTTTAATCTGTTTGCAATTTTACCAATTGATGTTGTTTTTCCAACTCCATTTACTCCAACAACCAAGATAACAGATGGTGTTGTCTCCAGATGTAGTGTAGAATCTACTGAATCTAGTATTTCTTTTATAATCTCTTTTAATGCTTTTTTTACTTCTTCTGTATCTTCAATTTTTTCTTTTTTTACTTTATTCCTTAGTTGAGCTATAATTTTTTCAGATGTTTCCATTCCAACATCTGACATAATTAAGGCTTCTTCTAATTCTTCTAATAATTCTTCGTCTACCTTTCTAAAGTTACTAAAAACATTGTTTACTTTTTCATTTATAGATGTCTTAGTTTTGCTAAGACCATTTTTTAATTTATCAAAAAATCCCATTTTAAGTCCTCCAATTTTGTTGTATTTATATATTGAAATTATACTATAAGATGTTTTTTTATGCAAGTTTTTGAATAAGAAAATCCGCAGGTTTAAGCTGCGGATAATGTAATTATTAAGTCCTATTTCTTGACAAATAAATAATTATGCTAAAAACTAACAATAAAGCCCCCATAACTGGATAAACATAGATTTTTCCATTTGTTGTACCATATATATCAAGCACACCTTTAATTATACTTCCAATAGTTAAGGTAGCAATTCCAGCATTGTACAAATTATTTGATATTCTAGTTCCGGAACTTTATTTTTTCTAAGCACATTACAAAAGAAATTAATGCTCCAAAAAACAATGGAATAAGAAATGCATACACCATAAAACATGAGTAAACATCATGGCTAAAAAACTCATAAATCATGCTAAAAACTAATGTTAATAAACTTATAAAAATATAAATAACTCCTTGTTTTTTATAATATCTAATATCCAATGTAAACAATGTCACTCACGCCCCTTTCTGAAATTTTATTACCATTTGTAGTTGGATTATTTATAACATTTCCGTCAAAATACATTGTAGATGATCCACCGCCATCTAAATTATACGCTGTTACTGCTCCTAAGCTCTGCATAAAACCAGCTAATTCGTACAAGCTTAGTCCTTCGCTTTCATTTGTTCTACCATCCGATACTACAAAAACATAATGCAAGTCGTCTATTATTCCTATTGCAGTTCTTGGATTGCTTGCCATTGACTTACCCACCTCTTCATTTATATTTACTGTCACATTTCCATTTTGTACTAATGCTGGTCCAAATGATAGAATATTATATGCACCATCTTTTAGTAAAGCATCTACGTCTACTTCAGACTCATTAATTATTTTGAATGATCCGTCTTGATATATAACTAAATCTTCTTGATTTTTTGAAGCAGTACTTCTATAAATTGTACCATTTTTTAGTACATAACCTTTTTCTTGAACGCCGTAATAATCTCCATTTATAGCTAAAATTGCATTTACACTTTTTGATATTGTTGATGTTTTGCTTGTAATATTTTTCCCATATGAGTTGTTTGCAAATGCTGTTTTTAATAGTGCTGGATTTGTAATTTGAACATCTGCTACATATATTGTTGTATTGTTTTCTTTATATTCTTTTAGTTCTATTTTAATATTTTCGTCTTGATATGAATTCGATGTAGTTGTTATTTTTCCAGTGTTTATAGTACTCGTATCAATTGTTGGATTTACAACTTTTGTGTAGCTTTTAGATATTAGAAATGTGTCTAATATTATATAGGCTGTGAACAGTATTAGAGTCACTCCATAGATTGTTGCAAAAAGATATTTCTTTCGCATATTTTTCACCTCTTTGATTTTTTTTTTTATTATTTTATTAGGTGAAACTTAAATTTAGCTTAAAATGTGAAAACAGCGATAAAGAATTTTAAAATTTCTTTATCGCTGTTTTTGGAATTTTACATTGGTGCCACCAAGCAGAATCGAACTGCTGACCTACGGGTTACGAATCCGTTGCTCTACCAACTGAGCTATAGTGGCATGACAAACCAATTATATTTTTATCTAGCAAAAAAGTCAAGCATTTTTAAAATAAGGACGGAGAAAATTTTAATTTTTTCCGTCCCAAATCTTAGTATTTATTTTTTATTATTTACCTTTTCTTTCTCAATTAATCCACAAATCATGTCAGCAGCATTTTCAACACCAAGCGCGTCGCTATTAATACAAATATCATAATTATCAAAATCTTTCCATTCTGTTTCCGTATAATACTTATAATGATTTGCTCTTAACTTATCTATACGTTTTATTTCCTTTTCGGCATTTGCTTTAGACAATCCATAGTATTCAGTTGCTCTTTTAATTTTACTGTCAGTATCACTATACACAAAAACTTTTAGCACATTTTTCCTTTCAGACAAAATAAAGTTAGCACATCTTCCTACTATTACACATGGCTCTTTTTCTGCTACATTTTTAATTAATTCAGCCTCTTTCAAAAACAAATCATCGCTATTATCTAATCCAAAATAATATCCACTATTTAGCCCCGCAAAAGAATCTCTTCTTTGTTCATTGTTTTCAATATATTCTTGTGACAAGCCTGTTTTTGCAGCTACTTTTTCTATGAATTCTTTGTCGTATAGTTTAATTCCTAACTTTTCAGCTATTAATTTACCAATATATCTTCCACCTGAACCATATTCTCTTGAAATAGTAATTATAAAACTTGATTTTGCATCTTTAGATAAGCTATTTTCTCCCCCTTCAACTGAGTAATTATGCTTTTCATTTTTAGTATTAAATTGTCTTACTTCTAAAATCAGCAATATAACTGATATTACAAAAGCAACTCCATCTGCTACTGGTCCTGAATATAGCACACCCTGAATTCCAAATAGATTTCCTAATATAATCATCGCTGGAATTAATACTGCAATTTGTCTTGAAATAGATAATATTGCACTCTTAACACTTTTTCCAATTGCTTGGAAGAAAATTCCTGATGGAATTTGAATTCCATTACAAATACAAAGCATTAAGTATATTCTAAATCCTAAACATGCAAACTCTATGTAATTTTCATCACCATTACCAAACATCAAAATTAATTTATCCGGTATTGTTTGGAATAAGACAAACGCTATTGTACTTATTATTACACTTATTCCAAGCACTCTTTTTAGAGTTTCTTTGACTCTATCCATTTTGCCTGCACCATAATTATATCCTAATATTGGCTGAGAACCTGCTGCAATTCCTATAATAATACTGTTTAAAATTTGACTTATTTTCATTACAATCCCTAGAACAGTAATTGGAATTTCTGGGCCAAATTTTGATTCAACTCCACACTTAGCAAGCATGTTATTCTCTGTTGCAATAACAAATACAATACTCATTTCAGTTATAAAACTGCTAATTCCTAATGTACTTACTTTTCTAGCTGTTGCTGGTTTTAATCTAAAGTTTTCCTTGATTAATTTGATTGATTTAAATTTTTTTAAATAAACTATATTAATTATAAAAGTAGCAATTTGGCTGATAACAGTTGCAATAGCAGCGCCTTCAACTCCCATCTTAAATACAAATACAAATATTGGATCTAAAATTGTGTTTAGTACTGCTCCTAATACCATTGAAAACATTGCATATTGAGGTGATCCATCAGCTCTAATGATTGAATTTAATGTTGTTCCAACCATCATAAATGGTAACCCTATTGCTATTATACCTCCATATTTTAATGCATATGGTCTTAATGCATACGTACATCCAAATAAATTTAACAATTGAGGCAAGAATATTAATGAAGCCGCACATAATAAAACAGCTGTGATAACTGATATTAGTATTCCATTTGCTACTCCCTTTTCAGCTTCTTCTTTCCTTTTTTCACCTAATTTTAAACTTAAATATGCTGATGTTCCATCCCCAAACATTAACGCAAATGCCAAACATACCATTGTTAGTGGGAATACAACGTTTGTTGCACCATTTCCTAAATAACCAACTCCCCATCCTATAAAGATTTGATCAACTATATTATAAAGTGAGTTAACCAACAATGAAATTATGCATGGTATTGAAAATTTTCTAATCAGCTTTCCTATTTTTTCTGTTCCTAAAATATTTTCCTCTTTTTCCATTTCTTACTTCCTTTCTAAAGCATAAAAGAACAACACTATTTTACTAGTGTTGTTCGTTAATCATTATTGTAAAAATAATGTGCGTTTCCATATAATTTTTAGGTTCATATCACCTATATATTTAGTTTGTATATTATTTTTTTGTATTAATAACGTTGTTTATTTTAGCACATTATTACCAATTTGTCAAAATATTATGTTAAAAATGTTTCCCTTTTTTCTTTGGTTTTGGATCAAAATCGTCATCGTCGTTAAAATTATATCTTCTTGTTTCCTCTGGTGCACCTACTCCGTCTCCTTGATCATCAAAAACATTATAATCTGTTGGATTTAATATTTGAGACTTTATATTGCTGTTTTCAACTATTTCATCATATTCTGGATTCATCTCTTCAGCAGTTTCATTTTTTGCTTCATCAATTGCATTTTTTAATGAATAGTCATAATTATCATCTAATTCATCTTCATCTTGAATATCATAATCATCTGTATTTGATGTTTTCTTTAATAAAATAATTATAATAATTATGAATATTAATAATACCCCTATTATAGCTCCTAAAATATAATATATTTTATTGTCTTTATTTTTTGCTAATTCTGCAACTGGATTAAAGGCTGCTTTTTTTACAGTAATTTGATATGTTCCTGATTGTTTAGTATCTCCTTCGCCTTTTTCCACCATGATAGTTATAAGTCTTTCATCATTTCCATCTACATCTGATAAAGCAATTTTTACTTCTGCATCTTCATCTTCTGCAAGTGCTATAATATCTTCTTTTTTTAGTGAAGCTGGATCACTTACAGTAATTGTATAATTTGTTTTATCAGCGTCAAAACTTGGATCTAGTGAAGCATTATCTACTTCTAATTTTTTTAATCTTAATTTGTCTGTTGTTTCTGCTCCTTCTTTTGTTTTTGTAACAGCTATTGTGTATATTCTTGTTGTCTTATCTTCAGCTGTTACAGTAATATATACAACATTTTCTCCTATTTTAAAGTCTTCATTCTTTGTTATTACTGCTTCTGCTTTCTCGTCTTGTGTTATTGCAGATATTTCTAATTTATCAACTGTATTATCAACTGTTACACTATATTTAGTAACTTCTGGGCTAAACTCTGGTGTTAATTTATAG
>JAFUYJ010000013.1 GCA_017470645.1 Clostridia bacterium
AGATAATGAAGATGAAACTTTCGATTTTGAAGATGAGAATGAAGAATTAGAAGATGATGATTCGTTAGATTTAGTAGATGAAGAAGATGATGAAGATGATACATTTGATTTCGATGATGAAGATGAAGAATCAGGAAATGATGATTCGTTAGATTTAGTAGATGAAGAAGAAGACGAAGATGATACATTTGATTTCGATGATGAAGATGAAGAATCAGACGAAGATGATACAGTAGATTTAATAGATGAAGAAGATGAAGATGATACTTTCGATTTCAATGATGAAGATCAAGACATTAGTGAAGAGGATACAAGCGATGAAATCGTTCATAATGGCTCTTTTAAAGGAATCAATAACAGAAATTACAAATATGATAATGATTTAGCAAATAGTATAAAAGATTTAAAAGAAACAGAAGATAATCAAACATACAACATTGATACAGATAATTTAATTACATCAGGTCAAAAAATAATATCTTTTGTGGGAACAACAAAAAATGGAACGTCATTCATTGTTAACAATCTAGCCGAGTTATTCTCTAACAGAGGAATAAAAACTGCTATATTGGATTTGACAAAAAATAAAAATTCATACTATATTTACACAGACAACGAAGATGAATTAAGAGAAATTGCACAAAACAGTCTAGATAAACTAAAAGATGGAGTGGCAGAAGGAATAAATGTAAATAAAAATTTATCTGTGTTTACTTCATTACCAAGCCAAGACCATGCATTAGATGATGTTACAAGTATTATAAAAACATTACTAGAGAACTATACAGTAGTCTTACTAGATTGTGATTTCGATACAGATGTAAGGTATTTTAGGGCATCACAGGAAATGTATTTGGTACAAAGTTTAGATGTATTAACAATTCAACCATTAACAGCATTTTTAAGAGAATTGAAGGTTAAAAATATTTTAGATACAAACAAATTAAGAATCATAATCAACAAAAATATTAAAGTAAATTCACTTACAGAAAAAGTTCTAATTGGTGGTATGTCAGTGTACAATGATCCTGCTATGACATATATGACAGAATTGTTCAATAAGGATACAATAAAGTATACTACAATTCCGTTTGAAGACCAAGTTTATACAAAATATCTAGAATCATTAGTAAATTGTAAAATTACAACAAGCGGATATTCTAAGAATTTTATTGCTAGCTTAAATAGACTAGGAGATATGGTATATCCTACAATAAATGGAAAAAAATCAAAGAACAATTTTAATGATTATTCAAATCAAAACAAAAATTTTGAAAACACATTTTCAAAGAATACAAGTTCAATTTTAAACAAAATGAAAAAAAAGTATTAATATAACGAGGTGAAATCTTTGGGAGCATTAATAGCATTTATTATAATACTATTTGGAATTGCAATTGCATTAGTAGTATATAATATAAATTTAAGAAAAAAATTACAAGTCTTAGATAATACAAATCAGAAAGTTACTAGCTTAAACGTATTGCAAGACTTTATGAATACAATAAGCGAACAGATAACAGCAGATGAAAAAATAAAGAAGATAAATGAAATTCTAATTGAAAGATATAAAATTAAATATTCTACAATTGTTGTGTATAATGGTGCGGAGTATGAAATAAAGGCGTCAAATGTTGAACAAAAACATTGGGATACATTAAGAAACCTTCAATCTGAAAAAGTATTTATAGATAGCATTCAAACAGCAACAACAAAATATATAACAGTAAATGGTGAGAATGAAAAGTTGCCATATTTAAAAATGGAATATGCAAGGGCGAAATCAGCAATGTTTTTCCCCTTGTATATAGATAATATTTATATTGGATATTGGATAATAGAAGGACCTAAACCACATGAATTTGATAATGTAGATACAACAGTTCTTGAGGTTGTTAAGAACAATATTATATCAGTTTTAAGAACAGTAGAAAATCAAAGAATTATCAATAATCTTGTTAGAGAGGATACATACTCTGGATTGAAGAGCGTAGAATATCTATTTTCGGAAGCAAGAACGGTAATAGACCGAAATCCTACATCTGCAGTTTGTTTGTTTAAACTCATAAATTTACCAAAAATAAATGAAAAGGTAAGTAGAAAAACTGGAAATGAAGTAATAACAAAAGTAAGTAATCTAATAAAAGATAATTTATCAAATGAGTACTTCTTCGTAAGATATAATGGACCTAAATTTGCTATAGTCTTTTCTGGAAGTGATGTAGAAGGTGTGGCACAATTTATGAAAGACATTAAGAAAAAAGTTGAAACTTTAAAAATTGCACCTAGAGAAGATTACAAAGGAAATTCAGCAAAACCAATTCCATATGTATTACCTAAAATAAATGTTGTTATAACAACATATTATAAAGGAACAGCACTAGAAGGAGTGTTATCAAAATTAGAAGAATACCTAGATACAGTAGATGAAAATGAAAGTGAAATAAATTATTTATAGGAGGTACAAAATTATGGCTACTGATGAAACAGTTAGTTTTAAAGTCGAAAGAGAAAAGAACATAGAAGCAAGAGAAATCTTACAAAAAGTTTATGAAGCACTTGTAGAAAAAGGATATAATCCAATTAATCAAATAGTTGGTTATATTTTGTCTGGAGATCCAACATATATTACAAGCCATAATGATGCAAGAAACTTAATCAGAAAAATCGAAAGAGATGAATTGCTTGAAAAAATGGTAAAAGAATACATAGGATTGGAAGATTAATTATGAGAGCACTTGGAATAGATTATGGAGATTCAAGAGTTGGACTAGCTATTACAGATGAATTACGGAATCACAGTTCAAGGGTTAGAAACTATTCACCATAACGGTAATGATAAAGTGGTTCTAAAACGTCTAGAAGAAATTCTGAATGAATATGAAATAGACACTTTTGTAATAGGTATGCCACTTAATATGGATGGTACAAAAACTATTAGAGCAGAAGTTACAAATCAATTTATTCATAAATTAAAATGCAAATTTAATAAAATCAGAATTGAAGAAATTGACGAAAGATTAACTACTGTTGCAGCTCACAAAACTATGAATTTTTTAGATATAAACAAACATAAAAAAAGAAATATTGTAGATACAATTTCTGCTGTATATATTTTAGAAATTTATACAAATAAGAAAAAAAACAATTGATTTAATTTTAGATATAGTATATTATTAGGTTAGTTTTATATGGTATGTTAAATTATGAATATCATTAATTAATTTGCAAATACTATATTTAATTAAATAAAAAGCAAAAATTATTTTCTTGAAAGGAGAATTAAAATGAGTGAAGATGTAAACAATAACTACAACGAAGAATCAGAAGAAATCGATAACATCATAGTTTTAAATGATGAAAATGGTGAAGAGGTTCCTTTTGAATTTCTTGATTTAATAGAATATGAGGGAGAAGAATATGTTGTTCTTTTACCAGTAGAAGAAGATGAAGAAGCTGATGAAGTTGTTATTTTAAAACTTGAAGATACTGAATCAGAAGATGAGGAATCTTATGTAAGTGTTGATGATGAAGAAGTTTTGAATGCAGTTTTCGATATGTTTAAAGAAAAATTTAAAGATGAATTTAATTTTGTTGATTAATATCGTGCCTCTAAAGATTTAGACGATTCTGGATCTTTAGAGGATTTTTTTGTCCGTAAAATATTAAAAATATATAATAGTAGGAAATATATTTTTAATATTTTACTACTCTACAACAAGTAGTGGAGTGTGAAATTTGTGTGAAAAAGATGGAAAATGGTTGAAGGTTTAGTGGCAATATGGTAAAATTAGAATATTGTAATAGAGTGTAAAAAAGAGGAGGAATATAAAAAATGCTAAAGATACTAAAAAACAATTTGAAGAAATCTTGGTGGGCTATAGTTTTAATTTTTGTACTTTTATGTACTCAAGCTATGGCGGACTTAAATTTACCTGATTTCACATCAAAAATTGTTAATGTAGGAATACAACAAAAGGGTGTTGAAAATTCTTCTCCAGAGGTTATAACTAAGAGTACGATGGACAAGATTTTGTTGCTGACTAAGGAGGATGAATTAATTTTAAATAATTATCAGATTTTTTCTAGAGCTAATGTGTCTGATAAAGAATATAACAAGTATTTAAAAAAATATCCTAATATTGAAAAGCAGGAGACATATGTTATTAAAAAGGTTGATGATGAAACGAGAGATAAATTGAATATTGAAATGGGAAAGGCTTTTATGTTAGTTGGTATGCTTAGTAACGAAGATGCTGTAAATCAACTAAAGGAGCAGATGAGTTTTAATATGAACTCTAGTAATAACACTGAAGATAATAATGAAACTCAGGAGTTAGGGAGATTTGATGAACAAATTGTAGAATTTAATTTAATTGAAAATCAAGATATATTCAAAGTTATTAGTTTAATACCGGATGAAAAACTAAATATAATCTTAGATATGGTAAATAAAAGATATTCTGAGATGCCAGATAGCATAATTGAACAGTCTGCTATTCTTTCTGTTCAAAAAGAATATGAAATGCTTGGAGCCAATCTTGATAATATGCAAAATAATTATATCTTAATTTCAGGATTGAAGATGCTTGGGGTTGCTATGATTAGTATGATAACAGCAATTCTAATTACTCTTTTATCAGCTAGAACAGCAGCACAGTTAGGAAGAACAGTAAGAGAGAAGGTTTATAAAAAGGTTTTAAGTTTTTCTAGTAATGAGTATAGAAAATTTGGAAGTTCTTCATTAATTACGAGAAATACCAATGATGTTCAACAAATTCAGAATATGGTTCCAATGTTATTTAGAACAGTTATATATGCACCGATTGTTGGTGTGGGAGCGTTTTTAAAAGTATTAAATCAAAGCGAAAATTCAATGGCGTGGATTATAGGAGTTGCTATTGCAGTTATTATAATTGTAATTGGAGGATTATTTGGTCTTGCAATGCCAAAGTTTAAGAAATTACAAGATTTAATTGATAAACTAAATATGGTATCAAGAGAAATTTTAACCGGAATTCCTGTAATTAGAGCTTTCAATAAAGAAAAATTTGAAGAGAATAGATTTGATGAAGCTAATACAGATTTAACAAAAACAATTATTTTTGTAAACAGAACAATGAGTTTTATGATGCCAGTTTTAATGTTTATTATGAATGGAATGAGTTTATTAATAATTTGGAATGGTGCTGGAAATGTAGATAAGGGTGTAATGCAGGTTGGAACAGTAATGACATTTATGCAATATTCAATGCAAGTTGTAATATCATTCTTGTTTATATCAATGTTATCAATAATGTTACCACGTGCATCAGTTTCAGCAAGACGTGTTAATGATGTTTTAGAAACTGAGAATTTGGTAAAAGATGCTGAAAATTTGAAACAATTAGATTCGAACAAAAAAGGATTAGTAGAATTTAGAGATGTTTCATTTAGATATCCTGATGCAGATTCAGAAGTGTTAACTGATATAAATTTTGTTGCTAAACCAGGCGAAGTTACAGCAATTATAGGTAGTACAGGAAGTGGTAAATCAACAGTAGTTAATCTATTACCAAGATTCTATGATGTTACAGCGGGTGAAATTTTAGTCGACGGAGTTAATATTAAAGATGTATCACAAAAAGATTTAAGGGATGTTATTGGTTTTGTTCCACAAAAAGGAGTATTATTCTCAGGAACAATAGAGTCTAATATTAAATTTAGTGATGAAGATATGTCTGATGAAAAAATGGTTATGGCTGCAGAGATTGCTCAGGCAAAAGAGTTTATATCATCAAAGGAAAATACGTATAAATCAGAGATTTCTCAAGGTGGAAATAATGTTTCAGGAGGACAAAAACAACGTTTATCTATAGCAAGAGCTATTACAAAAGATCCAGAAATATTTGTTTTTGATGATAGTTTTTCAGCATTAGATTTTAAAACAGATTTAAAATTGCGTACAGCATTGGAAAAAGTTACTCAGGATAAGACTGTTATTATTGTTGCGCAAAGAATAAGTACTATTATGAATGCAAGTCAGATTATTGTTTTGGATGAAGGTAAAATTGTTGGAAAGGGTACTCATGAAGAATTGATGGATAATTGTGATGTGTATAGGCAGATTGCTTTGTCTCAGCTTTCTCAGGGAGAGTTGGAGGCTTGATGGGGTGATTTGTTGCCGAGAGATATAAAATAATAAAAATTAAAAATTTTAAATTTTTATTATTTTATATCTCCGAATAAGTATGAGTAATTAAAGAAGAAAGGAATGGGAAAATGGCAGAGAATGAAACAAAACCTTCAATGAGAGGCCCTAGAGGACGTGGTCCGGGCAGAGGTATGGGCGCTGTTGAAAAGGCTAAGGATTTTAAAGGGACATTAAATACTTTAATAAAAAAGTATTTAGCTAGATATAAATATGGGTTAATAATAGTCGTTATCTTCGCAATAGCCAGTACAATTTTTTCAATAGTTGGACCAAAGATTTTGGGTAATGCAACAACTGAAATGTTTACAGGAATTGTAAGCAAAATTTCAGGTGGAGATGGAATAAATTTTGGAAAAATTGGAAATATATTAATAACTTTGTTAGTTTTATACATAGTAAGTGCTGTATTTGGTGCAATTCAAGGTTTGATTATGACGCAGATTTCTCAAAAATTAACATACAAATTGCGTAATGATATAGCTCAAAAATTAAATAGATTACCTATGAACTATTTTGATAAAAAAACTAATGGAGAAGTATTGTCAATTATTACAAATGATATAGATACATTAGGAATGAACTTAAATCAAAGTATTACACAAATTATTACATCTGTGTGTACTTTAGTTGGTATTTTGATAATGATGTTTTCTATGAACGTTTTGATGACAGTAGTATCTTTACTTATACTACCTTTATCAATTTTCGCTGTTGGAATGATAGTAAAAAAATCACAAAAGTATTTTGCAAGACAACAAGAATACTTAGGACATGTAAATGGAAATATTGAAGAGACGTTTGGTGGATACAGTATTGTAAAGGTTTTTAATGGCGAAGAGAAGGCTATTAAAGATTTTAAAAAATCAAATGATGAATTGTATACATCAGCATGGAAATCACAATTCTTATCTGGACTTATGCATCCTATAATGAATTTTATTGGCAATATAGGATATGTTGCTATAGCTATTTTAGGTGGATATTTAAGCATAAAAGGAAAGATAACAGTTGGTAATATACAATCATTCATTCAATATAACAGACAATTTACACAACCAATAAATCAAATTGCACAGGTTTCAAGTATGATTCAATCAATGGTTGCATCAGCTGAAAGAATTTTTGAATTCTTAGATGAAAATGAAGAAGTAAAAATGATTTCCGATACAACTTCAATTGAAAGTTTAAAAGGAAATGTAAAATTTGATCATGTTCATTTCGGATATAATGCTGATAGAATCATTATAAATGATTTTAATGCTGATATAAAAGAAGGTCAAAAGATTGCAATTGTTGGTCCAACAGGAGCAGGAAAAACTACAATTGTAAAACTATTAATGCGTTTCTATGATTTAAATTCTGGTAAGATATTGATAGACGGTCATGACATAAGTGAATTTGATAGAGGAGAAATTAGAAAACTATTTGGAATGGTTTTGCAAGATACGTGGTTGTTTAATGGAACTATTAAAGATAATATTAGATATAGTAAGCAAGATGCATCAGATGCGGACGTTATAGAAGCGGCTAAAGCAGCACATGTTCATCATTTTATAAAGACATTACCTAACAGCTATAATATGGAAATAAATGAGGAAACAAGTAATATTTCACAAGGACAAAAGCAGTTGTTAACTATTGCTCGTGTTATTTTAGCGGATCCTAAAATATTAATTTTAGATGAAGCAACAAGTTCAATTGATACAAGAACTGAAATACAAATTCAATCAGCAATGGATGAATTAATGAAAGGTAGAACAAGCTTTATTATTGCACATAGATTATCAACTATAAGAAATGCGGATTTGATTTTGGTTATGAATAATGGGGATATTGTTGAGCAAGGGACTCATGAGGAGTTGCTTGATAAGAACGGATTTTATGCAGAGCTTTATAATTCGCAGTTTGAGGAAGCCCAGGAATAACAAAACGAGATTCTAAATTGGAACCAAAAGTTTTGTTTAGAATGATTATATAACTATTGATGAGTTTGGAAATATTGTGTATAATTAAATATAATAAATTTATATAGTTAGGAGGTATTAGAATGAAAAATGATTTATATAAAGAAAAGGTAAGCAAATTGATTTCAAAAGCTAAAGAAAAAGGTTTAATAAAAAAATATTCAGAGTATTGTCAAACTGAAGAAATGAAGCAAATGGCTTTGTCTGAAGAAGAATCAAAGTATTATATTACAAAAAATGAAGAAGAAAAGAAAAAATATAATATTGGTGATATAGTTTTTGTTTCTAATTATAAATACAAAAGTGGTTTAGATGGAAATAATCACAGCTTTGTTATAATTGATGAGAGTAAAGCCATAGATATAAATTATTTTGGGTTCTTATTATCTTCTAAAGTTAATAAAGCTGATTATTCATATAATGAAATATTAAATAAAAATAAAACGAACAATTTATTAAAGGACAGCATTGTAAAATGCGATGATTTAATAGAAATACAAGAAAGTAAAATTAAATTTAAAATTGGAGAAGTATCTAAGGATGATTTAGAAAAATTTGTTAATACATATTCTAAGTATATAGACAGTATTAAATTGTAATATAATATTTTGTTATAAAACTTGAGGTAACAATATGAGACCTCAAGTTTTTCAGTACTAGAAGAAAAAAATTCTGCAGTTATTGTTGGCAGAATTAAATGTTTGACAAAAAAACAAATGTTTAGTAAAATTACATTAGTTAATAATAAGGTTGAAAGGAGCGTATTTAATGGATTTAAACAATGATGTTAAATATGTAAAAGGAGTAGGTCCAAACCGTGTGGTTTTATTAAATAAATTAGGAATATATACATTGGAGGATTTAATAACATATTTTCCAAGAGATTATGAGGATAGAAGTAAGCCAAAGCTTATAAGTGAAGTTGTAGATGGAGAAGAAGCTTTAATAAAAGGTTTCGTAGTATCTAGAATGGCAGAAATAAGAGTAAGAAAAAATCTTGTTATATATAAATTAATAATAAGAGATGAAACAGGACCATGTACTATAACATGGTATAATCAGCCATATTTGAAAAAGATGTTTACAGTTGGTAACGAATATAGCTTCTATGGGAAAGTAAGTAAAAAGAGCACTAGAGTTGAAATGGCATCACCTGTGTACGATAGCGCTGAGACATCTAAAAATACAGGTAAAATTATTCCAATATATCCGCTTACTTATAAATTATCACAAACAACACTAAGACAAATTATTGAAACAGGATTAAATGAAGTTGAGGGAGAATTGGAGGAGACTCTTCCTGAATATTTAAGACAGGAATATAATTTGCTAAATATTAATAATGCAATTCATAACATTCATTTTCCACAAGAGTTTTCAGATTTTAAAAGGGCTAGAACAAGATTTGTGTTTGAAGAGTTATTAGGAATGCAACTTGCATTATTAAAGCTAAAAACTCAGTATACACAAGAAAAAGTAGGAATTAAGTTTGATGAAAATGTGAAGATTTCTGATGTTATAAATGATTTACCATTTAGACTAACAAAAGCACAGTTACGTGTTTTAGAGGAGATTGACCATAACATGGAAAGTCCTAAAACTATGAATAGATTGCTTCAAGGAGATGTTGGTTCTGGTAAAACTATTGTGTCAGTATTAGCTGCATATAAGGCGGTAAGAAGCGGATATCAAGTTGCAATTATGGCTCCAACAGCAATTTTAGCAACTCAGCATTTGGAAAGTTTTTCACAAGTTTTAGGAAAGTATGGAATTAGATGTGAATTATTAACAAGCAGTGTTACAAAAAAGAATAAAGAAGATATTTTAGAAAGATTACAAAATGGAGAAATAGATGTTTTAATAGGAACTCATGCAATATTAGAGGATAATGTTGTTTTCAACAAATTAGGTTTAGTTGTAACAGATGAACAGCATCGTTTTGGTGTAAGACAACGTAGTAAAATAGCCGCAAAAGGCACAAATCCAGATGTTTTAGTTATGACAGCAACACCAATTCCAAGAACGTTGGCTCTTATTCTATATGGAGATTTGGATATTTCAATTATTGATGAATTACCACCAAATAGAAAGAAAATTGAAACGTATGCAGTAAAAAGTTCAATGGCAGAAAGAGTAAATAACTTCGTAAAACAACAAATTTCAGAAGGAAGACAAGCATATATTGTATGTCCACTAGTTGAGGAAAATGAAGAAATTGATGCTAAATCAGTTATAGAGTTAGCTGAAGATTACAAAAACAATGTTTTCAAAGACTACAGAGTAGAATATATCCATGGAAAAATGCGTCCAAAAGAAAAAGATGAAATAATGCAGAAATTTAAAGATGGAGAAATAGATATTTTAATTTCAACAACAGTTATTGAGGTTGGTGTAAATGTTCCAAATGCAAGTATTATGATAGTTGAAAATGCTGAACGATTTGGCTTAGCTCAGTTACACCAATTACGTGGAAGGGTTGGTAGAGGTGATTATCAATCATATTGTATATTGAAATTTAATGGAGGTTCAGATGTTGTAAGACAACGTATGAAAATAATGCAAGATACAAATAATGGATTTATTATTGCCGAAAAAGATTTGGAATTACGTGGTAGTGGTGAATTTTTTGGAACAAGGCAACATGGTATTCCAGAATTTAAGATAGCAAACCTTTTTGAAGATATGCCAACACTTCAAACTGTTCAAGCATTGGCAATTAGAATTATTGATGAGGATCCAGAATTAGAGCAAGAAAAAAATGCGCCTTTGAAGAAGATTGTGGATAAGAAATTTGGGGATAGGATTGAGATTTAAAAAAGGTTGACAAATCTCAAAAATGTAGTATAATATAAGGGTACAATATTTGTGAAAGGAGATAGTTATGCTAGCAAAATGGTGGAAAAGAATATTAATGATTATATTGATTATAGCCTGTTTGTTTAATGTAACAACAAAACTAGTGAGAAATTTGTCAATCGAAGATGAATTGCTATCATCTGCACAATATATACAAGACCAACAGGATGCAGAAAAAGCAGAAAATGTTATAAAATAATAAAAAACTATTGAAAAATAATTTCAATTGTGGTAATATATTAAACAGTGATTTTATTTTAAATAAGAGAGGTGAATACAAAATGAGAGAAGGATTACATCCAAACTATACAGAAGCAACAATTACATGTGCTTGCGGAAATGTTATGAAAACAAATTCTACAAAGGCTGATATGAAAGTTGATATTTGTTCAAAATGTCATCCATATTGGACAGGTAACTTAAAAAGAGAAACAACAGGTGGTAGAGCAGATAGATTTAAGAAAAAATTCGGAATTGCATAATTTAAAAAAGATAGCCAAATTGAAGGGCTATTTTTTTTTGAGACATTTTGAGATGTCTTTTTTTGAAACAAAAAAGACCGTCCCCAAATGTTTCAAAACCCCTTGAAAAAAAAGTCAAATTATAGTAGAATAAAGGAAATTTGAGAAAAGAGAAAATAAAAAAAGGAGATTTTATACAGTGAGTTTAGATATAGAAAATGAATTACAATATATAGACAAAGTTAAGAAAATAAATGAAGGAAAAAACTTAAAATATTTAATATTAACAATGGGATGTCAACTAAATGAAAATGATTCTGAAAAATTATGTGGCATGATGGAAGAAATGGGTTATTCAAAAACAGAAAACTTACAAGATGCAGACTTAGTTGTGTTTAATACATGCTGTGTAAGAGAAAATGCAGAGGATAGATTATTTGGAAAATTAGGAGAAGTTAAGAAGGTTAAAGAAAAACGTGGTACAATAATTGCAATAGGTGGATGTATGATGCAAGAGAAGCATATTGTAGATAAGTTAAAACAAAGCTATCCATTCTTTGATATAGTTTTTGGAACACATACACTTCATAAATTTCCAGAGGATTTATATAGCAAAATTATCAACAATAAGAGAATTGAAGATATACTAGATATAGATGGTGAAATCATTGAAGGCTTGCCAATAAGTAGGGACGATAAATTTAAAGCGTCTGTTACAATAATGAATGGCTGCAATAATTTCTGCACATATTGTATAGTTCCATATGTACGTGGTAGAGAAAGAAGTAGAAATCCAGAAGATATCTTAAACGAAGTAAAGGAACTTGCAAAACAAGGATATAAAGAAATAACATTACTAGGACAAAATGTAAATTCGTATTTACGAAGTGGAAAAAATGATTTCAAAAGTGATATTAAAAGTTTCGCAGAGCTTTTAAGAGCTGTTAATAAAATTGAAGGAATTGAAAGAATCCGTTTTGTATCTCCACATCCAAAGGATTTCACAGATGATGTTATTGAGGCAATACGTGATTGTGAAAAAGTAAGTAAAATAGTACATTTACCATTGCAATCTGGTAGCTCGCAAGTATTAAAAGCGATGAATAGAAAATACACTAAGGAACAATATATATCATTAGCAGAAAAAATGAAGAGAATGATTCCGAATGTTGTGTTTTCAACAGATATAATTGTAGGGTTTCCTGGAGAAACAGAGGAAGATTTTGAAGATACATTAGATGTAGTAAGACATATTAAATTTGAACAAGTCTTTATGTTTATATACTCAAGAAGAGTAGGAACACCAGGCGATAGAATGGAAAATCAAGTGCCAGATGAAATAAAACATGCTAGATTCAATAGATTAAAAGAATTAGTTGAAAGTCAAATCGCAGAAAATAATCAAAAATATATTGGAACAGTGCAAAAAGTTCTAGTAGAAGGATTTAGCAAAACAAACAACGATCTTTTAACAGGAAGAACAGATTCAAATAAGGTAGTAAATTTTGAAGGTTGTGAAGAAATGATTGGAAAAATGGTTGATTTGAAGATTGTTTCAGAACATATGTGGTATTTGAAAGGCGAGATTTTTTAAAAAAAGGACCGTCCAAAATTTAAAAAGGAGGAACAAAAATGGCAGAGTTTTCACCAATGATGCAACATTATTTAAAGACGAAAGAAGAATACAGTGATTGTATCTTGTTTTACAGATTAGGCGATTTTTATGAAATGTTTTTTGATGATGCTATAACAGTGTCAAGAGAATTAGAAATTACTTTAACAGGAAAAGATTGTGGGCAAGAGGAAAGAGCTCCAATGGCGGGAATTCCTTTTCATGCAGCGGAAAGTTATATTGCAAAACTAATTTCAAAAGGTTATAAAGTTGCTATTTGTGAGCAAATGGAAGATCCAAAAGAGGCAAAAGGAATTGTAAAAAGGGAGGTTATAAGGGTTGTAACTCCAGGTACGGTTATTGAGTCAAATTTGCTTGAAGAAAAAAAGAATAATTATATTATGAGTATTTACAAAGCAGGAATCTACTATGGCTTAAGTGTATGTGATGTTTCAACAGGTGATTTTTATGCTACTCAAATCTGTGAAAATAATAATTTTTCTAAGCTATTAGATGAAATTTCAAGATATTCTCCATCAGAGGTTATTGTTAATAAAATGATGTTTGAAACAAAGTCTGAATTAAACAAAATTCAGGAAAGATTTAAAGTGTATGTTTCATTAGAAAAAGAAGAGAATTTTAATGATGAGACTGAATTGTTACTTCAAATGTATAACGTGATTAATGAAGGAAGGTTTGGTACACAAAAAACAGTTTCGACAGATACAGTTAAAGAAGCAGAAGTACAAGATGTTTCAGAATACAATACTGATAATAATAACAAAATAAAAACAAAAGAGCAAATGCAAGAAATTGATAGTAAAAATTTGATTGTTCCTGCCATAAACGCATTGATAACATATTTAACAGAAACACAAAAAACAAATCTTGAACATATTAATACAATAAAAATCTACAATATAACTCAATATATGTCACTTGATATAAATGCAAGAAGAAACTTAGAATTAACAGAAAAAATGCGCGATAAATCAAAAAAAGGAACTCTTTTATGGGTGCTTGATAAAACTTCAACATCAATGGGAGGTAGGCTTTTAAGAAGATGGATAAATGATCCATTAATTGATGTTAAAGAAATAAATAAAAGGCTTGATTCTGTAAAAGAATTAAAGAATAGTATAATATTAAAAGGTGACATTATTGAAAGTTTAAAAAAGGTATACGACATAGAAAGACTTGCAGGAAAAATTTCATACGGTAATGCAAATGGTAGAGACTTAATATCATTAAAGAATTCTGTAAAGCAACTTCCAGAAGTAAAGAATATTTTATCTAAAACGGAATCTGGAATGCTAAGAGAATTATATGAAGAATTAGATGTTTTAGAGGATGTATATGATTTAATAGAAAAATCTATTGTTGAAGAGCCTCCAATTAGCGTTAAAGAGGGAGGAATTATCAAGTTAGGATATGACCCTGAAATTGATCAATTGAAAAAAGCAACAACAGAAGGAAAAACTTGGATTGTTCAATTAGAGGCAAAGGAAAGAGAGCTAACTGGTATTAAAGGTTTGAAGGTCGGATTTAATAAAGTTTTTGGATATTTCATTGAAGTGACAAAATCTAATCTAAGTATGGTACCAGATAGATATATTAGAAAGCAAACTTTGACAAATGCAGAGAGATATGTTACAGAAGAACTTAAAAATCTAGAAAATCAAATATTAGGAGCAGAAGAGAAAGTAATAAATCTTGAGTATAAGGCTTTTACAGATGTGCGTGAAGCAATAGAAAAGCAAATTCAAAGAATTCAAAAGACATCAAATATTGTAGCAACATTAGATGTTTTAACATCATTTGCAACAGTTGCCGAAGATATGAACTACGTAAAACCTGTTGTTGATAATGAGGGAATTATAGATATAAGAGATGGGCGTCATCCTGTTATTGAAAAAATGTCACAAGCAGGTGAGTTTGTTCCAAATGATACATATTTAGATAAATCTAGCAATAGACTAGCAATAATTACAGGACCTAATATGGCCGGTAAATCTACATATATGAGACAGGTTGCTTTAATTACTTTAATGGCGCAGATAGGAAGTTACGTTCCAGCGTCTCAGGCACATATTGGTGTGGTTGATAAAATATTTACAAGAGTTGGGGCTTCAGATGATTTATCAATGGGCCAAAGTACTTTTATGGTTGAAATGATGGAAGTTGCTACAATTCTTAAAGAAGCTACATCAAATAGCTTGGTTATATTAGATGAGATAGGAAGAGGAACATCAACATATGATGGACTTTCAATAGCGTGGGCTGTTGCAGAGCATATTGCAGATAAGTCTTTATGTGGAGCAAAAACACTGTTTGCAACACATTATCATGAATTAACAGAGCTTGAAGAAAAGATTGATGGTGTTAAAAATTATTCAATTGCAGTAAAAGAAAAGGGAGAAGATATTATCTTTTTAAGAAAAATTGTAAATGGGGGAACAGATGAAAGTTATGGTGTACACGTTGCAAGACTTGCTGGTGTTCCACAAAATGTTACAAAAAAAGCTAATGAAATTTTACGTTCTTTGGAAAGAAGAAATATTTTGAACAATAGAGTGATTGAGAAAGAAAGCAAAAAAGTAGTTGCAGGGCAAGTGGATATGTTTAATTATAAGTTAGCAGAGGTTGCAAGTGAGTTTGATAAGATTGATATCAATCAACTTACGCCAATTGATGCGCTTAACACAATTGTAAAAATGAAAGAAAAATTAAGTTAGAGTGAAACTTTTGGGGACACTGACAAAAAATTCCAGTGGGACTAGAACTTTTTGTCAGTGTCCCCAAAAGTTTCAAAAAAAGACCAACTTTTCAGTTGGTCTTTAATTTTAGTTATTTAATGAATTATAGTAATCTAAATAATCTGAGTAATCATCTGAACTTTTGCTGTCTTTTGATTTTTTAGCTGTTTCTGGTGAAACAGGAATTCTTTTCCAGTTTTTATCAACTTTGTATACATAGATTGTTGAAGTAGAGTAATCGTAATCTTCTTTACCTTTTACTTTTGTTTCAACTTTTACTTTGTATCCTTTTTTAATTTCTGTGCTTGTGTCATATTTTTTCTCAACATATTCTTCAACATCTTTTAATTCATCTTTTGATAATTTTGTTTTCTTTAAGATTTTTACAGAATATTTTACATTATCACCGTAATCTTTTTCATCATCTTTCTTGTCATCTTTTAAATCACTATCTGATTTTTTAGTTTTCATGAAGTCTGGATAAACTTCTTCGTATAAATCTCCATCACATTTGTTTAATGCTTTTATGTAATTTTTAATTGGTTTTTTCCAACCACTTCCGATTAATGAAGCAAGAATTGCAATTATAATTACAACAACAGCAACTAATCCTGCTATTATTCCTACCTTTTTAATCATTTCAGATTTATTTGTAGATGTAGCGTTTGATTCAGCGTTTTCTACAACTGGCTCAGCAACTTTTTCAGCTTGAGCTCCATTTCCACAATTTGGGCATACTACTTGGTCGTCAGCCATTTCTGCACCACAATTTTCACAAAATTTACTCATAAAAAAATCCTCCTTTTTAGTTTACATACCATAATAATAATATAAGTATATTTTAATGTCAAGAAGTATATAACAAAATTGTCGAAAAAGTTTTTGGCGAAAATTACATTGACTTTTATATTAATAAAAGATAAAATATTTCTAGAGAGAAGGATGATAAATATGCAAATTCAATATAATAACATTACAATAGATGTAAAAGAAGGAACAAGAATAAAGGATGTATTAAGTAATGAAATTAATAGAACTGATGCTATTGCAGCTAGGTTCAATAATGAAGTAAAAAGTTTAAATTATAAATTAAAAGAAAATGGAACATTAGATTTAATAGATATTAGCAATAAAGATGGCATTCGTATATATAGAAAAGGCTTATTATTTGTTATAGGAATGGCTATAGAGCAATTGTATCCCAAAGCCAAAATGATGGTAAATTATCAATTGTCAAATTCATTATTATGTGAATTCGAAGACATGCCAGTCACTGACGAAATGATTGATGCAATAAATAAAAAAGTGGCAGAAATTGTTGAAGCTGATTTACCAATCGAGAAAAAATCTATGACAAAGCAAGAAGCTGAATTATTTTATAAAGATAAAGATACTATAAAGGGTAGATTACAACTTGATTTAAAAACAAAAAAACAAGTTAGTTTATACTGGTGTAATGACTATTTTAATTATTTTTATGGAATCCTACCAATATCAACAGGAAAAATGAAATTATATGAAATTATCAAATATCACAGAGGATTTCTAGTACGCTATCCAAACAGAAAAGAAATAAATAAGTTGCCAGAATTTCAGGAAAATAAAAAATTACTTGCTACACTTGATGAATATGACGTTTTACATAGAGTTTTGGACGTTCCGACAGTAGGAAAGTTAAATGAAATAACAAGACAAGGTAAAATAAAAGATTATATTTTATTAGATGAAGCCTTACATGAAAAGAAGATTGCTAATATTGCTGATGAAATTGTGAAAAATGAAAAAATAAAAATGATCTTAATAGCTGGACCATCTTCATCTGGTAAGACAACATTTGCACAAAGACTAGGAATTCAGTTAAGATTAAATGGTCTAAAGCCAGTAACAATTTCTGTTGACAATTATTTTGTTGAAAGAGATCAAAATCCAAAAGATGAAAATGGAAACTATAATTTCGAATGCCTAGAAGCAATTGATGTAAAGTTGTTTAATGAACATTTGGTTAGATTGCTAAATGGAGAAGAAGTAGAAATACCAAGTTTTGATTTCGAAGTGGGTACAAAGAGATATAAAGGCAACAAATTAAAATTGGCAGAAGACGAAGTTCTAGTAATAGAAGGTATTCATTGCTTGAATGATGAGCTAACACCATTAATTCCAAAAGAACAAAAATACAAAATTTATATTAGTTGTTTAACAGTTTTAAATATAGATGAACATAATAGAATATCAACAACGGATACACGATTAATTAGAAGAATTGTTAGGGATAGTCAATTTAGAGGATATAAAGCACTTCACACTTTGCAAATGTGGGATTCTGTTGTTGCGGGAGAGAAAATTAATATTTTCCCATTCCAAGAGGAAGCTGATAGCATGTTTAATTCATCATTAATTTATGAACTTGCAGTTTTAAAGGATTATGCAATGCCATTATTGGAGGAGATTGATAAGTCAATGGAAGAATATTCTGAGGCAAAAAGATTGCATAGAATGCTTGGTTACTTCGAATCTATTCCAGCAGATTATTTGCCAAGTAATTCATTGTTAAGAGAGTTTGTAGGTGGTAGTACATTTGATGTACATTAATTTTTTAGAACTTTTCGTCAGTGTCCCTAAAAGTCGTAAGAAAGGAATAAAAATATGAATAATAGCTTATTTACAGAAATAGATGAAAGTTTTATATGTGAAAATTGTGGTAGAAAAGTAGAAAAACTTGGATACTCGTGTAGAAATCATTGCCCATACTGCTTACATTCGAAACATGTTGATGTAAATCCACGGAGATAGACAAGAAGAATGTCATGGAATGTTAGAACCAATAGGTTTGGAAATAAATAATAAAAAAGGCTATATTATTGTATTTAAATGCAAAAAATGTGGAATGATAAGAAAAAATAAAGCAGCAAAAGATGATGATATGGATAAAATTATTAAGTTAAGTGCAAAGCATTGAAATTTGATTTATAATATGATATTTTTATTAAAGAATAAAAACTAAGGAGGAAAATTATGTTAAAGAAAAACAAAATTATGAAATTAATTGTAATTTTAATTGTGATGGTAATGAGTATGTGTGTTTTATCAGGATGTGGAGATGATAATAAAGAAAGTGATACTAAATCAAACCAAAAGAATGACACTGAAATAGTTAAAGATAATGACAGCGACGAGGACGATAACGAGGAAGCAGATGCAGATTTAATCCAATACATTAATGATAAAAAGAATGAATTAAGTGGGGATAGTGATGTAGATAGACCTGTAAAAAACATGGTAGAAGGTTTAGTTGAAGCAAATTCTTCTAAGTTTATACAAGCTTTTCCACCATTTTTATCAACATATATGGATGATTTTTTCGATGATGAAACATTAAAATCAGCTGTTGAATCAGCAACTTCTGAATATGGTGATAATATAAAAATGTCTTATGAAGTAATTAGCCAAAAAGAGATAGAACAAAGCAAACTTGAAGAAATGGAAAAAGAGTTAAAGGAAAGCTATAATCAAACAGTTGATATTACTAAAGGGTATGAATTAGAAGTAAAAATAACTACAAAAGGTGATAAGGCTGAAGACTCTGAAACAGATTCTTTCGAAGTGTATCAAATTGATGGAACATATTATATTTTAAATATGTAAGAACATCAAAAAAAGTAGAAATTAATATAAAAATATAAACAAAAGAAAAAGGAGCAAAGTATATGATAAGAGAAAGTGCTATACAAATGCTTAACTTAATAAAAAATAATGATGGACTTGATCCAAAAAGAATAATGGGTCAGGATATGGACATTCAAAAAATAGTAGATATTGCTTTAAGCGAGTGTAGGTGTAGCATGATAGATAAAAATGGCAATTATGCACGTTTTGGAAGTAGTACAGATATTAGAATTATTAAAATGCTAATACAAAAGTTGATATCGAACTCTAATGAAATTTCACCTGAAGTTGTGGCAATGGCACTTACAAAGGAAGGTGTTATAGGACCTTTTCAGAAAATAGAAATAGAAAAAAAGTTTGATGAAAAAAGCCAAAAGTACGACATTGAAATGGAAGAAGTTTTTCCTAATGAATTTCATGTAAATATGTTTAAAAATGATATAGAATTAAGAGAACAATTGGTAAATGAAACAATTAAGCCATATGTTAAAAATATTATTTTAGAAAATGAAGTTTTAATGAGTAAAAGCCCAATAATGTCTTATATAAACAAGTATGTTGTTAGATTATTTTGCCCACAAAAGAAAGATGAAGAATTGGTTCAGGCTTTAAAGAACAACCTAAAAAATAAATTGCCAAATACAAAAGATGAATTAGTAGAAAATATATCAAATTACATCTTTATAAATATCATGAATAATAAGTTTTTTAAACAAGAATTAATAGATAGAACATTAGGAACAACGGAACTTCAAAAACTAGGTAAGATTTCGGTTGGATTTAATAGCTTAGTCGAAAATATGTCATATGAAACTTTGCAAATGATAGAATTGCGTAATTTCCCATATGGGGAAATTATTTCAATAAAAGATACCTTCTTTACTTTAGTAGCTGTTTTAGAGGCTCTTTCAACGAGCTTTGATGGCTTGAATGAAGATGAAATAATGCATAAAATTGAAGAAATTAACAAGGGCTTTAATACAACAAATAAAAACAAAAATAATGTTGAAATTAAATATAGAACTAAAGAAATAGTTAATTCAAAATATGGCACTAATTCAGAGTTTATAGATACTAAAGAGGTAAAACAGGGATTGTTAAATATATGTAAGATGATAAAAGTTTTATTAAGTAAAAAGGATGAAATAGATAGCGAAACATATATTAAGGAAGTTTTGAGAATTCATTATAGATTTATAAAGGTTCAAGCATTTGATTCTGCAAATGGAAGAACTGCTAGAGCTATTGTAAATATATTATTACAATCAAAAGGATTAATTGGGATATTTAGAAAGGAAAAGAGAAGTGATTATTTTGCTGTAATAGAGGAAGCAAATAAATTAATTAAACAAAATGAGGAAAAATATCTAGATGCTTTAGTAAATAATCCAATGGAATGTACGGAATTAGAAAATGAATTTTTAAGTATTGATGATTTACCGTTTATATTGGTAAATGGATAAAATAAGTGAATTATAAAAGAAAAATCGGAATCTAAAAAGATTCCGATTTTTTGTTGAGGCTGTTTGATGTTACTTTTTGAAGAAACCTGAGCCACGCATAGACTCGATAAGATCTGCCTGTTCCTTAATAATTGTACTGGTTTCAACTTTCTTGTGCGAAGAATCATCAGAAACAAATATTAAATCTTCAAAGCAAGGGGTTTTTGTAACATACATTTTCTCAGGAGATTCAAGCCATATCTCAAATGGCATCCTGGCAAGTTTTATACCATACTTTTCCTGATACTTAAGCATCAACGAGGAAAATATTGCTTTTGACCATGCTGTAATATATCTGACCATTTCTATCTGCCAAGAAGGATCTTCCAAAATGGCGTACAAATATATTAGCTTTGTGATTGGATATTCTTTGTTTGTGTGTAGGTCGTTTGCAATGTCGTAGTCAAAGCATTCCAGTGCTGTGAATACAATGTCTACAACAGGGTTGGCTAGCCGGTGTTTGGTTCTCAGCTTTTTAGGCAGAGAAATGTCACAATTTGTGACAAAAAGTGTAAGCCGCTTGTCTTTTGACTCGCTGCCATCAAGATTGTAAGGAATATTTTTTTTGTCCATTACGTTAATGATTGAATCCCGTAAATCCTGATTGATTTGCTCTTTCATGTTTTCGTAAATATCCATGAATATTCTCCTTTCATAGGATAGGCGGTAGATGATATATCATCTACATAATGTGGTTTACATAGTATGATTATATATTGTTTTTCGGAAAAAGTCAAATAATTACTGCAAATATTAAAAATAGTTTAAGAAATGTTGAAAAAATAGTTGAAATTTATCGAAAAAATATATACAATAAAGAAGATAAAAATTGATAAATAAAAGGATGGAGAATATAGATGAAAAGAATTTTAACATATGGAACATTTGATTTGTTACATTATGGACATATAAGATTATTAAAAAGAGCAAAGGAATTAGGAGATTATTTAATAGTTGCTGTTTCAACGGACGAGTTTAACAGCATAAAGCAAAAAAAATCATATCATAATTATGAAACGAGAAAGAAAATGTTAGAAGCTATAAGATATGTAGATTTGGTAATACCAGAAGATTCTTGGGACCAAAAAATAAATGACGTGGAGACATATCATGTTGATACTGTAGTTATGGGAAGCGATTGGACTGGTAACGAAAACTTCGAAAAACTAAAAGATTATTGTGATGTAGTATATCTAGAAAGAACGGAAGGTATTTCAACTAGTCAAATAAAAAGGGAACTAGGTTTGCAAAAACCAATAAATGGAGTAGATCAAATACCAGAGCCAAAAAATAAGTAAAGTGGTGAAAATTTTGAAAAAACTTTTAATAAAAATGTTTATATTAATTTTGAAGATAATATACAAACCCATAAAGTGCTTGAAAATCAAGAGAAAAGTGGTTTATATCAGTAGACAGTTTAACAAAGAGACTTTAGACTTTAAGTTGATAGAAGAAAAAATGAATGAATTATATCCAGAAGTAAAAAATGTAGTATTAGCAAAAAGAATGGAAAAAGGATTAGTGAACAATATAAAATATTTTTTTCATATGATAGTTCAGATGTATCATATTGCTACATCTAAAGTGGTCATAGTAGATAGTTATTGCATAGTTCTAAGTGTTTTAAAACATAAAAAACAAACAAAAGTAATTCAAATTTGGCATGCAATTTCAGCGATAAAGAAATTTGGCTATCAAACTATTGGAAAAACTACAGGTGCGGATCAGCAAATAGCAGATTTAATGTGCATGCACAAAAACTATGATTATGTGCTATGTGCAAGTAAAATTACAAAAAATTATTTTATAGAAGCTTTCAATACAAATGAGCAGAATATAAAGTATTTAGCATTGCCTAGAATAGATTATATTAAGCAAAGAGATGAAGATAAAGAAAAAGAGATTTATGATACATATCCAGAATTAAAGAAAAAAATTAACATCTTATATGTACCAACATTTAGAAAATTTAGAAAAGTAAAAATTAATGATGTAATTCAAAGAATTGACACTAAAAAATATAATTTAATTGTTAAACTGCATCCATTGGATAAAAAGAACTACAAATACTTGGAAAAAGATGGAGTTATTTATGATGGTAAATTCAATTCATATGACTTGTTGAAAATATGCGATAAAGTTGTAACTGATTATTCTTCTCTTGCAATGGAAGCAAGTGTTTTAAAGAAACCTTTATATTTTTACATATATGATTGGAAAATATATAAAGAAGATCCAGGTCTAAATTTTAATTTCAAAAAAGAAGAAATTGGTAAATATGCTACAAATAGTCCTGTGAAATTGTTAAGAATGCTTGAAAGAGAATATGATTACAACACTCTTGAAAAATTTAGTAATAGATACATTAGTGTAGATACAAGAGGTTGTACAGAAAAAATAGTGCAATTTGTAATGGAGTTAATGAATGATGAATATGAAGAAAATATTGAGAAAGTACACAGTGAATCTAGCAAAGAAGAACTTACTGTTTAGGAAACTTCTTCGAAAAGCTATATATATGTGCAAGTACTTGTTATATAGTATAGTAAAAATGAGAACCAAAACAGATGAGAAAACGATAATATTTGGAGCGTATGGTGGTAAAGCTTATGCATGTAGTCCTAAGGCAATATATGAATATATGATAAATCAAGAAGAATATAAGGATTATAAATATATTTGGGGATTCAAGGACAGTGAAAAGTATAAAAATCTAGAAAATAATATTAATACAAAAGTTATAGAATATGACAGCAGAGAATATAAAAAGTATTTAGCACAGTCTAAATATTGGATATTCAATTTTAAGTTGCCAGAACATATTTATCCTAAGAAAAATCAGGTATTTGTACAATGTTGGCATGGAACACCATTAAAAAGACTAGGATATGATTTAGTACATTTTGATAACGCCCTAAACACAATAAATGGAATGAAAAAAAGATATAAGATAGAAACTGGAAAGTTTAGTTATTTTATATCGCCATCTAAATATGCAACTGAAAAATTTATGACTGCATGGAATTTAAAAGAATTTGGTAAAGAACACATTATAATTGAAGAAGGATATCCTAGAAATGATTTTTTATATAGGTATACTCAGGCAGATGTACAAGCCGTGCGAGAAAAATTGGGGTTGCAAGATTGTAATAAAAAAATAATTTTATATGCACCAACATATAGAGGAAATCAGCATGAAGCTGGAGTAGGGTATGTTTATAAGGAAGAAGTTGATTTTGAAAAATTACAAAAGAAACTAGGAGATAAGTATATTATTTTATTTAGACCACATTATTTTGTCGCAAATCAATTTGATTTTGATAAATATAAAGGGTTTGTATATGATGTGTCTAAAGTAGATGATATAAATGATTTATACATAATCTCTGACATGCTTATTACCGATTATTCAAGTGTTTTCTTTGATTATGCAAATTTAAAAAGACCTATGATTTTTCACATGTATGATTTAGAGCATTATAGGGACGAGTCTAATGGATTTTATTTTGATGTTGACGAAGTGTTGCCTGGTAAAATTACTAGGGATGATGATGAGTTGATTGAGGAGATCGTTAGATTGGATAAAGAGTTTGTTTATGATGAGAAGTATAGGGAGTTTAATGAGAGATTTAATTATTTGGATGATGGTGAGGCTAGTAGGAGAGTTGTAGAGAGCATTATCAAATAGAATCAAAAAGGGGAATGATGTTAAATGGATGAAATAAAATATAGAGAAGAAGAAGAAGTTGTAACAATAATACACAGGTTAGTTGATATAAAATATGGGGATATAGAAGAAACGATTGACTTAGATTTGTTGAGAAAGAAAAAAAATCTTAAAATTTCTGATCAAGAAACAGATGAAAAGAAAAAATTAATTAATGTATTCCAAATAGATGAAAAAAATTATTATATATATACTAGTAAAACAGGAAGATTATATATTACGAATAATGTTAATTATTTTTGCAAAATTAAACAAAAAATTCATTGTAAGATAACGAAAAAATATGTATATTTTTGGGGAAAGTTCACTAACATAAATCATAAAGTAGATAATTTTAATCAAATTTTTCTAAACGAAAACAAAGTAGGAAAAATAAAAAGATTTTCAAAAATGAAAAAGTTAAAAGATTTTATGGTGATGAGAATAAAAGTATCCGATCTAATTAATAGTGGAGAAATACATAACAATATAAGAATTGGGAAAAGTAAAGAAATTTCTGTTCCAATTTTAATAAAAAGAAAACATAAAGGAACAAATTATTTCAATAGAAAAAAAATAAAAGATAATTATATAATAGTAAGAAGTATATGTAACGGAAATAAGGTTAGAATAACTTCGATAAAATTTGAACCAGAATACAAAAAAATTAATTTAATAAAAAACTTTTTGGCTAAAATAATTTCAAAAATGTATATGGAAAGATATAGAAATACTAATTTAATGTTTGAAAAAGAAACTAATAGGGCTTGCGAGTCACGGATTTTACATATTTCAAAAGATTATGGATTTGGAAAAAAATAAAAAAACGGATAAAAGAACTTATTTTGTAATAGACAGAAATAGTTCAGATTATGCTAAGATAAAGAAAATGTACGGACGAAGTATTATTGAGAAATATTCTTTTAAGCATTATTTAGAAATATATAAAAGCAAATATTTCATTTCTTCAGAATTATCAAATCATGTGCTGAATCCGAGATTATATATAAGAAGCCTAAATGAATGTATTGCAAAAAAACCATTAATTTTCTTACAACATGGAATAATGTTCTCAAAGCCTGTAGATAATCCAGCAGCAGACGGTTTTAGGAAAGATAGTAAAATAGTAAATTACTATAAGAGTGTAATATCATCTGATTTAGAGGCTACGCAATTTTATAAATGTGGATTTACAGACAATGATTTAATAAAATGTGGATTACCTAAGTTTGATATAAGTAAAATGAATGATGATGCAGATAAGATTATGGTAATGTTTACATACAGGTATTGGGAAGAAGCTTTTATAATGAATAATGAAAGTATAAAGGAAACAACTTATTATAAAGCTTATATGAGAATAATAGATGCATTTGAAAAAAATGGACTATTAGATAGATTAATTATTTCGTGTCATCCTAAATTTACAGATTGTTTACTTGATTTAGATCCTAAATATGCAAATTGTGTTGAAAACGATATTGCTAAAGCATTAGCTGAATCAAAAATATATATTACAGATTATTCTTCTGCATCATATGATGCACACTATAGAGGTGCTTATATAATATATGATTGGGAAGAAAGAGATTATTTAATTGAAAACTATAAAGCGGTTCCTCCTTTAAACGAAGAAAATTGTGATGGGGCACCAGTATATAGCGTAGAACAATTGATAACTGAGGTAAAGAAAGCAATAAACAATAATTATAAAATGGATGAAATATATGAAGAAAATTATAAAAGAATTAATGAATTTTCTGATGGAAAAAATGGAGACAGATTAATAGACGAATTGATTGAGTTAGAAGTTATTTAATTAATGGAAAGAAGGATAGAAAAATGATAAAAGTTATGACTGTGTTTGGAACAAGACCGGAAGCAATAAAAATGGCACCTCTTGTAAAGGAACTTGAAAAAAGAACGAATATTGAAAGTATAGTGTGTGTAACTGCTCAACATAGAGAAATGCTTGATCAAGTTTTAGGAACATTTAATATCGTACCTAAATATGATTTAGATATTATGAAAAAAGGTCAAAATTTAGTTTATATTACAACTTCGGTTCTAGAAAAACTTGACGAAGTGATAAAAAATGAAAATCCTGATATTATATTGGTTCATGGGGATACAACAACAACATTTGCAGGAGCTTTAGCTGGGTTTTATAATAAAATTCCTGTAGGTCATGTTGAAGCCGGATTAAGAACATATAATAAATATTCTCCATATCCGGAAGAACTAAACAGACAAATGGTTGGAAATATCGCAGAAATGCATTTTACTCCAACAGAAACAACGTATAATAATTTATTAAATGAAAATAAGAATAAGGATGATATTTATATAACTGGAAATACTGCTATAGATGCTATGAAATATACAATTAGTAAAGATTATAAAAACGAAATTTTTTCTTGGGTTGGAAATAGCAAGCTTATTTTACTAACTGCACACAGAAGAGAAAATTTAGGTGAACCGATGTATAATATTTTTAATGCGGTAAAACGAATTGTAAATGAAAACGAAGATATAAAAATTATATATCCTATTCATAAAAATCCAGAAATTAGGAAAATTGCTAATGAAGTTTTTGGTGATAATGATAGAATAAAAATTATAGAACCACTAGAAGTAGTAGATTTTCATAATTTTATTAATAAATCGTATTTAATATTAACTGATAGCGGTGGAATACAGGAGGAAGCTCCTTCATTAGGAAAACCAGTACTCGTTTTAAGAGATACCACTGAGAGACCAGAGGGAGTTAGAGCAGGAACTCTTAAATTAGTTGGAACAGAGGAAAAAGATATTTATGAGGAAACAAAAAAATTGCTATTAGATGAAAATGAATATATGAAAATGAGCAAAGCTTCTAATCCATACGGAGATGGTTTTGCAAGTAAGAAAATAGTTGATGCTATTGAAAAAAGATTTTTAGTATGAAAATAATGAAATTTAATGATATAATTTATTTATTAAAATTTTGTTATGATAGGAGGATATATATGAAAACAAAAATTAAAATTTTATTATCATTAGTATTTGCTTTTGTAATACTAATATCAACAAAAGTGTATGCGGGTACAACAGGAGATTTGACATATACAATAGACACTTCAAATAAAACAGCAGAAATTACTGCTTGTAAAGCTTCAGCAGTTAACGTTACAATTCCATCTAAGGTAGAATCTGGTAAATATACTGTAACTTCAATTAATGGGAATGCGTTTCAACAACATACTAATTTGAAAAGCGTTATTATACCATCAACAGTTACTAATATTGATGGAAGTGCTTTTTATAAGTGTACAAATTTAACAACATTAACGATTAATGCAAAAATTGAGGAAATTCCTTCATATATGTGTTATGAATGTGGAAAATTATCATCTGTTACGATTCCAAAAGGAGTAGTAAGTATTGGTACATCTGCGTTTGAAGGATGTTATTCATTAAAGAACGTTAGTTTTCCAAATACCTTGAAGAGTTTAGGCTGGCATACTTTTGAGGGATGTACATCTTTGACAGAAGTAAGTTTACCAAATTCATTTGAAGAACTTGATTGGAGTACATTTGCAGGATGTACTAAATTAAGTAAGGTAACGTTACCTAATAAAATTACATCAATACCACGTAATTGCTTTGAGAATTGCACAAGCTTGAAAAGTTTAATACTTCCAGAAAAAACAGAAGGAATCTATGAAGGAGCCTTTGCTGGGTCAGGATTGGAAAATATAACAATCCCATCAAAGGTGGATTACGTTGTTTCCAATGCATTTGAAAATTGTAAGAATTTAAATTATGTAGTTATTCCAAAGAATGTAACTAACGTTGTTGATGGTTATAACTTTAAAGACGCAAGAAGTAATTTTAAATTATATGTAGAAGATGATTCAAAAGCTTATGAATGGGCTGTAAATAATAATGTTAACTACAAGATTATCACACCTGCAAAAGTAAAAAATGTAAGAGCAACGTCTCAGACAAAAAATGCGATAAAGTATCAATGGAATGCGGTAAGTGGGGTAACAGGATATAAAATATATGTATACAACTATAAAACTGCAAAGTGGGAATATTATGGGAAAACAACGAAAACTGCAATGATAATAAACAATTTAACACCAGCAACAATTAATAAAATTAAAGTAAGAGCGTATGTAAATATTGATGGGGTACAATATTTTGGACCATATTCAGCGGCAGTACGATCAGCAACAAGAGCTAAGCTTTCCAAAATAACATCGACAGCAACAAGCTCAAAAAGTGCATCAATAAAATGGAAAAATCTTGGAAGTGTAACAGGATATAAGATTTACATGTCTACAAGTGAAAATGGACCATATACTAAAGTAGCTACTGTTAAGTCATCTATAATAAAATATACCAAAACTGGATTGACATCTGGAAAAACATATTATTTTAAAGTTAGAGCATATAAGACTGTAGATGGAGTTCAAATATTTGGACCATATAGTTCACCAGTTGCTATTAAGGTAAAATAAAACAATTAAAAGAATCATAATTTTTTTATGATTCTTTTTCTATTAAAAAAATAGATGTTTATATTAAATTGACTTTTTAGTTATTTAGTTATAAAATGAGAAAAAAGTCGAAAAAAGGAGTAAGAAATATTAAATGGAGAATAAAAGAGTAGATGTATCAATA
Organism: Clostridia bacterium; assembly: GCA_017470645.1. Taxonomy (GTDB): domain Bacteria; phylum Bacillota; class Clostridia; order TANB77; family CAG-508; genus CAG-492. Next base: position 29,385 of record JAFUYJ010000013.1, read on the forward strand.
TCAATAATAAGATTAATTTCACTAATTTTAATTATATCTTGCCATATATTGCAAGGTTTAAAACTTGAAGCTGCATATTGGGTGAATATTGGTGTGCAGATGTTTTTCTTTTTGTCAGGCTTTCTATATGGTTTGAAAGATATAAGCGATGTAAGGGAGTTTTATAAAAAACGTCTTAAGAGGATAATGATACCATATTTAATAATTTTTTTAATTATGCTATTTCTAGAATATAAGCTTAAGAGTAAAAAATATGATATCAACATTATATTAGCAAATCTTGTTGGGTTACAGTCCTTCTTTGGAAGAATAAAAACTTTAACTCATACATGGTTCATAAGTTATATATTGATTTGTTATGCAATTACACCTTTATTACAAAAAATAGAATTTAAAAATATAACAAATTTCCAATTTATTAAAAAAATGTTTCTAGTATGTTTATTTATATCAATACTATCATATTTTAAGGTGACGTATATAATAGCTCCATGGATATGCAATTATATTATTGGATATTTTTATTCTAGATATTATAAAAAATATGAAAAAAAAGATATAAAATTCAGTGTAATTTTTTTGACTTTTACCATAGTGTTTTTAGTGTTTAGAGTGGGCGTGCAATATAAACTGTTTAATATAAATTGGCCAAAGGCAATTATTAAAAATACAACTCTAATTAAGCAATGGAGTCATGTATTACTTGGATGTAGTATATGTATTTGGTTATATAAAGCTTTGTCAAAAATAAAAATTAAATATAATTTTATTATTAGATTTTTTGACAAAATATCATTTCATGTATATTTAGTACATCAGATTTTTATACTGAATTATTTTTCTTTATTAGAATTAAGCAAAAACTTAGTTCTTAATATTGTTATAATTTTTATAGCTTCCATTATATCAGGGGTTTCTTTATATTTTATGCAAAAATTAGTAGATAAATTGTTGGAAATTATAAAATTAAGGAGAAGAAAATGTGTAATATAAATGTTAGTTTAGAAAATGATATGTTGACTATATTAAATGGTGAAAATATGGAAGAATTTGAAAAAATAGATATCAAAAATCTAATATATAATCAGAAATATGAATCAAAACTATCTCTTCAAAACCAAGAAAATAAAATATATTTATTAGAAGAAATAGTAGCAGAAAATGAAGAACAATGTAGAAGTGGTATAACCGTGTATGCAGACGAAGGCAAAATATTTTATAAAATTGCACCGATTGAGGATATTTACAAAACATTTATACATCTAAGATACAAAGTTTTAAACGTTAAACTAACTCAAAAGTATTTGTCATTTATTGTATTTGCTTATATAGTAAACAAGTATGATTTTAAAATATCAAATTTGAAATTCTCAATTGATAGTAAAGATTATATTAATACGACTCTAAAACAATATGAAAGCAACAATTCTAATATTAAATTATTATTTAAAAATAATATTCACAAATATAAATTTGATATGGATAAACTACTTAAAAGTGATGAATCTATAAATAATTATATTACATATAATCTAACTGTTAACGGTATTGAATTGCAATATAAAATTGGAATTAGGGACATAAGGATGGCTTTGAGGATAAAAGCAAGAAAATATTATAATTTACCATTTAAAAGCAAGTATATTAAAGATAGTGCTATACATATTAGAAGAACAATTGGTAGTAATTTAATTTTAGTTAGGAGAAAAAAAGAACCAATTGAAGAGACAAGAAGGTTTAGAATTTTAGAAAGCAAGGTAGTATCAAAAACTTTATATACTGTTGGAAAAATTGTAACGAAGTGTAGAGTGAAAAAGATAAATTTGTTTTATGAAAAATTTTCTTCAAAAGCTGAGGAAGGCGTATACGAATTATGCCAAAAATGTGCACAAAGTAAAAAAACAAAAAACTTTTTTATTATTGATAGCAATTCAGAAGATTATAAGAGGATAAAAGAAGATAAAAAAGTTGTAAAGAAATTTTCATTTAAGTATTATTGGCTAATATATAATGCGAGTAGATTCATTGCATCTGAGGCACCAAGTCACATAAACATTCTGCGTTCCAATAATAAATATCTAAGAAAAGCAACATACGATAAGAAATTTATATTCTTACAACACGGCATTATATATATGAAGAACCTAGATGCTAATTCATCTTTTGAAGTTGGAAAAGAAGGAGAAGCGGAATATTTTATAGTAAGTAGTGAAAAAGAAAAAAAGGTTGTTCAACAGATGTTGGGATACAGACCGAATCAGTTGTTAAAAACTGGTTTGGCTATGTATAGCATGATTGATTATAAGCACATTAATGAAAGTTCAGATGATATTGTTACAGTTATGCTAACTTGGAAACCATATGAAGAGGCATTACATAATTTTGAAAAATCTTCATATTATCAGAATTTAATTAACATTTACAATATTCTAAAGGAGTTTATAGAACCGAATAAAATAAAGATTGTTGCTCATCCAAAGGTATATGAAATGTTATCTGAAACAGATATGAAGGATGTTATTTGGCAAGGACCTATTTCTGAAATTTTAAAAATAACAAAATTGTTTATAACCGATTATTCATCTGCTTGCTATAATGCGTTTTATCAAGGTGCTGGAGTACTGTTTTATCAACCGGATTTAGAGTTATACGAGAAATTAAATGGTAAACTTGTTCCTAAAGATGATGAATATATTGGTCCAAGAGTCTTTAATAGAGAAGAGTTGGTCACCTCGTTGAAAAAGTTTATAACAGATGGTTCTATTAATTTAAAAGCTATAAGAACTATTGAACATGAAAAAATATATGGCTTAATTAATGAATTTTCTGATGGGAAAAACATTGATAGAATTTATGAAAAACTAAAAGAATTAAAAATTGTTTAAGTATAGGATGAAAAATATGAAAAAAATTAGAGAACTATTGATACAAAATAAAAAGATATTAGTTTTACTAATCTCAATTATAGTTGCATTTGCAACAAGTATACACTTGGATATAAATGCAAATAAATTTATTAAAATAGATGTTATAAGATTTATAATTATTTTTATAGTAGAGTGTATTATATTGGCAAAGACATTTTTAAAAAAGCCAAAGGAGAAAAATAATTTGCATAAAGTAATTCTATCCATTTGTCTTACTGTATTTACGATGATTGGAAAAAGTTATATAGCTTCAAATAGTTGGAATTTATTGTTTTATAACGGATACCAATTTTTTAAGGCATTGATATGTGGAATAGGATATTATATTTTTATAAAATCAATAATTAATTTTATATTTGATATAGTATTACCTAAAGTAACATACAAAACATGGAAAAATAAACTGTTTAATTATATTTTTGAAAAGCATGCTTTTATTTTGCCACTCATAATTATATTAGTTTTATGGCTCCCATATATATTTGCTTATTATCCAGGCTTAATTATGCAAGATTCAAGAGAACAGATAAAACAGTATTATGGATATGATGTGGTAGGATCAACAGATTCAGTAAATTTAATAGATGAGAATGTAAAAATAACAAATCATCATCCAGTAGCTCATACAGTATTATTGGGTACTTTAATAAAACTAGGAAGCTTCATAAAAGACGATAATTTTGGGGTATTCCTATACACAATTATACAGGTTATTACGTTGGCAAGTGCGTTTGCATATATAATAAAATACATGAAAAAGCTGAGAACACCTAATTATATAAGAGTGCTAACTTTATTATGTTTTGGAATACTACCAGTATTTCCTTTCTATGCTATAAAAGTTGTTAAGGATACCTTATTTAGTGCAATATTTATATTTTATCTAATTGCATTTTTCGATATGTTTTTAAAAGCAAAAAACAGTGAAAGATATAAAGTTGGTGATATTATAAGGCTAGTAGCAGTAATGTTGTTGCTATGCGTAACAAGAAATAATGGTATTTACAATGTGATTCTGTCATTTCCTTTATTAGCGGTTATTGATAAAACTAACAGAAAAAAGATTATATGTATAATAGCTTTTTTAGTGTGTATGTATGAATGTTATACAAGATTATTATTTCCGGCATTAAAAATACCAAATACCAGTATTAGAGAAGCCTTATCAATTCCTTTTCAACAAACAGCAAGGTACGTTACGGAAAATGAACAAGAAGTAACAGAAGATGAAAAAATAGCAATTGATAAAGTACTTAACTATAATACATTAAGCGAGAGATATAATCCTGTACATGCTGATAACGTAAAAAACAAATATAATAAAAATACTACAAATGATGAATTAAAATCCTATTTTTCAGTGTGGTTAACACAGTTTACCAAATCACCAACAACCTATATACAAGCCACAATAAATAATACTTATGGTTACTTTTATCCAGGAAGCAAAGCTACATCATATATAGCGTCATATTCAATAAATTCAAACAAAGATTTAAAAAGATTAGGAGTAATAGATTATCATTACAATAAATATAAAAAAATAAGAAAAAATATAGATTCTGCATTGAAATTATTAGAAGAATCACCTATAATATCCTTAGTAGTAAATATTGGATTTAACACATGGATTGTTTTAGGCATGTTTAGTTATTTAGTATATATAAAGAAATATAAATATTTGATTTGTTTTGCACCAACTTTATCTATTATATTGGTATGTTGTGCATCCCCGGTAAATGCATATTTTAGATATGCTATGCCATATTTATTTTCAATGCCGTTATTAATAAGCATGTTCTTAAGTGCATTCCAAAAGGTTGAACAATATGATTCTAATGAAGAAATAAAATATGAAAATAGGGTGGAAATAGTGAGAAGTTTTATAAATATAATAAAAGAACATATACAATATAAACATCAAATATTAAAATTGGCAAAAGCAGATTTAGCAAAAACATATAGAGGAGCAGCTCTAGGTTGGAGTTGGGCAATTATTAAACCAACAGTAACAATATTTGTTTATTGGTTTGCATTTGCCATAGGATTAAGAATGTCAAAAAATGTGGGGGATTTTCCATTTTTTCTATGGCTAATTGCGGGTGTTGTTCCTTGGTTTTATATGAGTGATATGATAACAGGTGGAGCCGATGCAATTAGAAGATATAGTTATTTAGTAACGAAAATGAAGTTTCCTATATCAACGATACCAACATTTGTTAACATTTCTAAATTTATAGTACATATAATATTGTTGCTGATAACAATTGGTATTTTTATGCTTTTCGGATTTAAACCAGATATATATTTATTACAATTACCATTTTATATGTTTATAATGTTTTTATTTTTCAATTTATGGGGATTGTTTGCGTCTTTGTTAGCTGCCATTAGCAAGGACTTTCTAAATCTTGTAAAAGCGTTTGTTACTGCGGTGTTCTGGCTTTCAGGGATTATTTGGGATGCAGATACAGTAACAATCCCATGGCTAAAAAGATTTTTAAACCTAAATCCAGTCACATTTATAGTAAATGGATACAGAAATTGTTTAATAAATAAAATATGGTTCTGGGAGCAACCAAAAAGAATAGGGTATGTCGTTATTTTTACAACAATTATGTTGGTTTCAGCGTTGTGGGCTTATAGAAAATTACGTAAAGAAATACCGGACGTATTATAATGTAAAGGAGACCAACTATGAAAGAAGAAAATGTTATAGAATTTAAAAATGTTAGTAAAATATATAAACTATTTAAGAGTGATAAAAAAAGACTATTATCTCTACTGGATAAGAGGATAAAATATACTGAGAAAAAAGCAGTAGACGATGTTTCATTCAAAATTAAAAGAGGAGAATCTGTTGCTATATTTGGAAAAAATGGTGCAGGGAAATCTACGGTTTTAAAAATGATTACAGGAGTGGCCTTTCCAACAACAGGAAAAATAAAGATTAAGGGAAGAGTAAGTGCTCTTCTTGAACTAACCTCAGGATTTGATCCAGAATTTACAGGACGTGAAAATATATACCTAAAAGGACAAATACTTGGATTAAAAGATTCTGAAATAAAAGAAGTAGAAAAGACTATAGTAGATTTTGCAGAGCTTGAGGAGTACATAGATCAGCCAGTTAGAACATATTCAAGTGGTATGAAAGCAAGACTAGGTTTTTCTATTAATGTGAACATCAAACCTGAAATACTTATAGTAGATGAAGCTTTAAGTGTTGGTGATGAAGAATTTAGAAATAAGTGCGTAAAGAAGATAAACGAAATTATAAGTAAAGATGATGTTACATTACTATTTGTAACACACTCAACCAGCGTTGCAAGTGAATTTTGCAAAAGAGGAATGGTTATGAAAAAAGGAAAAATTGTTTTTGATGGTGATATTAAAGATTCTATCAAAAAATATAAAGAGACAATAAAGAAATAAACCAATAATGATAAATAATATAAACGAAGAAAGAGTGAAAATACCAAATGACAGAAGCAAAAAAGTTAGAAAAACACGTAGCAAATATAGTAAAAATAATTTTTATAGCGATAATATTATTTTTGTTTTTTATCAGTATATTTAATAATTCTTTTGTAAATAAAAAAGAATATACAGAATATAAAAATGATTATTTTATTGTTCATATAGTATCTATTGCAAGCGCATCAGTTTTAGCGGCATTTATAAAAAACAAGCACTTAAAAATAAGTAAAAAAACTTTAATTATATTTACAATAATATGGATTGTTCTATGTGTATTATGGGTCAGCATGACTCAATTTAAGCCACGTGCTGATCAAAAATATACGCTCAATAGCGCGTTACAAATGAAAGAAGGTAATTATTCTAGCCTAAACAAGGGTGGATATTTATACATGAATCCACATCAGTATGGATTGACGTTATATTTTTATATGTTATCGTTCATATTTAATGAAAATACATTTTTGGCAGTTCAAATTTTGAATATATTAGCTTTATTAATAGGATTTTATTCAATGTATAAAATTGTAAAACTATTTTATGATGATGAAAATATTTCAAGATATACAATGTTAGGTTTGCTGTTATATGTTCCAATAGCAATGTACATTACATTTATATATGGAAATATTATAGGATTTACTTGTTCTACGCTTGCTATAATGTTTGAGGTGTACTATCTGAAAAATGAGAAGAAGAGAAATATAGCTGGAATGCTAATCTTTGCAGCTCTTGCAATTGCTTTTAAATCAAATTATTTAATATGTTTGATTGCAATGATAATGTTACTTATGTTAGAATCTTTTTTTAGAAAAAAAATAAAATACATTTTTCCAGTTATTATCATTTGTTTAAGCTACCTGTTAAGCTTGTATGGGGTAAGATATGCAATGAAGACTATTACAAAAATTGATGCAAATGAGGGGATTCCTAATATTGCATATGTAGCAATGGGTATGCAAGAGGGACATATGGCTCCAGGATGGTATAATGAATATAACAGAAAAGTATATAGAAAAAGTAAATTTGATAACGAGGTGGCTACTGAAAAATCGAAAGAAAATATTAAAGAGCGTATAGAAGTATTTAAAAAAGATCCTAAATATGCACTTGAGTTTTATTATAAAAAGACTGCTTCTCAATGGAATAATCCAACATTTCAATCAATATGGGTGAACCAAAATAGAAAAGCAGGCGTGAAAAAGAATAGAGTAGTTAATAGTATTTTAAAAAACAATAAAATGGGAAAAGCTTTAGTAGAATATATGAATATTTTACAATCTTTGATTTTATTTGGAGCGTTAATGTATTTCATCTTAAATTATAAACAAATAAAATTGATAGAACTAATTTTTCCCATAGTGTTTATTGGAGGCTTCCTATTCCATATAATCTGGGAGGCAAAATGTCAATATACTATTACGTATTTTATTCTTCTAATACCATACGCAGTAGTAGGTTACAAGATTATTGGAGTTAAATTAACAAAACTATATAACACTAAAATAAAAAAAGTAAAATATTTGGAAAGTTAAAATAGAAAGGGTATAAAAATGTCAAATAAATCAAACAAAAGTAAAAAAAATAAAACAAAAAACGGAAAGAGAACAGTGCTGAAAGTATTATTAATAATTTTAGTAATTCTGTTGATAATGTTCCTATTAGCAACATGGTATATACACAATAAGCTATCAAAAGTAAACTATGTTGAATTAAAAAATATAGAAATGAATGATGGTGTAGCAGAACAACTAAAAGGTTATAGAAATGTTGCACTATTTGGAGTTGATTCGAGAGCAAATACATATGAAGATACAAGAAGTGACTGTATTATGGTTATTAGCATAAATGAAGATACTAAGCAAGTTAAGATAACCTCAATATATAGAGACACTTTGGTATATATAGAAGGACACGGTTATGAAAAAATAACACATGCATATGCTTATGGAGGCCCAGAACTTGCTATAAACACATTAAATAAAAACTTTGATTTGAACATTTCAGAATTTGTTGCTGTTAATTTTGATGCTGTTACTGAAATTATAGATGCAATTGGTGGAGTAGATATAAATGTATCATCTGAAGAAGTAGCTCAAATTAATAAGAATATAGATTCCCTAGCAAAACAAACAGGAAAAACATCTCCAAAAGTATCAAGAGCTGGTACACAAACACTTTCAGGAGGACAAGCATTAGCATATGCTAGAATTCGTAAACTTGCTGGTGGTGATATAAAAAGAACTGAAAGAATGAGAGATGTATTGAATCAGACATTCAATAAAGCAAAAACTTTAAATGTAGCAAAATTAAATAGTTTAGCAGATATATTATTACCAAAGGTTTATACAAACGTTAAATCGTCTGAAATTCTAAGTTTTGTACCGGTTTTAACATCATATAATGTTGATTCAAGTAAAGGTTGGCCATATGATTATAAAACAGGAATGGTAAATAAAATGTCAGTGGTGGTTCCAGTAACTTTAGAGAGTAACGTACAACAATTACATAAAGAATTATTTGGAAATAATAACTACGAGGTAAGTAGTAAGGTTAAAGAATATAGCAATGCTATAATTAATAAAACTGGATATAAATAAATTGCAAAACTAAGGAGATAAGAAAATGCAAGGTAAAATAGCGGTTATAATACCATGTTACAATGAAAGCAAAACAATTGAAAAAGTTGTAAAGGATTACAAAACAGTTCTTCCAGAGGCAGATATATATGTCTATGATAACAATTCAAAAGATGGAACAGACGAAATTGCAAGAAATGCAGGTGCAATAGTAAGATACGAAACAAAGCAAGGAAAAGGAAACGTTATTCGCACCATGTTTAGAGATATTGATGCAGATTGTTATTTAATGGTAGATGGAGATGACACATATCCTGCAGAAAATGCAAGAGAAATGTGTGAATATGTCTTAAAGGACAATGTTGACATGGTGATAGGAGATAGATTATCATCAACATATTTTCAAGAGAATAAAAGACCATTTCACAATCTAGGAAATAAGATGGTTAGAGGCCTTATAAATAAAATTTTCAAAAATAGTATAAATGATATTATGACAGGGTATAGAGCATTTAGTTATAAATTCGCAAAAACATTTCCAATTTTATCTAAAGGATTTGAAATAGAAACGGAAATGTCAATACATGCAGTTGATAAAAACTTTACATTAAAAGAAATACCAGTTCAGTATAGAGATAGACCAGAAGGAAGTACCTCAAAACTAAGTACTTTTAAGGATGGAGCAAGAGTTTTAAAAACAATAGCTACTTTATTTAAAGAATATAAGCCTACATTATTTTTTAATACAATATCTATATTCTTTTATATAGTTTCATTAATACTTGCAGTTCCAGTATTTAACGAATACTTCGATACAGGATTAGTACCTAGGTTCCCAAGTTTAATAGTAGCAGGAATTTTTCTAGTTGTTGCTTTGTTATTAAATATAACTGGAATAATTTTGCAGGTAATAGTAAAAAAACATAGACAATTATTTGAATTACAATTAAATCAGGTTTGTATATTAAAGAATAAATAGGGAGATACAAATGAAAAAAATTGATAAATTGGAAAATATAGCAGCAACTATAATAAAAATTATTTTTTTAATACTAATTGTTTTTCTATTGATATATAGCATAATGGAAAGTGCAAATATAATATATACTAAGCTTACAAATGAACATACTGTTCATAATAAGGATAATGTGATTGTTAATATTTTAGGCATAATGTTAACATGTATTATTGCAACTGTAGTAAGAGTTAAGAGAATAAAAATAAGTAAAAATGTAGTGTATGTATGCATGATATTATGGTTTGTAATTAGTGTGGCATGGATATTTATGACAGACTTGAGTCCAAAAGCAGATTCTTTATTCACATTAAATTCAGCAGAAGAGATTTTACGAGGTGATTATTCTGCACTGAAAGAAGGAGGGTATTTGTATGTATACCCTCAACAATATGGACTTACATTGTTCTTTTGTTTAATATCATTAGTATTTAAACGAAGTGCATATTTAATAATTCAGCTAATAAATGTATTTGTGCTTAGTTTAGTGTTTTTTTGTGTATATAAAATTGTTCAAATTTTATTTAATAATGAGAAAATTTCTAGATGTGTTTTGCTGGTATTAATATGTTTCGTTCCAATATCCATGTATATCACGTTCGTATATGGCAACTTAATTGGTCTTGCTTTTTCATGCTTAGCTATTCTTTTTCAAATAAAGTATCTACAAAACGAAAAGAAAAGATATATATTAGGAATTGCTTTTTTTGCTAGTTTGGCAGTTTTAATCAAATCTAATTATCTTATTAATCTTATTGCAATTATATTATTATTTATATATGAAATGATCTTTAAAAATAAACTAAAATACATCGTTCCAATTTTTTTAGTTATAGTTTGTTATGTTGCAATGACGTATGCTACAAATTTTACAATGAAGTCAATAACGGGAATTGAAAGAAATAAAGGAACTCCAACGGTAACTTGGATAGCAATGGGAATGCAAGAAGGGCCGATGGCACAGGGGTGGTACAATCAGTATAATTTAAATACATATGTAAAAAGCAATTATGATTATGAGAAAACGTCAGAAAAAGCTAAAAAGAATATAAAAAAATCTATAAGTGAATTTAAGAAAAAGCCAAATTATGCAGTTAAGTTTTTTGTTAACAAAACGCTTTCACAATGGAATAACCCAACATTTCAATGCATATGGATTAATTTATATAGAAAGCCTGAACATTTCTACAATCCAATTGTAAAAAGTGTATTAACTAAAGATGGAAAACTAGGAAAAGCATTAACAAAATATACAGATATAATGCAAACGTTAATTTTGTTCGGAACAACGATGTATATAGTGTTAGATTTCAAGAAAATAAAAATGAAAGAATTGATATTTGCTATTATATTTATAGGAGGATTTATTTTTCATATTGTTTGGGAAGCAAAATGCCAATATGCAATAACATATTTTGTTTTGTTAATTCCTTATAGTGTTTTAGGGTATTATAAAATAGGTAATAAAATAAATAAAATTATAGATTTAAGGAGAAAAAATGCATAACAAGAAAGTAATGTTTATTTCAAGTAATGGAGGACACTTAAGTGAACTTATGCAACTAAAAAGTTTATTTAAAAAGTTTGACTACCATATAGTAACTGAAAAAGCCAAAAGTAATCATTATTTACAAGAGGAATATAGAGATAAAATAACTTTTTTGGTCTATGGAACAAAGAAAAATCCATTTACATATTTTTTCGTTTGTTTATTTAATTTTATAAAAAGCTTAATTATATTTTTTAAACAAAAACCAGACGTAATAGTAACTACTGGAACACATACTGCAGTTCCAATGTGTTATATTGCCAAGTTTTTTAGAAAAAAAGTAATTTATATAGAAACATTTGCTAATAGAAATACTAAAACCGTTGCTGGAAATTTAGTATATCCAATTGCAGATGTATTTGTGGTGCAATGGGAAGAAATGTTAGAAAAATACCCAAAAGCAGAATACTGGGGGTGGATTTTTTAAATGATTTTTGTTACAGTTCGGAACTCAAGATAAAGAGTTTCCAAGGTTACTTTCAGAAGTTGAAAGATTAATTGAAATAGGTAAAATAGAAGAAAAAGTAATCGCCCAAATTGGCTATACTAAATTTGAAACAAAACTACCTAAAAGTCAAATGGAATTAATTGAGTTTACAACACCAAATCAAATACAAAAACTAATAAGAGAATCAAACTTTATTATTACTCATGGTGGAGTTGCAACAATTATAGAAGGAATCAACAATGGAAAGAAAGTTATTGCAGTTCCAAGATTAAAAAAATACAAAGAACATGTAAATGACCATCAGTTGCAAATAATAGAGAATTTTAATGATAGTGGTTATATCATAGGTATAAAAGAAGTATCTGAATTAGAAGATGTATTAAATAGAGTTAAAGAGTTTGAACCAAAAAATTATAAAAGTAATAATAAGGAGTTTGTAAATAAATTAGAGAAAACAATTGTGAATTTTTAGTGAAAATAATTATTGAAATTATATTATAGAAAATATTTACAAATCAAGCAAAATATGAAATAATAAGAAAAAATCCTGGAGGATATTTCTTATGAACACAAACGAAGATTTAATTAAAAAATTAGAATGGAATAATAATATAAAAAACAAAGAGGAAAAAGAAGTTTTAGCTAGGAAAATTGCGTCAAAAGTAAAAGATGGAGACGTGATTAGTTTTGGTTCTGGCACAACTTCTTTTTTAGCTGTTAAAGAGATAGAAAAAAGATGCAAAGATGAGGGACTTAATATAATTGCTATTCCAACATCTGAGCAAATAAAACAACTTTGTGAATATTTAGAAATAAAAACAGCAAATTTAGGTGATTATGAAATAAATTGGGGGTTCGATGGAGCAGATGAAGTGGACAAACATAATTGGTTAATTAAAGGTCTAGGCGGTGCAATGTATAAAGAAAAAATGAACCTAAAGAGCACTCCAATAGTATATATATTAGTTGACAAGTCTAAAATGGTACAACAACTTGGTGAAAGGTGCCCAGTTCCAGTTGAATGTTATATAGATAAAGTTGAAAATGTAAAAGCAGAATTAGAAAAGTTAGGAGCATTAAAATTAGAAGTTCGTAAACAAAAAAACTCAGAAGAAGTATTTATTACTGACAATGGAAACTATATTATTGATGCTAAATTTAACAAGATTGATGAAGATATGGAGAATAAAATTAATAGTATAGATGGAGTATTAGATAACGGATTATTCATTAATTATAAAAACATTGAAGTTATTATGCCTTAAAAAGTTCCAAAATTATGCTAACATAAAGAGTTTTTAATGTCGTTAATATATAAACATTTATATATTAAAATAAAAATAAAGGAGATGGTGTCTTATGGCAGACAGGAAGAAGATTTTATTTGCTGCATATTCACTTGATGTAGGTGGAATTGAAACAGCTTTAGTTTCACTAATTAACTACTTAGCCAAAAAACATGACATAACATTAGTACTCGAGAAAAAACAAGGGGTATTCTTAAATCAACTTGATAAAAGTATTGAAGTAATAGAATACACACCATCATATGCAAAAGTTAAATTTATTGCTAAATGCATTAATTTATATAAAAGAATGCAATTTAGTTCAAAATATAAAAATCAATTTGATTTCGCATGTAGTTATGCAACATACTGTAAGATGGCTTCATTTGTTGCAAGAACAGCATCTGAAAATAATGCTTTATGGGTTCACAACAATTATTATTACTTTTTTGATAGAAATGATTATAAGTTTAAACACTTCTTCAATTCTATAAATTCTCATAAATTTAAAAATGTTTTGTTTGTATCTGAAGAAGCAAAACAACAATACATTCAAAGATATGGAATACACGGCGAGAATGTGTTAACATGCAATAACTTAATAGACTATGAAAGAATATTAAGATTAGAAAATGAAGAAATAACATTAAAAAAAGACGAAAATGTTACCACTTTTATAAATGTTGCAAGACATGACGAACATCAAAAGAGAATAACTAGATTAATTGAAAGTGCAAAATTACTTAAGAAAGAAAATGAGAAATTTAGAATTTTATTAGTAGGTTCAGGAAATGACACAGAGGGTTATAAAAAGCTGGTTGAGAATAATAATTTGACTGAGAATATTATATTTGTTGGAAAGCAAGCAAATCCATATCCATACTTTAAAATGTCTGATTGCGTTATTCTAACCTCTGACTATGAGGGATATCCGGTTACATATATAGAGGCAAAAGTGTTAAATAAGCCTATAATTACAACCGATGTTTCAGATAGTAAGCAGGATATTGAAGATAAATTTGGTTTGGTCACAGAAAAAACAACAAAAGATATATATGAAGCTATGAGGTATTTTATAAAAAACGGATATAATATAAAAGAAAAATTTGATCCAGAAAAATTTAACAATGAAATAGTAAATAAAGTAGAAAAAATAATAAATGGGAAAGTTAAAGTTTATTAGTGAAAGGAATTAAAAATGCCTAAGATAAGTGTGGTAGTTCCAGTATATAATACTGAAAAATACATAGAGAAATGTTTAAATTCAATATTAGCTCAAAAAAATGTAAGCATAGAAATAATAATAGTAAATGATGGCTCAACTGACAATTCAGCGTCGATAATAAGAAACTATGAAACGCAGTTTCCTGATATTATAAAATATTTTGAAAAAGAAAACGGCGGATTATCAGATGCAAGAAATTACGGAGTGAGTAAGGCAACAGGTGATTATATATGCTTTGTAGATTCAGATGATTTTATTAATGAAGGATTGTTTGATAGTGCTATGCAATACATGTTAAAGAAAATTGATTTAATCAAATACAAATGTGTCAGAGTTGACGAAAACTACAATGAAATTGAGAGAATTGATGGTCCAATTTTTGAATGTAAAAGTGGACAAGATGCCTTTAATACACTATATGCACAAGACGTTTTAATTGAACCAGCATGGCTGTATCTATATAGAAAAGATTTTTATGAAAGTAACAATTTCAGCTTCCCTATAAATAAATATCACGAAGATTGGGCGATTGTTCCTTTTATATTAATTACAGCTAGTACTGTTGTTTCAACGAATGTTTATGGTTATAACTATGTTCAATCTTCAAATAGTATTACAAGAAATAATAATGACGAAAAGATTATTAAAAGAGCTTATGACATGTTAGAACACTATGATAATTTGATTTCTAGGATAAATAGTGCTAAAATAGATAAGCGGTTCAGTAGAAAACTTTAAGATTTATATATCGAATTGTTTAATTTTAAAATTAGAAGAATTACCTAACCAATATCAGCTAGATTATATTAAAGAACTAAAAAAGAGAAAAGTAGCAGATAATATAAAGGTAAGAGATTTTAGACAATTGATAAAAAAGATATTATTAAAAATAAATATTAAGTATTATTTAAAATTGAGATAATAATTTGGAGGACAAAATGCCAAAAGTAAGTGTAATTGTTCCAGTGTATAACGTTGAAAAATATATTGAAAAGTGCTTGAATAGCTTGGTAAATCAAACTTTACAGGATATAGAAATAATAATTGTTAATGATGGTTCAACTGACAATTCAGAAACAATAATAAAAAAATATATACAAAACAACCATGAAAATATTAAATATGTAACCAAAACAAACGGAGGCTTATCAGATGCAAGAAATTATGGAATGAAATATGCAACAGGTGAGTATATAGCTTTCTTAGATTCGGACGACTATGTAGATGTTACTATTTATGAAAAAATGTATAATAAGGCAATCGAAGAGAAATGCGATTTTGTTGAATGTGATTTTGTATGGAAATATGATAATAAAGAAGTTAAAGATTGTGGAGAAATATACCACAACAAGCACGAAATGCTTGAGAAAGCAAGAGTTGTAGCTTGGAACAAATTGATTAAAAGAGAACTAATTGAACAAACAAAAATAGAATTTCCAAAAGGTTTAAGATATGAAGATATTGAGTTTTTTTATAAATTATTACCGCACATTAAAAACTTTGGTTTTGTTAAAGAATATTTAATTTATTATATACAAAGAGGAAACTCAATAGCAAATACACAAAATGAAAAAACTAAAGATATCTTTATGGTGCTAGAAAATGTTATAAATTATTACAAAGATAACAATTTTTATGATGAATATGAGATAGAATTAGAATATTCATATACCCGTTTACTATTATGTAGTTCAATTCTCAGAATCATAAAAATAAAAGACAAAAAAATTAAAAGGGAGTTATTGAAACAAACTTGGAGTAATTTAAATAGTAAATTTCCTAATTGGAAGAAAAATAGAATTTTAAAAATAAATAAAAATTGGAAAAATAGGTATATGAAGTGCTTGAACAGTTTTACGTATACGCTTTCTTGCAAAATTTTAGAGATTGCTTTCAAAACTATCAAATAGCTAAAAGGTACTTTTTATTCAAAATGTCAAACACTTGAAAATATTATGAATTAAGTATAAAATAGATGTAAAAACTAGAAGGAGTGAAACAAAACTTATGAGTAATAATGAAGAATATGCAATAATTGTAGAAGACGTACACAAAACATTTAGTGTATATTTAGACAAAGCAAATACAATTAAAGAAAAATTACTATTCCTTTTTTCGAGAAATAGAAAAGAAAAAAGAGAAGTTTTAAAAGGAATAAATTTAAAAATAAAAAAAGGAGAATCTGTTGCATTAATTGGCGTAAATGGCGGAGGAAAATCAACGCTGTTGAAGCTTATGACAAAAATCATTTATCCAAACAAAGGAAAGATTACAATTAATGGAAAACTGACATCGTTATTGGAACTTGGTGCAGGTTTTCATCCAGACTTTTCAGGAAGAGAAAATATTTATTTTAATGCTTCAATTTTTGGATTAACTAAAAAAGAAATTGACGACAGGTTAGAAGATATAATAGAGTTTTCTGAGTTAAAGGATTATATAGATAATCCTGTAAGAACATATTCATCAGGAATGTTCATGAGATTAGCTTTCTCAGTAGCTATAAATGTTAATGCAGACATTCTATTAATAGATGAAATATTATCTGTAGGAGATCAACATTTTCAAGATAAATGTTACAGAAAGATGAAAGAACTCACTCAACAGGGAAAAACTATGGTTTTTGTAACACATAGTTTACAATCAGTAAGTGACCTATGTAATAGAGCTGTATGGCTTCACGAGGGAAAAATTCAGCTTGATGGAAATAGCCAAGAAGTTATACAAAAATATGTAGAAGCAACCAAATAGGAGGAAGATTAATGGATTTCGATTACACAAATATAACAGATAAAATTACTTGTAAAACAGATAAGTTAATAAATAAAGATAATGTTGTTATTTCAATAATTACACCATTCTACAATGCTAAGAAGTATTTATAAGACACTGATAAATGCGTAATAAATCAAACTTTTCCCTTTTTTGAATGGCTGATAGTGGATGATGGTTCAACAGATGAAGATAGTTTAAATTATTTACAACAAATAAAGAACATGGATCCAAGAATAAAAGTTTTTCATAAAGAAAATTCGGGACAAGCTGATACAAGAGATTATGGTGTTCATCTTTCTAATCCAAATAGTAAATATATTCTTTTTTTAGATGATGATGACATAATAGATGATACATATTTAGAATGCGCATACTGGACTTTAGAAACAAACAAAGGAGCAAGCTGGGCATATACAGACATTGTACATTTCGGAGAATTAGAAGCCTTGGCAGCTGCTAGGTTTGACCCAGAAATGGAAAAAAGAGTAAACAACATTGTTGTAACTGCATTAATTAGAAAACAAGATTTTCTACAAGTTGGTGGTTTTGCATTAAAAGAAAAAGGAATATGAGAAGATTGGAATTTATGGCTAAAAATGATAGCTGCTGGAATGTATCCAGTTAGAATGGATTTTTGGGGATTTTGGTATAGAAGAAAAGAAAAAAAGGAGAGCGAACTTGCAAAATCTAATAGCAACAAAACAAGAGCAAAGGAAATTATAGACAGAACAGCAAGAAGTATAAAAAATCCTAAAGAAGCTATTCAATATCCAAAGCAGGATTATAATTGGGATATAATAGAGGAAAAAATAGACTCTATAATTATTCCAAAATATGAAGATAATAACAAAACAAAAATATTAATGATAATCCCTTGGATGGTTATGGGCGGAGCTGATAAATTTAACATTGATATGATAAATGGCTTAGATAAAGATAAATTTGAAATTACTATTATATCAACTGAACCTAATTTTAATCCTTGGAGGGAACAATACAAAGCAGGAACAAAGGCAATTTATGACTTAACCACCTTCTTAGACAGGAAGAATTGGCTAGCTTTTATTAACTATATTATTGAGAAAAATAATATAGACATAGTTCTTAACACTAATAGTACTTTTGGTTATAGTATATTACCATATTTAAAAGCAAAATATAATGATATACCTATAATAGATTATATACACATGGAAGAATGGTATAACAGAAATGGGGGATTTTCAAGAGATTCATCAGCTGTAGCTTCTGTTATAGACAAAACTTTAGTATGTAATGAAAATAGTAGAAAAATTTTGATTAATCATTTTGGAAGAAATGAAAACGAAGTGGAAACTGTATATATAGGTGTTGATGAAAACAAATTTAACCCAGATAAATTCGATAAAAACACTTTAAAAGAAAAGTATAAAATTCCTAAAGATAAGAATATTATAGGTTTTATTGCAAGAATAGATTTACAAAAAAGACCAATATTATTAATGAATGTCATAAAAGCATTAAAGGAAGAAAGAGACGATTTTTGCGTTGTTGTTGCAGGTAATGGACCTATGCTTAAAAAAATTCAATCACTTGCAAAAAAATATAAACTTGATAGAAATATAAGATTCTTAGGTGCCATTTCAAATACAGCAGAAATCTACTCAGTATGTGATGTAACACTAAATTGTTCAATTAAAGAAGGTCTTGCACTTACTTCATATGAATCATTAAGTATGGGAGTTCCAGTTATTTCTTCTGATGTAGGTGGACAATCAGAATTAATTAACGATGAGGTTGGCGTTATTGTTCCATGCCTACAAGAAGAAAAGGATGTAAGTGTATTTGAGTATTCAAAAGATGAAATAAATAGTTATGTAATTGCTATTAATACTGTTCTAAATAACTTGGAAAAGTATAAAGCAAATGCAAGAAATAGAATACTTAGTGGTTTTACAATAAATCATATGATAGATAGAATGTCTTATCTGTTAGAAGAAATTGCTAACAATCCAGATTACGAAAAGAAGATTGTTGGAAATAATTTAGCTAGTTGTATAGATATTTGCAAAGAATTAAACACAAAATATTTTACCAGTTTCAAAGGTGAGTATGAATGGCTAGTCAAGGAAACAGATAAGAAAATAGATGATGAAGTTGATAAAAGGTATAAAATAAATCAAAGAAAAACAGCCGATAGTTCAAATGGAAAAATAATGACATTTATTAAAAATGAAGGTAAAAGAGCTTTTCTAAATAAGTGTTTTGTAAAGCTACATATCTATCACGAAATGAAAATAATAATGAGAATTATTGAAAGAGTATATTGGATGTTAAAAACTATCTTACTAACTTCTGTTGGAACTATTTTAGATATTATCAAACTAGTAAAAGTAATAGGAATAAGAGTTATAAATTTATTTTTAAAGCTCGTGAAAAAAGATACAATTAAAATTGAAGATGAAACATAAATAGTTTAGGAGGAAACAAAAATAATGAGAAACGTATTCAAAGAAATTTATGAATATAGAGAATTACTAAAAACAAGTGTAAAAAAAGAGATAAGAGGTAGATATAAAAACTCTTTTTTAGGGGTAATATGGTCATTTTTAAATCCGCTATTACAAATCATGGTTTATGCTATAGTATTTCCATTAATATTAAGAAATACACAAGAAAACTATGTTATATTCTTGTGTTGTGGATTGATACCATGGACGTTTTTTGCAACAGGAATAAACAGATCAGCATTTACTATTATTGAAAATGGAAACATAGTAAAAAAAGTATTTTTCCCAAGGGAAATATTACCAATATCAGTAATAACAAGCGAAGCGGTGAACTTTATGATTTCTACAATAATAATATTAGCATTTGTTATTTTTGGAGGACTAGGTATAACAAAATATATAGTATTTTACCCATTAATTCTAATAGTACAATATTTTTTAGTATTAGGTATTTCATTTATAATTTCTAGTATCACAGTATATTTAAGAGATATTCAACATTTTATAGGTGTACTTATTCAATTACTATTTTACGCAGCACCAGTTGTGTATTCACCAGATGTAATACCAGATAATTTTAAATGGATTTTGAAGCTAAACCCAATGACGTATATAATTAATGCATATAGAGATGTGTTTTACAACCAAGTTAAGCCAGATTTAATTGGATTAGGAGAAGTGTTTGGTATATCTGTTTTAATATGTGTTATTGGACAATTTATATTTAACAAGTTACAAAAAGGGTTTGCAGAACAACTATAGGAAAAGGGAGAAATACAAATGGAAAAAATTAAATATATGTCTCAAAAGACGTTATTTATGGGGCTAGCAGCTATGCTATTTTGGATTGTTTTAAATGCTATATTAAATTATGATGTAATTATTTATAAATTTAATCCAATTATATTGATATTTGGCATAATAGTATATTTAGGAGTGTTGCTAATTATTCAAAAAAGATTAATAAGTAAAATATCAAAAATCAGATATTTGCATTTCTTGATTTTTGCATTGTTTTTTGTATTTTGTCTTATTATAGGAATTAATTTAAGATTAAATCCATCATGGGATATGGGTTCAGTATTTAATATAGCTAAGAATTACGCTGAACACGGTACCATGGGAGAGAGTGGTATGTATTTAGTATCATATCCAAATAATATATTATTAGCACTAATGTATATGGTTATATTCAAATTTGCATATTTAGTAGGAATTACTGATTTTATTACGGTAGCAACAGTATTTAATGCAATAATAATTACTGCAACTGTTATATTAACTTATTATATTGCAAAAGAAATGTATAATAAAGAAAAAGCAACGTTTGTATTATTAATACTTTTCTTTACAACACCATTATATTTGCATGTTGCTGTATATTACACAGATTCTATGTCAATGTTCTTTTCTACGTTTACTTTGTATGTGTATCTATTAAGTGAAAAACAAACTGACAAATGGAAAAAAATTGCACTACAAATTATTTTGGGTATATTAATAGTAATCTCATGGAAAATTAAAATAACAGGCGCATTTATTGCAATTGCTATATGTGTATATAGATGTATAACAAAATGCAACAAACAGGTACTAAAGAATTATTTAATAGTGATACCAACTATAATAGCTGTGTTTGTTGGATTTAGTGTTTGTTTTGAAAGAAGAATTTCGAATAGAGATTATGCTGAATATTATAAGATGCCATGGGAACATTGGATAGTTCTTGGATTAACAGGAAATGGTGGATTTAGTCAAGAAACATATGAATTTACTAATTCATTTCCAACATACAAAGAAAAGAAACAAGCAGATATTAATAAAATAAAAGAAATTGTTAATAATTATAACTGTAATGATTTTATAAAGCATTTAACAATTAAGCTTAAATATGCATGGACAGATGGTACGTATTATGCACCAGAAAAATTAAGAAGAATGCCTGTAAATGAAAGTGTTTTGCATAAATTTGTTCTAACAGATGGAAAGTATAGTGTTTATTATAAGTATTTTCCTCAAGTTATGCATCTAACAATGTTAATTTTGATTATATTTAGTTGTATAAAAAATATTAAAAATAATAGTTTATCAAGTAAAAAATTAATATTAGTTATTTCAATGCTAGGATTAATGGTATTTTTAATGATATGGGAAAATAGATCTCGTTATATATTAACAATGTTACCAATATATGTTTTATTATCTGTAGACGGAATAGATTATTTGACTAATAGGTTGGAGAATAAAAGAATTTTTTTAGACAAAAATATCGAAGGTGCAGATAAGTAGAAAGGAATTAAACAGGAATGAAAAAAATATCAGTTGTAATACCAATGTATTATGAAGAAGAAGTAGCACAAAAATGCTATGAGAAAATGACAGAAGTATTAAATAAAATAGAAAACTATGATTATGAAATTATATGTGTCAATGATGGAAGCCAGGATAATACTTTACCAATTTTAGAAGAAATTGCAGCTAATGATAGAAATGTTAAAGTAATTTCATTTGCAAGAAATTTTGGACACCAATGTGCTGTAACAGCAGGATTAAAAGAGGTTACAGGAGACGTTGTTGTAATAATAGACGCAGACTTACAAGACCCACCAGAATTAATCCCAGAGATGCTAAAAAAATGGGAAGAGGGAAATGAAGTAGTATACGGAAAACGTAAGACAAGAGATGGCGAATCAAAATTTAAATTAATGACAGCTAAAATGTTTTATAAAACTTTAAATGCGTTATCAGATGTAGATATTCCAAAAGATACAGGTGATTTCAGATTAGTTGATAGAAAAATTGTTGATCAGATGAATCAATTACCAGAACATAATAAATTCTTAAGAGGATTATGGAGTTGGCTTGGATATAAACAATTTGCGTTTGAATATGAAAGAAAAGAAAGATATGCTGGAAAAACAAAATATCCATTAAAGAAAATGTTAAAGTTAGCATCAGACGGTATAATAAGTTTTTCAACTAAACCGCTAAAATTAGTTGGTATTTTAGGAATAATATCAATAATCTTATCCTTTGTAGTATTGGTATATTCAATCCTTGCATTCATTTTTAAATTTGGTAATTTGACAAGCGGATGGACATCTATAATGGTTGCAATAACTTTTTTTGCCGGTGTACAGTTATTATCATTATGGATTATGTCAGAATACATTGGAAGGATATACGATGAAACTAAACAAAGACCACAATATGTAATAGATAAAAAAATTAATATCGATTAATTAAATAATAAAAAAGGACAGGTTTTTAGTGGAAAAAATAAAAAAACTATTAAAAGTAGAAAACTTGCTAGCGCTTTTTATAATAATATGCCCAATATTAGATATAGCAAGTTTTCTATATAGAAACAAATTTAATACAAATTACTCAATATCAACATTTATAAGGCCAATTATTCCAATGATTGTTTTTGCTTATGTCTTTTTAAAACGGAAAAAATAAAGTAAAGACTATTGGAATAGTTGGGATTTATGCTGTTTATGCATTGATACACTTGCTAATTTACAATAATTTGATTAGAGGGTGCACATTTGGGACTGTTATACATGAAGCACAGTACATAGTGAATTATTCATTTATGGTGCTATGTTTATATGTGTTCTGTTCTGTATTTTCTGTAACGTCAACTCAATGTAATAATACAATTGTAAATTCTGAAAGAATTCCTAAAGCTATACAAAAATCATTAATAGTATCATTATCCATATACATAGTATCAATCTACATTTCAATCATAACAAATACCTCTTCAACAACATATATAGAAGGAATAGGATATAAGGGATGGTTTGAATCAGGAAATAGCATAAGTGCTATACTTGTATTAAGTACATTTATTGTTTTAAGTTCTATATTGAAAATTAGGAGTAAAGCAGCAAGAGCATATGTAGTTCTAATTCTAACTTTAGTCGGTGTATTTCTTATGACATTAATAGGAACTAGAGTTGGACTAATTGGATTTGTAGTAGCAACTTTATGCTTCATAATAGCACAAATATCTGAAAAAATAGCAACAAAAGCAGGTTTTAGTAGAAAGAATTTCACTATCTTATTAGCAATTTTATTGCTATTGGTAATAGTGGTAATAACAGCTGGTTCACTCACGTTAAAGAGAAGACAACATTTAAAAAACATGGAAAACACTATAATAGATGAGTCAACAGGTGAAGTATCTCATCTTACGGGAGACTTAACTACAATAAGAAATAAAATAGTTAACAACGAATTAGAAGAAAACTTTATGACAGAAGCTCAAAAACAATCCATATTAGATTTGTATGATACGGCCAGAAAATATAATGTTTCAAACACAAATACACGTATGCAACAACTAATATATCACTGCATGCTTATAAAAAATCAGAAGAATCCAATTTTAATACTATTTGGAAATGGATATTTAACAAATACAAACGAACTAGTATGGGAAATGGAATTTCCAGCCTTTATTGCAAATTTTGGTATTATAGGTTTTGCATTATATATGGGACCATTTCTAACGATATTAATTAAAGCAATAATAACTGTATTTAAAAAATTCAAAAGAATAGATGCAGAGTATACAATGTTATTATTAACAGTGTTGCTAAGCTTTATATTATCAACACTTTCAGGATATACATTTTTCAATTCATCATCAATGATAATTATTATAATTGCAAATGTTTTGCTGGTAAATAAAATAAAAGAGGTGAATATAAGTTGCGAAAAATAATATTTGGAATAACGGGTTTAACTTTAGGAGGAGCAGAGAGAGTTTTAGTTGATATTGCTAATGAATTATCAGAAGAGTTTGATGTAACAATATTTACTTTATATGGAAAAGGCGAATTCGAAAAAGAACTTTCAAGTAAAGTAAAGTTAGTAAATATGATTGATAAATCGTATGCTGAATTAACTTCTAAAGAAAGATTAAAAGTATCTTTAAAACTATTATTTAATAAAAAATCAATATATAAGAAGTATATTAATAATGAATTTGACACAGAAATAGCATTTTTGGAAGGACCAATTACTAGATTGTTTAGTTTTAAAAATGGTAAAAATACAAAAAATATAAGTAATCCTAAAAAGATAGCTTGGGTACATAATGATATAGGACAAGTTTTTGGTAAAAGCTTAAAGGCAAAAATAAAGAAAAAACTAGATAGAAGATGCTATTTGCAATATGATGATATAGTTTTTGTAAGTAACGATAATCTAGAACAATTTGAAGAAGTTTATAATTTAAATAAAAACAAGATGGTAATTCCAAATTATATTTCATCAAAAAGAGTATTAGAAAAATCTGAAGCTAATTTTGGAAATGTCTTTTCGAAAGAAGAAATCAATTTTTTAACAGTAGCAAGATTAACAGATCAGAAAGCAATAGATAGATTAATAAAAGTACACAGTGAGTTAATGTATGATGGACACAATCATAAATTTTTTGTGATTGGAGATGGACCAGAAAAAGAAAATTTAAAAGATTTAATTGAGCAATTAAATGTAAAGGATTCATTTATATTGTTAGGAAAAAAAGAAAATCCATATCCATATATAAAGAATTGTGACGTGTTTGCATTATTATCATATTATGAAGGTTTACCAATGACAGTGCTAGAGGCAAGAATCTTAGAAAAGCCAATACTAATTACAGACACTGCCGCAAGAGAAGCAGTAGTTGGATATGACAAGTCATACATTACTGAAAATTCTGAAAATGGAATCTATGTAGGTATAAAAGACTGCATAAAAATGTTTCCAGAATGGAAAAACACTCCTAACCAAAAATACACAGAAAATTATGAAATAATAAAACAAATAGAAAAGTTGGTGAAATAGATGAAATTATCAATTTTAACAGCAACATATAATAGAGCTAATTATTTGAAAAAATTATATGAAAGTATTATAGATAATTTAATAGATGAAATGGACATAGAATGGCTAATTATGGATGACGGATCTTCAGATAATACAGATGAAATTATCGAACACTTAATGCAATCTGCCAAAACTTCTAGTTCAATAGAACACTTTGAAATAAAATACTTTAAACAACAAAATCAAGGAAAGATGAGTGCTATCAACAACTTGATTCAATATGTTACAGGTGAATTAGTGATGGACTGCGACTCTGACGACTATTTTGTAGATGATTCTTTCAAAAAAATTTATGACAAAAAAGATATATTATTATCTGATGATGATTTATATGGCTTAATTTTCTTGAAAAATGAAACATCAAACAAGCTAAGCGGAAATAAATTTGAAAAAGAGAATGAGAAAACGACTATGTTTGACATGTATTTTAAAAATGGAATTACAGGTGAGAAGATAATAGTCTTTAGAACCGATGTCAGAAAGAAATATAAACACGAGCTTGTAGATAACGAAAAATTTATTACAGAAGCAAGAATGTATCATAAAATGGACGAGAGTTATAAAGTAAAGTGTTTTAATGAAGTTCTAATACAAGGTGAATATTTAGAAACGGGATATACACATAACATAATTGAAACTTTCAAGAAATCACCAAAAGGGTATTTCGAATATTTCAAAGAAATATTGGAAAAAGACATGAGAGGCGTTAAATGGAATAAGAGATTATATGCACTAAAGCATTTAATACTATTTAAGGAATTATGTGGATTTAAACATGTGAAACTCGATAGCATATCAAATCAAATTTTGTACTATGTTTTATTAATACCTGGAAAAATAAAGACTAAAATTGCTATAAAAGATTGATAAATAAGTGAATTTATGAGAAAATAGAGAAGAAAAAATATTTAATAGAAATAATATAAAAGAGAGGTGAACCCTATGTGGGGAGACATATCAATAGCATTTTTACTTGCGTTTGTAACAGCGTTTGTAATGACACCATATACAATTAGGCTGGCAAAAAAAGTAGGTGCAATAGACATGCCAGAAAAAAGAAGAATAAATGAAGAACCAATCCCAAGACTCGGAGGAGTTGCTGTAATTATTGGATTTTTGTTATCAAGTATATACTTGCTAATAGTAATGACACTAGAAAATACATTTAATCCATTTGGCGAAGAACAATACCTGCACAAATTAATAGGAATTTTAATCGCGATAATAGTACTAGCAGTATTTTGTTTTATAGATGACGTTAAAGGATTACCTGCAATAGTTAAATTATTGGGACAAACCATTGCAGCTGTTATTGTTGTATCTTTTGGAACACAAATAGATAATGTTAATATTCCTTTTTTAGAGCAAACTTTAAATATAAATAACCATGTATACATTTATATTTTATCAGTGGGTTGGATAATAGGTATAACAAATGCAATAAATTTGATTGATGGACTAGATGGATTATCATCTGGAATTACACTTATTTCATGTTTTTCGTTGATAATTGTATTTACAATGAATCAATCACCAATAGTAGCTATTATATTAATAACTGCACTAGCAGGAGCAATTGTAGGGTTTATGCCATATAACTTTAATCCAGCAAAAACATTTATAGGGGATACAGGTGCACAGTTCTTAGGGTTTTCATTAGCAGTTATTTCAATTCTAGGAACGGCAAAAACGTACACACTATTAGTGTTAATAGCACCATTGATAATTCTCGCATTACCAATTGCAGACACTCTTTTTGCAATAGTAAGGAGAATTATAAAAGGGCATTCAATAAAAGCAATTTTTTCACCAGACACGGGGCATTTACATCATAAATTAATGAAGAAAGGATATACACAAAAACAAGCCGTATTAATTTTATATGGAATTAGTGCATGTTTTGGAATGTTTGCAATTATTTTGTTAGAAAGTGGAATATGGAAAGCCCTTTCATTTGCATTAATGATTGTTGCTGTAATTGCAATAGGATATAGGGATTTTGTAAAAAATAGAAATGATGATAAAAAGTAGTATATAAGAAGAGGTAAAAGATGAATGAAATAAAGGAGAAAGAAGTTAAAGAAAACGAGGATAATTTGATTGATAAAAATGTTGAAGTTTCTGGAAACAGTGAAACAGAACAAAAAGAAGAGATTGAAACAGAATCAAATTCCGAAGCAAAACAAAAATTAAAAAAAATTAACTTTAAAAACATACTAAAAAAGACACTTGAAATAATATATGAATCAAGAATTATCGTTATAATAATTGGAATATTACTTCTTTTAAAAACCTTGTATATATATAAATTAGTAATATTTCCAACTAAACCAATAACATGGCAACATGCCAAAATGGCTTCTGCATTTATCGCGATTTTATTAACGATACCTATGCTACTAAAAGGTAAAGCAAGAGTGTGGGTAGCTTTAGTAATAGATTTATTGGTCAGCATACTGTTATTCATAAATGATTTATATTATTCATATTCGTCTAATCTGGTATCAATTTCTCAAATATCAAATTTACAATATGGAAAAGAAATATCAGCTGCATTGCTTTATTTACTACATATAAGACAAGTAGTATATTTTATTGATTTAATTATATTGGTTGTAATTTTTGCGAATATAAAAAATAGCATAAAAAAACTATCAAAGCTACTGTATATACCAGGTGTTTTATACTTAATTGGAATGATAATTCTATCAGGAAAAGTGAATAAAACATGGCTTACAGAAGCACAAGAACATCAATATAATAAAATAATGCAAATAGATGCATCAAGTATATACGGATATCATTATTTAGACATTAGAAATAATTTAAACATGAAAAAGAATGTAAAATATAAAAGTAAAGATACAATGCTAAAAGCTTATAATGAATTAATGGCAAGCTATGATGAAAAATACCCATTAAAATATGATTTCGCTGGGATAGCAGAAGGGAAAAATGTTGTTATAGTTCAATTAGAATCAGTCCAAAATTTTGTTGCACACAGAAAAATAAACGGAAAAGAAATAACTCCAAATTTAAATAAATTCTTAGATGAAAACATTGAATTTACTAATATGCAAAATCAAAGTTATTCAACAACTGCTGATTCAGAATTTACTGTAATGAATTCATTATATCCACTTGAAAACGGAATGTCATATGCGCAATATCCTTCTAATGATTATAGTGATATATATAAGAATTTTAAAAGCAAAGATTATATAACAACGTACATACATGGAAACGTGGGATCTTTCTGGAATAGAGAAGCAGTATATTCAAGACTAAAAATAGACAATTTATATTTCGATAATGTATTTGATGAAAATGTTGAAAGAATAAATGATTATGTATCAGACGAAGCGGTATATAGAAAAATTGTTGAAGATATGAAGACTTATGATGATAAATTTTTCGTTAATATAATTGCATCATCATCACATACAGCTTTCGATTTACCGGGAATACAAGACAAATGGAGAAAGGTTAATATTGACGTAGGAGATGAAGTAAGAGGAATCTACTACGGAAATTATTTAGAAGCGGTAAATTATGCAGACTACGCATTTGGAATTTTTATTGATGAATTGAAAAGAGCAGGACTATATGATGACACTGTTATTTTGGTATATGGTGATCATGCAGGCTTACAAATGTACAACTGGGAAATGCAAGATTTTATGAGAGAAGTAAACCCAGGATTAAATGATATACAAACACAAATTAATTATACTAACATATTATGCGGATTAAAAATACCAGGTGTTGAATCAATGAAAATTGACAAACCAACAAGTAAGATAGATATGAAGCCAACTTTAATGGAAATATGCGGTATAGAAGATGAATTTTCACTTGGAAGAAGTTTATTTTCTAGCAAGGACTTTGTATGTATAAATAATGGCAAAATAATAACCGACAAGTATTTTTATGATGGTGATTGGTATTTGATTTCAACAGGTGAACAGCTTAATTTAGATAATATGCCCAAAGAAGAAGTAGACAAACTAAATTACTATTGTGAATGTTTACAGAAGGAACTAGACATCTCATTGTCTGTTAATGTATTGAATTTGTTGAAGAAGTAAGATTTAAAACTTTTTTTGGGGGCACGAAACTTTTGGGGCAACTTTCAAAAGTTCCGCGCCTTCATAAGTTCCAAACAAGAAGGAGGAGAAACATTAGTGGAAGATGATAGAATATTAAGGCCAGAACTAGATGGTTTTAGTGAAGAAAAACTTGAAACATCATTAAGACCGCGTTTTTTAAGCGAATATATTGGTCAATCAAAAGTAAAAGAAAATATGAAAATATATATTGAAGCTGCCAAAAAAAGAAATGAGCCATTAGATCATGTTTTATTATATGGACCTCCCGGACTTGGAAAAACAACATTGGCAAACATTATTTCAAACGAAATGAATTCAAATATTAAAATTACATCTGGACCAGCAATTGAAAAAGCAGGAGATTTAGCAGCACTGCTAACCAATTTACAAGAATTCGATGTGTTATTCATAGATGAAATTCATAGATTAAATAAAAATGTGGAAGAAATATTATACCCAGCCCTTGAAGATTTTACATTAGACATTATAATAGGTAAAGGTCCAACAGCAAAATCAATAAGAATAGATTTACCTAAATTCACATTAATAGGAGCAACTACTAAAGCAGGAACATTATCAACGCCCTTGAGAGATAGATTTGGAATAGTTGATAGATTGGAATTATATAATGTAGAGGATTTGTCATTCATTGTAAAACGTTCTGCAAAAATTCTTGGAATAGGAATTGATAATGAATCAGCAATTGAAATAGCAAGACGTTCAAGAGGTACGCCAAGAATTGCAAATAGATTATTAAAACGTGTTCGCGATTATGCTGCGGTTTTGGGTGATGGAGATATTGATTTAAAGGTTACGAAGACAGCTTTAAATAGATTAGAAATAGATGAAATGGGGTTAGATGAGATTGATAGAAAATTGTTAGATGTAATGATTTCTAAATATGCAGGAAGGCCTGTTGGAATTGATACTTTGGCAACTACTATTGGGGAAGAGGTTGAAACGTTGGAGGATGTTTATGAACCTTATTTGATTCAAATTGGGTTTATTTCGAGAACTATTAGAGGGAGAATTCCGTTGCCTGCGGCGTATGAGCATTTGGGGTATCCGGTGCAGCAGAGCTTGTAGGGGCCGTCCAAAAAACAGAACAAATTTAATGCTAGCTAATATATTTAAACGGAGTACGAGGCGCGCAGTTTGGCACGTTTTAGTATAATTGATAAAAGGAGTTACGAATGCAAACTATCTCTGCATTCAAACTCCTTTTATCTTATACTAAAACCGGCCAGTAAGCCTACGAAGTTAAATATATTAGCTAGCATTAAATTTGTTCTGCTTTTCGGACTACTCTACTAAATAATTGATTAATGATATTTATTGCTAGTAATAAATTTTAAAATCAATATCTTCAAAAACACAATCTTGTTTTTCAACGTATTCTAAGAATTTTTCGTCAATCTTATTATTAATAAGTTCTTCATAAAATCTATTAAAACGTCCTACGTGATCTTTTATTCTTTTCTTGGCATAATCAACCATGGTTCCATTAGTAATAATAAACAGCCAATCACTACTTTGTGCCAATAAAACTTCTCTGGCGCATTGATTTAAAACTCTAAGTTTTAATGCATCTGTTTCATTATAAAAAGTATGGGCAAGTTCAACCATTTTGTCTCCAATATGATGAAGATGTCTATGAGCATAATCATTAGAACCATTAAGCCACACTTCACTATATCCATTTGCACCCCAGCTAGAACGGCATGGTTGACATTCTTGCATAATAGGAAATTTATCTATATATTCACCAGGAGTTATTAATTCAAAATTAGATTTGTTATAGTAAATTTTCTTGAATAATATGTATAACCAATAGGGACCTTCATACCACCAATGACCATATAATTCAGCATCATAAGGACATAAAATAATAGGAGGGTTTGTAGTATATTTGCTAGCATAGTCTATTTGAGATGTTCTACTATCAAAGAAGTGACCTGCTTGTTTTTCTGCAGAATCTTTAGCCCATTGAATATTGTAATAATCTTTGTTTTCAGTTTTTCCTGTAATACGATAATATTTTATACCTGTATGAACTCGAACTCCGTTATGGGCAATATAAGGTTTAATATAATCGTAATCAGTTTCATAACCAATATCTCTATAAAACTCACGATAATTAAAATCTCCAGGATAACCAATTTCTGAACTCCATACCTGTCTAGAAGATTCTATATCTCTTCCAAATGCAACTATACCATTGAGTGAAACAATGGGAGCAAAAGTTCCGAATAGGGGAGCAGGGTTAGCATATAAGACTCCATGAGATTCCGTAATTATATACTCAATTCCAAATTCCTTTAAATATTTATCAGCTTCAGGAACATAGCCACATTCAGGAAGCCAAATGCCTCTAGGTTTTCTGCCTAAGTATTTTTCATAAGTTTGAACACCAACAGCAATTTGTGCTTTTACGGTTTGCTCGGTAGTGTATAAAATAGGAAAGTAGCCATGAGTAGCTCCACATGTAATTATCTCTAAAACACCAATATCTTGAAAATGTTTGAAGCCATTTATTAAATTACAATTATATTTATCTTTAAAAATCTTCAAGTCATTTGAATATCTATCGAAATAATATTTAGCTAAAGTGTTTACTCTTTCATCATATTTAGTTCTTTCAATTTCTTTTTCAGCTAGCTCAATATGTTGGTTTAAATATTTTATATATCTCTGTTGAAGTAATTTGTTTGTAAGCATACACATAAGAGGTGGGGTAAGTGACATAGTAATTCTGAAATCAACACCCTCATTAGCAAGCATTTCAAAATTAGTTAATAGTGGTATATAAGTTTCAGAAATTGCTTCAAAAAGCCATTGTTCTTCTAAATAATCTTCACTTTCTGGATGGTGAATAAAAGGTAAATGTGCGTGTAACACAAAGCTTACATATCCTTTTGTTTTACTCATAGAATAATCTTCCTTTCATTGGAGTTTGGGAACTATATTCAAAAAAACAGAGAAAATTTAAAAATCCAAAATTTTCTCTGCCCTTAATTTTAAAAATTTAAAATTTTCTCCGTCCCCAGCTTAAAATTTAAATTGTGAAGAAGGATTGTTTAAGACATCCTCATCATACATTTCTTTATAAAATTTGTATATATCTTTCAAAAATTTTAAAGATTTAACATTTTTCTTGATTACATTATCATTACTTACATTTCTAAAAACAACAAATTCTTTTATTTTCTCAAATAGAATATGATCGTTAGGTGAGTTTAAATTATTTGAAGCGGCTACATATAAATAATCAGCTTCAACATTTCCATCATTTTCATAAGATGATTCATTAAATCTACGACCAAGTTCAATATCAAATTTACAATCGGTATCTTCAGTATTTAAATACCAGCAATTGGCAAAATCATTGATTTCTACTTCATATGTTTTGTTAAGAGTTAAGTTATGAACAATCAAAATAGGAGTACTTTTATTAAAGAAATCATCGCCATATATTTTTTTGAAATTATCGATATCATCATCTGAAACTTCCCAATAAACAAATAAAGTGTTAGGTGTTTGTGCTAAAAGTTTAACAACAGTGTTACCATATTTGTAAGGCAAATCATAATATTCTGCAATTTGAATAGAGGTATCGTTTAATTGAGTATCTGTTTTAGTTGTTTTTTTCTTAGTTGTTGTTTTCTTTGTGGTTTGTTTTTTTGCAGATACCTTTTTAGAAGAAGTAGATTTCTTCTTTGTTGAAGTTTTATTTGATTTGTTATCGGAAATATCAATATTTTCAATTATTTTAGCTAATGCACTTTTTCTAGTAGTAGCTTTTTTTGCAGTACTTGAATTTTTTTCAGGAGTTTTTGCAGCAGTGGCTTTTTTAACAGTACTTTTAGTTGTTGTTTTCTTAGTTGTAGGCTCTTTTTTTACAACTTCCTTTTTTTTAGGTTCAGCAGCTTTTTTGCTAGAACTCTTTGTACTACTAGCCTTTTTAGCAGGAGTCTTTTTCTTAACAACTTTTTTCTCATCAATTATTTTTTCATTTTCATCAATTTTTTCTTTTGCTTTTCTTGGCATAATTTCCTCCTTGGTATAAACTCTAAATTTACTAGTTATATACTATACCATAAACAAAAAAAATACAATAGATAAAGCAAAAAAATATGTTAAATTTTGTAGAAAAAACATATTGACTTTTAAAATAAACTTATATAGAATAATTTATAGAAAATAATGGGAAAGGCTATAAAAAATCAACAAAATAACCAAAGAAAAACTGAAAGGAGCATGGGAATAAATGAAAATTCTAATGTTAACTTGGGAGTATCCACCAAGAATAGTAGGAGGAATTTCAAGAGTAGTACACGATTTATCACATAAATTAGTTAAGGATGGAAACGAAGTAACAGTTGTAACTTATAAAGAAGGGGATAGTCCGGCATTTGAAAACGATAAAGGTGTTAAGGTATACAGAGTCGAGAATTATATGATACACCCAAACAACTTTACAGACTGGATTATGCAACTTAATTTCAACTTAACATCAAAGGCAAGTCAAATTATAAATGATCAAGGAAAATTTGACTGCATTCATGCTCATGATTGGTTGGTAGCTTATTCTGCAAAAACATTAAAAGATGCTTTTCAAATTCCTATTGTTTCAACAATTCACGCAACAGAAGCTGGTAGAAATAGCGGAATTCACGATGACGTTCAAAGATATATAAACGACACAGAATGGTTATTAACATATGAATCAACAGAGGTAATAGTAAATAGTAATTACATGAAATGTGAATTACAAAGATTATTCGGTTTACCATTTGAAAAAATAAATGTAATACCAAACGGAATAAATTTGAATAATTATAACGGAATAGATAGAGACTATGATTTCAGAAGAAAATATGCAATGGATAATGAAAAAATTATTTTATACATTGGAAGATTAGTATATGAAAAAGGAGTTCAAAATTTAATAGCTGCCATGCCAAAAATAATTAATGGATACAATGATACAAAACTAATAATTGGTGGAAGAGGCGGAATGTATGATGAACTAAGAGAACAAGCTAGAAACTTAGGAATAGAAAACAAAGTGTATTTTACAGGATATCTATCATCAAAAGAAGTACAAAAAATGTACAAATGTGCCGATATTGCTGTATTTCCAAGTACATATGAACCATTTGGAATAGTTGCACTAGAGGCAATGCTAGCGGGTGTACCAACAGTTGTATCAGATATTGGAGGATTAAACGAAATTGTAGATCATGGTGTAAATGGAATGAAAAGCTATGCTGGAAACTCAAATTCTATTGCAGATTCAGTTTTAAGCTTATTATATAATCATCAATTGTGTGATAATATTACCAAAAATGCAAAAGCTAAGGTTAAGAAGGAATTTAACTGGAACAAAATTACACAAGATACTTATTTTACGTATGAAAAGGCTATTTGTCAAACAATGGCTGAAAAACAAGCTAGAGAAATTGCACAAGAGAATGCAAAGAAAACGGCAAAGGCGCAAAATTCAGAAAAGGAAATTACACGTTTGTTGGATTTCAAGAAAAAGCATGCATATGCGTAGATTAGGAGGTTTTATTAAATGAATGTATATGATACAGCTAATAAATTAGCTTATGAAATGAAAAATTCAGATGAGTACAAAGCATATAAAGAAGCAAAAGATAAAATAATGCAAGATCCAGAGAAAAAAGCAAAAATAGAAGAATTTGAAAAGATTAGATACGAATCACAGGTTTTAGCAATACAAAAGGGTGAAGGTGACTCAGAAAAAATGCAAAAATTGCAACAATTGTATACTATACTAGTAGAGAATAAAGATATTAAAGAATATTTTGATTTAGAAGTAAAGTTTAATGTTATGGTAGCTGACGTTAATAAAATAATTGCTGAAGCTATTAAAGATGTTTTATAGTTAAAATTTATGGCACAAAATGATGATAAACTTATAAGGATGGAAAATGTATGGAATTAATTACTATTCTAGTTATGTCTGTAACAATTTTAGCATTTTTAGCGATTTTATTAAGATTCAACTGTAATAATATTAGATTAATCAAGCAGATAGGTGAGGATAATAAACTAAATGAAATAACAAATGCATTGCCTGAAAATGAGGAAATCTGTAAACAGATATTAAAAATGCTAAAAAACGAAAATGTAAATATTAAAGTTGGAAATGATAATTCACAAGCAAGCTTATATGTTGTGGCAACAAATAGCATATTTATTGCAAACATAAAAAAGACATTCACAAGAGTACAAACGATAGCTCACGAATGTATTCATTCAGTACAGGACAAGCGATTATTATGGTTTAATTTTATATTTTCAAATATATATTTATTATACTTTACAACAATAACAATTTTAGCAGTATTTAACAAGCTGCCAGAAACAAGCGTGTTTGCAATTATATTAATAATGATGTCTGTGTTGCTTTATTTTGTGCGTTCGTATCTTGAAACAGATGCAATGACAAAAGCAAGATACTTAGCAAAAGAATACATGGAAAGTAAAAAGAAAATGATAAACCAAGAAGATATTAATATGGTCGTCCAAAATTATGATAGATTAAACGAGGTAGGAGTAAAATTTTATAATTTTAAATTGTTATTTGATTATTTAATAAAGTTAATAGTTTTTTGTGTAGTTGCTTTGATTTAAAATCAAAGCAACTTTTCTAATATCTGTACAGCATTACTAGCAGCACCTTTTCTAATATTATCAGCAACAACCCAAATATTCAAACCATTTTTAATACTAAAATCTCTTCTAATTCTACTAACGAAAACTTCGTCATGACCAGATGTGTTAGTAGGTATTGCATAAGTTTCGGAATTTGGTTCATCTTGAACAATTAAGCCTGGAGCATTTCTTAAAATTTCAAAAACATTTTCAAGATCAAATTGATTTTCAAATTCTATATTAATACTCTCACAATGAGAATTAAAAACTGGAACACGAACAGTAGTGGCTGTTACAGCTAAGTTTGTTTTCTTAAGAATTTTTCTTGTTTCATTAATCATTTTTTCTTCTTCCTTTGTATATCCATTTTCTAGGAATTTATCAATATGTGGTAAACAATTGTTGAAAATAGGATAAGGGAATTTTTCTAAGTTATATGTATCCGCTGTAGAGTTATCATTATCTGTATGGCAACAATAATCTTTAATTCCATTTTCTAAGTCATGAATACCTTTAGACCCTGCTCCGGACACGGCTTGATAAGTGGAATACACAATTCTTTTAATTTCAAAGGCACTATCTAAAGGTTTCAAAGCGCATACAGCTTGAATAGTAGAACAATTTGGATTAGCAATAATTCCTTTATGCCATTTTAAATCTTCAGGGTTAACTTCTGGAACAACCAATGGAACGTCTTTATCCATTCTGAAAGCACTACTATTATCAATAACAATACAACCATGTTGAGCAGCAATCGGTGCAAATTTTAAAGAAGTTTCACCACCAGCGGAAAACAATGCAAAATCAAAATTATCTTTTAAAGAATTTTCAGTTAACTCTTTAACAACATATACATCATCACCTAATCGCACCGTTTTACCAGCAGATCTTTTAGATGCGAAAAAAACATATTCATCAATAGGTAAATTTTTCTCTTGTAAAACTTCAATCATTTTTTGACCAACAACTCCGGTGCTACCAACTATAGCTAATTTAAATTTCTTCATTAAATACATCAATCCTCTCTTAATTAAGATTTGTCCATTTGAAAGAAATAAATTTCTTATCTGAGATAATATATTAATGTGTAGAGTGATTTATTACAACATATCATAAAAATTCCTTGCCATTTATACACTAAGAGTGATATAATAACCTTGTTAAATTATGTAAGCAAGAAAGGAAAAGTTTTATATGGATTTTAGCAATATTAGAGTGTGTGCATTTGTAGGACCATCCGGAACAGGAAAAAGCTACAGAGCACAAATGGTTGCGGGTGAAAATGATATAGAATTTATAATAGATGATGGACTTTTAGTTAAAGGAAATGCGGTTGTTGCTGGTACTTCAGCAAAGAAGGCACCTACTAAAGTTGAGACAGTAAAACATGCTTTATTTTACGAAGAAAATGAAAAAAGAGAAATGCAAGAGGCTTTTGAAAGATATAAACCAGAAGCAATATTAATTTTGGGAACTTCCGATGGAATGGTAGCTAAAATTGCTGCAAATCTTGGACTTCCACAAATTAGTAAAACTGTATATATTAACGATGTTGCAACTGAGGAAGAAATGGAAAATGCTAGAAGAATTCGTGTTACAGAAGGAAAACACGTAATTCCAGTTCCAACATTTGAAATAAAAAAAGATTTTTCTGGATATTTGCTGGATCCGTTACAAATTTTCAAATCTACAGGAAAAGGAAAATCACCATATATAGCCGAAAAATCAATAATTAGACCTACATTTAGTTATATGGGAAATTTTACAATTTCTGATAATGTCTTTAAGCAAATAATAGAGCATTTAGCTAATAAGGAACCTTCTATTTATAAGGTTACCAGAACCAGAGTAAATAAAGGTGAGCAAGG
Organism: Clostridia bacterium; assembly: GCA_017470645.1. Classification (GTDB taxonomy): domain Bacteria; phylum Bacillota; class Clostridia; order TANB77; family CAG-508; genus CAG-492. The sequence goes on from JAFUYJ010000013.1 coordinate 67,702, forward strand.
AACTGAGATTTATATGGAGGTTATTGTAAATTATGGCAAGAAAATTGTAGATATTTTACATGATTTTCAAGTAAGGTCAAAAAAAGAAATTGAAAGACTTACGGCAATGAATGTAGCTAAAATAGATGTTATGGCTAAAGGCATTAATATTCCAAAGGATATGCAGTTGTAAATAATATGTTCAAAAATATTAATATTTGAGAAAATAAAAATTAGAAAGAAGGAATAAAAAATGGGTTTTGTTGTTGCAATTGATGGACCTGCAGGTAGTGGGAAAGGAACCATTACAGAAATATTGGCAAAGAAATTAAATTTAACTAGTATTGATACAGGTGCAATGTATAGATGTGTAACTTTATCAATCTTAAGAAACAATGTAGATTTAAATGATTTAGATAAAATTAAAGAAATTCTTGATAATATAAACATTGAACTTCTTAAGGAGAATGACAAACAAATTGTTAAATTAAATGGCGAAGATGTATCTAAAGAAATAAGAGATAATCCAGTAAACAAAATGGTTTCTCAAGTTTCTGCAGTAAAAGAAATAAGGACAAAAATGGTAGACTTACAAAGAAAAATGGCAGAATCAATAGATGTAATAATGGAAGGAAGAGATATTACGACTGTTGTTTTTCCAAATGCAGATGTAAAAATATATTTAGATGCAGATTTGGAAGAAAGAGCAAAAAGAAGATTTGCACAAAACCAATCAAAGAATATAGAATGTACATTTGAAGAAGTACTTGAGGACATGAGGAAAAGAGATGAAAATGACAGAAATAAAGAAGTGGGAGCATTGAAAATTGCAGAAGATGCAATTGTTGTCGATTCAACCAAATTAACTCAAAAACAGGTAGTAAAGAAAATTGAAAAAATTATAAAAACTAAAAAAAAAGTTAATAAGCTAGAACCAAAAATTTATTGGGAAAGACCTGAAACTAAAAGAAAAATAATTGTTAGAAAAATAACAAAAGGTTTTCTAAGAACTTTATATAGAATTGCTTATCGTATGGAAATTACTGGTGAAGAAAACAAAACAAAAGCTGGACAAAATGGTGGATTTATAATCTGTGCGAACCATGTAAACTTCTTAGATGCAGTTGCAGTAGTTGTGTTTAGCAAAGAAAAAATAAGATTTATAGGTAAATATGATTTGGCAAGAATAGGAATTATAAGATGGTTAGAGCACTTA
>JAFUYJ010000014.1 GCA_017470645.1 Clostridia bacterium
CAGGAAATTACTGACTTCTTCACACAAGAGCTTAACAAACAAATCTACTTGCTTGGAGCTAAAAAGTATAGGTAATTACTTAAGCCAGTTAGTATCTGTATAGCAACATACACAGAACATGCACAGAGCCTACACAAGAAAAGAGTCTATAATTACTCAATTTACCTTCATTTTGCTATTATAAGAAATTTTCTGTGTGCGTGCAATGTGTGTGCAAAAAAAATTATTTCAAAGGAGAGAAAATTACAATGAAAAAACAACAATTAAACGATCAAAGAAACAACTTGGTCAATGTTCGCTTTAACGATGAGGAATTAAGCAAATTAAAAAATATGGCGAAAGAAAGCAATCGTCCTTTAAGTGGCTTTATTAGAGAAGCTGCTCTGAATACTACTGTTAAGCACATATATAATGGAAAGGAAATAATAGCAGAAATAGGAAAATTACATAGGCATTTTCAAAATTACCACAATGACATGGCTTCCCGTGTTCAATCTTTACAAAATTCTATAGATGACAATTCACAGCTTCTTCACCATTATAATGGTATTAATTCAGCGGATTTCAATAATGCCTTTAATTTCCAGCGCACTAATATAAATACTGCCATTAAAACAATAATGGCTCATTATTCTGAAACGCAGAGAAAAGCCGAAGAAGATTTACACAATATCATAGAACCTATAGTTTGATTGGAGTGAACAGCATGGCAATATTTAAAATACAAGCTCAAAGAAATGGTAGTAGCATTAAACTTTTAGAACAGTTAAACTACATAAATAAGCCTACCTCTGTACCAGTTGGACATACATACACTGCATATACATCGGCTTGTCACCCTTATGAAGAAATGATGTTGGCAAAGGAATGTCATTACTCTCCAACAAATAATACTTTATCCGACCGCTTTTACTTTGAGTTTATACTATCAATACCAGAATCGGAATCTGACCAATTACAAAATTTTTCACTTTGTGTTCAAGAAGTACTTGAATTTTTATCAAACTATAATTATGGGCATTATCAAACTATATGCTCGATTCATACAAATACAGCAAGTCATCTGCATGCACATTTCATATTAAATAACATAGATTTTTTAAGTGGCACTAGGCTTGTAATCACAAAACGTCATTTTTTCAATATACGCGAAGTGATTAGTATCATATTAGAGAAATATGGATTTTCGCCCATTATTGACTAAAATTTTGAATAAAAAAATAAAACTGTCATTTTGACAGCTCAATTTGTAATTAAATTTCCGTATATGGTTACTTATTTTTTTCCATTAATTTTTTGAATCTTCATTTGATTGTTGTCCTGTTTTTATTCTTAACTCTTCTTCCACTTTCAGAATTTCTTTTTTGAATAACCTTAATTGTTTCTCTAAAGAAGCTATTTTTTCTAAATATATTTCACACGTATTTAAATCATTCGGTTTAATATCTTTTTTATTTGTAGGTATATCTTTCAGTGCAATTTTTAAATCCTCCATCTGAAAATATTTTTTCTTCCTGCCTTTATTTGTTTTCCTCTTCTCTTTCAATGATTCTTCATAAGCCTGAACATAAATATATGCTGATGATTTCTCTACTCCAAACAGTTCCTTACCTATACTAGCAATACCTGATTGATCACCTTTCTTTATTCCTTTAGATTCCATGTATTCTTTTATAGCTTTGCCTTTCTCTGCTTTACTCATTTTTATCACTGAATTATTGATTCTAAATGCTTTTAATATATCCTTATATTTTGCATTACATTTTTCATATATAATTGTTGCAAGTATCTCTGTTTTATTCAATTCTTGTGCTATCCTATATCGATGATGTCCATCAATAATTCCATATTTAGCATCATCTTTTTTGTTTTTGAGCTCATTTATTTCTTCGACTGTAAGTTCACGAATAACGATAGGATTATATTGTCCATCTTTTTCTATGGAATTTCTCAATATTTGATAACTTTTATTTGTATTGTCTTTTATTTCTCTAATATCTTTAATTGCGTCTCCACTTATTTCATCCATTTTAACAGCAAAAACATTTGTCTGCATATTCGTATTATACATACTTACTATCTCCCTTCATTAAGTATTTTAAAATGCGCGATGAAATTCCATTGAATGGAATCCATAAAACTTTTTCATATTGCTTAGAATCAACTGCACTTTTTTATTATGTTCAGTTCAGGGTTCAGTCGGTTCATAATTCATATATGCTGCACTGAACCAACTGAACTCACCGAACTGACTGAACTTACGATTCTGACGCCTTTTCTAAATTATCAGTCTCTTCTTCTATTTTCTCATCTTCTTCATTTGTAGATTCCTGTCCGTTTATATCTGTTTCTTTGTTCATTTCTATTACAAAATAGTAGGTATCCTTATTACTACTTAATGTGGATTTAATCGTGCATGTTTTTCCATTAATTTTAGCTGTTTCTTTATTTCGTATAATTGTCGTCAATGATTTGTTATTGAAATAATTACTTTCAATGTATTTTGCTTCATCAGCATCTTTTCCATAGCCATATTCTTTCAAAAATTTTTCATTAAAACATCTTGATTTGTTGCTACTATCATATTTTTCTACTTCCTTATCAAATTCTTCTTCTGTAATGATTTTTATCTCAATAGGATACATTGTAGTGTAGCTTTGAACATTTTCTTGATTAATATTATCTGATTTAGGATTATTTGGTTTTAATATG
>JAFUYJ010000015.1 GCA_017470645.1 Clostridia bacterium
ACGCGTTACTCACCAGTCCGCCACTAAAGCCATTGTCATAAGTCAACTTCAATTTCAAATCAGAAAAATCTTCATATCAAGATCAGAATCATTATGACGACTTCCGTTCGACTTGCATGTCTTATGTGCGCCGCCAGCGTTTATCCTGAGCCAGGATCAAACTCTCAATTTGATTGTATTTAAAAAATCTTACGATTTGATAAATCTAATTAATTTGAGTTCTAAAGCTCATATTAGTTTTTGTTTTTTGGTAGTACTAATAACTACCGCTTTTGGTTGTTCTCTAAAGGTTTATTGTTTATTTTTCAATGTACTTTATGTCTTCTTTTTTGTTCGAAGACGTCTTTTATTTTACTACCTTGAAACTTGTTTGTCAATACTTTTTTAAAACTTTTTTAAGTTTTTTTATTGAGTATTTCAAACCCGAAAAAAGTGCAAAATAATAAACTAGTAATTATAGTATTTTCTCTTCATCCGTTACTTAATTCTTACTAATTCATCTTAAATATTTTATATACTTTTTTCATCTGTTGCTCGGTACTTCTTTATAATACCACGCCCCCATTTAAAAGTCAATACCTTTTTCAAAGTTTTTTTAACTTTTTTGTCGAAATTTATCGACTCCACTTTTTCACATATGTAGAGTAGTCAAAATGGTAAATATCATTACCTTGGAAATTATATATTACAACGGAGTACGAGGCGCGCAGCTTGGCACGTTTTAGTATAACCGATAAAAGGAGTTCTAAAATTCAAAAGGCTTCTAAATCTAAACTCCTTTTATCTTATACCAAAACCGGCCAGTAAGCCTACGTAGTGTAATATATAATTTTCAAGGTGATGATATTTACCATTTTGACGGCCAATTAAATCTCCACCAATATAATATCATCCCCAATGCACTTTATCTTATCCCAAGTTATAACAATATCATTCTCACTAGTAAACATACTCAAAATTTTATTACTCCCCGGCACCACAATTGAAGTAATCTTTCCAGTCTCCAAATCAGCACACACATCCTGCACAAAACCTAACCTTCTGGCATCAGAAATATTAATTACCTCTTTACTTTTAAAATCCATACCTCTTTTCCCCATATAAATCACACCTCACAAAATTATATGCACAACTTTCAAAAATATTTACTATATTATATAAGGAAGGTTTTAGTCCCCATAAGCACTTATCTATAAATTCTCTTAATATGATTAATCGCACTTTTCTCTAATCTAGAAACCTGTGCCTGAGAAATCCCAATTTCATTAGCCACTTCCATTTGCGTTCTACCTTCAAAGAAGCGTTTACTAATAATCATCTTTTCTTTATCGTTTAACTTTTTCATTGCTTCTGCTATTGTAATATTCTCTGCCCATAACTCATCCGTATTTTTTTTATCTTTAACCTGATCTAACACATAAATATTCTCATTTCCATCACCATATACCGGTTCCTGCAAAGAAATTGGCTCTTGTATGGCATCCAAACACATCGTTATATCTTCTTTTTGAACTCCTAACTCTTTTGCAATTTCTTCAACTCCTATATCTCTCTGATTAACTTTCATTTCTCTATCACGTATTGCTAATACTTTATATGCTAAATCTCTCAAAGATCTACTAACTCTGATTGAATTATTATCTCTTAAATATCTTCTTATCTCTCCAATTATCATTGGTACCCCATATGTTGAAAACTGCACTTCTTGGTTAATATCAAAATTATCAATTGCCTTTATTAAGCCAACACATCCTATTTGAAATAAATCATCTGCATTTTCTCCTCTTCCATTAAAACGTTGTACAACTGACAATACCAATCTTAGATTTCCATTAATAAACTTTTCCCTTGCCTCAGCATCTCCATTTTTTATCTTAATTAAAAGTTCATGTTTTTCTTCATTTGATAGCACAGGTAATTTAGCTGTGTTTACTCCAGCTATTTCTACCTTATTTATCATAAGAATAAAAACCTCCTAATTTATAATAATTTTATTACATTATTTCCAAATTCGAAGGTTTTATACTTTCTATTATAGGTAGAGAAATTTAATTTATCCAGTCTTACTTAAAATATCTCTCTTCATCTTGCTAATAATCTTCTTCTCCAACCTAGATATATAACTCTGTGAGATGCCTAACATATCTGCTACTTCTTTTTGAGTTTTTTCATTTCCATCATTTCCAGCTCCGAAACCCGAAATCTTAACTCCATAATATTTCGTTCTCGTTTATTCAGTTTTTCTATCGAAGCATGAAGTAATGTTTTATCAACCTCATCTTCAATATGACGAGATGTCACATCTGGTTCTGTTCCAAGAATATCTGATAAGAGCAATTCATTTCCATCGCCATCTTGATTTAAAGGTTCATCTATTGAAACCTCGGATTTAATTCTATTACTTCTTCTTAAGAACATAAGTATTTCATTTTCAATACATCTTGATGCATATGTAGCAAGTTTTATATTTTTATCTGCATTAAAGGTATTTATGGATTTCATCAATCCTATTGTTCCTATTGAAATTAAATCTTCAATTCCTATTCCTGTGTTCTCAAACTTTTTTGCAATGTATACAACAAGTCTCAAATTTCTTTCAACTAAAAGTTGTTTAATAGATTCATCTCCTTGACGTAATTTTTCCAACGCTTCTTCTTCCTCTTCTGGCTCAAGCGGTGGTGGAAGAGTCTGACTTCCTGCCACGTAAAAAATTGAAACATCTTCTAAATCTTCATTATTATTTATGTATTTAGCATAAATGTTATTTATACTAGACTTTAATATTTGCAATACTTTCATTTTGATTTCCCCCTTCTAGCATATCCAACCCAAATATAGCTGTATATGCTCCATTCTTAGTAAAAGACTTATCATAAATTCCTATTATTGCATTGTTGATTTTTTCTGTTTTTTCATCTGATATAACATTTACACTATCCGCTTTTATTCCTAATAATAATCCATTTTGTTTTCCAAGTGAAGAAAATGGAATCATTCTAAATCTTGAAATTATCCTACTGAATTCCTCATCTTTAGTTAATTCACCAATATCACCTCCTAATATTTTATCTATATTATTTAAAACTTTTTCAGGAATTGCCGAATTCAAGTTCTTATGTTCAATTACAATTACAGGATATCCAGTAATTGGATCTCTAAGAAGATTTCCTGTATCAAGCATAGCCTTAACTCTAACAAGCTTTTCATCAACCCAAACATCAACATCATAAATTATATCCTTCTTGCTAAACTTAGTTCTTACTATTTTAAAGCTAACTTGAAGAATTATAAATGCAACCAACCCTCCAATCAACGCGACCTTTATTGGATAAGCACCAACAAAAACACCATTCCTTATTTGAGCCATTTGAGGTTTCAAAAAATACATCAAGGCAAATACACATCCCCCAAACACAAACGAAACCAAATAAAAAATAATTAAATCTTTAATAAATCTTTTCAAAGACCTTGGTTTGAGAGCAATATAAACAATAACAAACGACAGCAGCAGTTTCATTACAAAATTAGAATAAACTGGTACGATATCCAAATACATTACAACTGTATACACAGCCCCCACACAGCTTGCCAGCAAAATTCTCCACCTCTTACACTCAGCCCTCACAACTACGTTAGATGCAAATATTATTATGTAATTCATCAAAACATTTTCTAGAAACACCACGTCCAAATAAACTGTCACATTTTCCTCCAATCACATTTGTACACATTCTACCATCCCGTCCTCAAAAAAGCTGTCAAATTCTGAAGTCAAAAAAAAGAAATAATCTACAAAAATAGATTATTTCTTCTTAAATATAAGCATATGTATTTAATTAATATTTCATTTGACTAAATCTACTATATATTCTTAGTAATTTAGTAAATCCCAAAATATAAATATTAGAATTATTTATTTCCAGCTTTGTTCTTTCTTAAGAAAGAAGGTATATCTAAATCATTTGCTTGGGCTGCGTTTGTATCAGCAGCTGGAGCTGGATTTGCTTTTATAGATTGTTCCCATGCTTTATCAACAATTTGTTTAACAGGTACTGAACCTATTTTATTTCTTTCTTCATCTTCAAATCCTGTAGCAATAACTGTAATTACTATATCTTCTTCCAATGTCTCATCTATAACTGCACCAAAGATAATGTTAGCTTCTGGGTCAACGCTTCTTTGAACTAATTCAGCAGCTGTATTTACTTCATGTAATCCTAAGTTGTTTCCACCAGTAATATTGATGATAACACCTCTTGCTCCTTCGATTGATGTTTCAAGCATTGGGCTTTGTACAGCTTGTTTTGCAGCTTCTTCTGCTCTTGATTCTCCTGATGCTCTTCCTATACCCATGTGAGCCATACCTGTATTTAACATGATTGTTTTAACATCTGCAAAGTCTAAGTTTACTAAACCTGGTACTGCGATTAAGTCTGATATACCTTGTACACCTTGTCTTAATACATCATCAGCCATTTTGAAAGCTTCTACTATTGAAGTTTTTCTATCAATTACTTGTAATAATTTATCGTTAGGAATTACAACTAATGTATCAACTTTACTCTTTAAACTTTCAATTCCTCTATCAGCTTGTGATAATCTTTTCTTTCCTTCAAATGTGAATGGTTTTGTAACAACACCTATTGTTAATATTCCCATTTCTTTAGCACATGCTGCAACTATAGGTGCTGCACCTGTACCTGTTCCACCACCCATTCCGGCAGTAACAAATACCATGTCTGCTCCTCTTAAAGCTTCTGTGATTTCGTTTTTGCTTTCTTCTGCAGCTTGAGCTCCTATATCTGGGTTAGCTCCTGCTCCAAGACCTCTTGTAATTTTTTCTCCGATTTGAATTTTTGATGCAGCTTTAGATAATAATAAAGCTTGTCTATCTGTGTTTACTGCAACAAATTCAACACCTCTTATTCCAGAATCAACCATTCTGTTAACAGCGTTTGTTCCACCGCCACCAACACCTATAACTTTAATAGTAGCTGTTCCGTCAATCATTAGTCCACTTTCTTCCATGCCATCCATTATCATTTTGTTTTTCCTCCCTATTTTATTTTTATATTTTAAAAATTAAAAACATCCTTTTGACTATTCCTTATAGTCATGTCTCATTCTATGAATAGAAAAAGTCTTTAACTTTTTCTAAAATATCTTTAAATATAGTACCTTTTTCTGTAGTTGTATCTATATTACTAGAAACATTTTTCGCAAATTGTCTTGATGCTATATATCTAACTAAAGAGTATACTGTTCTATAACCTGGTCTTACTGTACTTATTCCTCTTCCTGTTGAAATTTTAACTGGTATATTTAAAACTACTTTTCCGGCAACATCACTCTTGCTGATATTTGTAATGCCTTGTCCTGTTAATATTACATTATTAATTTTAGGTTTCACTCCCTGTGAAGTTATATCTCTATTAATTAAAGTAAATATTTCTTCTATTCTTGCTTCTATTATTTCTATTAGCTCTGAACTTTTTATTACTTTGCTTGACTGTTCATCTTTGCAAGTAGTAAGTAATATTTCATTGTCATTATCTATAAAAGATTTCATTGCTAAACCATATTGTTTCTTTAATTTATCAGCTTCGTCTTGTGAGATATTTAGTACTAATGCAATATCGTTTGTAATATTGTCTCCACCTAAAGGTATAGTATTTGTATAGATAAATTCTGAACCTTCGAAAATACCAATATCTGTATTTCCTGCTCCAACATCTAATATCATAACATTATCTGTTAATTCATGAGTATCTAATACTAAATTTCTTTCAGCTAATGTTATAGGAACTAGTCCATCAATATCTAAATTTGATTTTTTAAATATACTAACTAGCTGTCTCATGTAATCTTTATCTGCTAAAATCACTTGTGCTTTTAATGTAAATTTTGAACTGAAATTACCTATTGGATCTGCAACAGGCTTTCCATCTTCTAATATAAATTTGTCTGCTACAATATCTATAATACTCATTCCCTCAGGCACATCAATATCCTTCGCTTGCATTATTGCAGCTGAAACATCTTTAATTGTAATTCCTGAATATTTATCTTTAACTTCTTTTATTACACTATTTTGAACTATTGTCACATACTTACCATGTACTGTTACGTATGCAGAATTAATTTTTAAATTTGTATCCACTTCAGCGTCTGCAACAACTTTTGTAATTGCTTGTACTATTTCGTTTTCATCAACTATTTTTCCTTTTCTCATACCTTTGCATGGTTGATTTGTGCTACATAGAATTTCTACTTGATTAAAATTATTAACTTCTCCAATGATAAGGCTTACTTTTGAAGTACCTATATCTATTCCTACAATTATATCTCCGAACTGCCAAAGTTAACTCCTCCATTTATATGCATTTTTATTCCTAGTTTATTTCTTAGTAAGAATATTATATTTCCGACAAAAAGTCAATAGAATTTTGTTATATTTTTGTAATATTTTTGTAATGGTTTTGTAATAATGTTCTATTTTGTTGAATTTACACGCTCTTCAGACTTTTTGTGAGTTTTCTCTCTTATTTTTTCAAGATAGTATCTACGTATTCCAGCTAAATTATTAAACATTCTTGTTACAAATACAAATATTGCAACTAAATAAATATCTACATTCAATCTTTGACCTAAATATGCAAGTAATATTGCTAATATTGCGTTTCCAAAAAAACCTGAAAGGAATATTGCCATATCAAATTTCTTTTGTAATGATTGATTTATTCCCCCAAACACGGAGTCTAGGGCAGCAATTATTGCTATTGCTAAATATCCTGAATATGTATATGAAATTAATGGTGCATAATTACCAACTACTGCCCCTATTACACAACCTAAAATAATCGCTATAAATATCATATCTTATTCCTCCTTCTTCTCTTGCACATATTTCAAAGTTATTTCTTTATTATATGCTTCTATTCTAATATCAGATTTTAAGCTCATATCAATCTTATAACCCCTCTTTTGATATGAAGGAACGTATCCTTCGTTTGGAAAATTAAGAATTGTGTTAAAATCATTTCTGTTACCAATTGCTTTTACTGTGTATGGACTTGCAACTCTTTCTCCGTTTATTAAGATATATCTGCTATTAATTGAAACAATGTCTGTTGAATTTATAATTCTTTGTCCGTTAATTGAAATAGCTTCCGCTCCTGCATATTTCAATTCATTTACCAAACTTATCAAGTTACTTGCAGAATAGCTTAAAAATTCATCATCAGTTAAGGTTAATTCTACACCTTCTCCCATAACATTAGTTTTTCCAACTAACATGTTGTATTCTTGCAATTCTTTGTCTAATAACTCTGATGATTGTTGATTGTTTTGAATCATATTTGTATATTCATCTATTTTCTCTTTATTCGCTTGAAGTTTTTGATCTACATCGTTATATTGAGCTTTCCAAAGCAACATTTCTTGTCTTAATTCATCTTCTCTCATATCTTCTATACCAAGCGAATTCGTTTCTTCAACTGTTCTAAACTGTATAAACATTAGTGAAACCAACATAATTGATATAAAAAAGACTACGATTGAAATAGTTATCTTACCCTTTTCCATTTATTCACCTCTCTATATAATCATTATTATTGCTTTTAATTAACATTACGCAAATATTGAGATTTTATTATTCCATCATATTTGCGAATAGTAATATTTTCTTCTTTTCTTATATTGACTATAACTCCAGTATCTTCAAGTAACTGTACGTATCCCCCTGGAATTTTTAAAGAACCGTACAATAATTCTGGAGAACCTATAGCTTTTATTTCCAACGGAGAGCCTATTTTTTGTCCATTTACTTGTATTACATTACCTGCACAATAAATATCAGTAAAATTTGTTATTCTTTGGTCATTTATTGAAATAGCTTCCGCTCCTGCGTTTTTCAACACATTAACTACTTCTAATAAATCAATAGCATGTACTAAGTAATTTTCTATGTTGTCAAGTGCTCCTATATTTGACTTTCTTACTGAACCATTGTCGCTTAAAGTAAGTACTATCCCGTTTCCTGTTACATCTGTTAACCCTAACAATGTATTATCAAGTTTTATTTCCTCTTCTTTATTAATTGCAGTTGAATCATTTTGGGTAGATTGTAATCTTATTTCCTCTAGCTTTTTCTCAGATTGTTCCAACTCAACAGTTGCTTTATCGTATTTCTCTTTGAATTTTAGAACTTGATCTCTTAATTCGTTATTTGTTAAAGTTTGAGAAACAGTAGAATTTGAATCATCCACTGTTTTTAATTGTACTGATATTCCTATTGTTAAAACAAAGCATACTAACCCTAAAGTTAGTGCTATTTTCCATTTACTCATTATTTGAATCTCCTTTCTTTAATTGCATATAGAAATATTTTTGCAATTTTTCCAATCTACAGTTAGACTGATTCTTTAAATACTGGGTTCGAGTTATTTAGATCCATATCAACATAGAATTCGCCCTCAATGTTTTTCTCTCTTTCAATCATTTCCTTTACATATAACATTTGGGTAGATAAATCTGTGCATTTACCTAAATAAACTGTTTTATCTTCTGATTCTAATATCATTACATAATCTTTTTTATCTTTAATATCAATATATGTAATTAAATTAGATATTCCCTTATCATTAGCATTTTTAATTATATTCAATACAACTTCTAATCTTTCCAAGTCATCTTTATTTAACCTATTTCCAGGCTTTATATCTTCCAAAGACGTTACATAGCCTTTTAATATTGGAGCATTTAACTTTGTTTGAGAAATCTCTAGTATATATCCTTGATTATCTATGTATACATATGAGTTACCGTATTCTAGCATTAATGTAGCTGTTCTTTCTACTACATCTATCTTAACTTTTTTAGTGAATATGTTTCTTTTTATTTTTACACTCTCTATGTATGGATTAGATAATAATTTTTGTCTAATTTCTTTATTAGAATATTTGAACATGTTTTCATCAACCTGAATTTGAGATGCTGATGTTATTTCTTGTGTTGAAACATGGTTGTTATTAACTACTTCTAATGATTTTATGTTAAAAATAGGTGATAGTAGCAAATATACTATTCCCCCTATAAAAAGCACCATCATTAATATCATTACAGTCATTATTTTTATTGCTCTTTTCTTTTGCATTCTTATTTTCTCTTGCTGAGTGAGTTCTTGAACAATTTCTGTGTTTTTTATTTTTGCTTTCTTTGCTATTTTTGGCTGATTGTTTTTATCGCTCTTAGATTTTGATTGATTATTTTTACCTTTCTTCTTTTTGCCCTCTTCATTTGGCTTTGGAAAACTAGCTAGTCCAATTACAACTTCTTCATCTAAATCTATAGTATTACTGTTCTTAGAGGCAGACTTAGAATCTGCCTTTTTTTTAACATTTGAATATACCATTGTTCTTTTTCTTTCATTCTTAGACATATTTATCCACCTACTTCTTTAATATTACCACCTAGTAAATTAATTTTTTCATCTAAGGCCTCATACCCTCTTAGAACATATTCTATATTTTCTACCGTTGTCTTACCTTTAGCCGCAAGAGCAGCAATTATAAGGCCAGTTCCACCACGCAAATCACTTCCCTTGACTGTAGCTCCTATCAACTTTCTCTTTCCTGTTATAACAACCGTTTTCCCTTCAATGACAGCCTTTGCTCCCATTCTTTTTAATTCACTAATATATTTAAATCTGTTTTCAAATATATTTTCCACTATGATTGAAGTTCCTTTTGCTACCGTTAACATAGAACCAAAAATCTGCTGTAGGTCTGTTGGAAAACCTGGATATGGCATGGTTTTTATATCAACTGCTTTTAACTTTTTAGGTGCTTCTATCTCTATAACATTCTTTTGAATATCTATTTTACATCCTGCTTCCTGTAATTTGTGTATTACAGGAATAATATGTTCTGGTATAACATTTTTTATTTTAACTTTTCCACCTGTAACAGCTGCCGCACATAAAAAAGTTCCAGCTTCAATTCTGTCTGGCATTACTTTATAACCTGTGCCTTTCAATTTTTTTACACCAGTTATTTTTACAATATTTGTTCCAGCCCCCTGAATTTTAGCCCCCATTCTATTTAAGCAATTTGCTAAATCTATGATTTCAGGTTCCATTGCTGCATTATTAATCACAGTTGTGCCATCTGCCAAAGTAGCTGCTAATATTATATTTTCAGTAGCTCCCACACTTGGAAAGTCTAAATTTATATCTGCCGCCATTATTTTATCACAACTACACCTAATAAATCCAGCTTTTTCTTCAACTTGAATTCCCATTTTTTTGAAAGCCTCTAAATGTAAGTCAATTGGTCTTGCTCCAATCTCACATCCGCCTGGATATGTGAATGTAACCTCTTTAAATCTTCCTAAAATAGCACCTGCAAGAACAACTGTTGACCTCATTTGCCTCATTAAATCCTCTGGAATTTCAGTTTTTGTTATATTCTTTGAATTAATCTCTATTTTACCACTATTTCTCCTAATCTTGCAACCCAAAATTCGCAAAATTTCTAAAGTTATTTTGGTATCCTGTATTTTAGGAATATTATATAGCTTTGTTGTATCAGCATTCAATATTGTTGCAGCTATTATTGGTAGCGATGCATTTTTTGAACCAGAAATGTTTACTTCACCATGCAGCCTTCTTCCGCCTTCTATTATGTAAGATTTCATTCTGTTCACCCTTTCTATTGTTTTGTATGCTATATATTATGTTGATTTTTGAAAGATGTGAAACTTTTGGGGACACTGACAAAAAGTTTCACAGGATATTTGAAACTTTTTGTCAGTGTCCCCAAAAGCTTCAAACTTGAAAATTCACAAACCGTTCACACAATGGACACAATTCATTGTTATATTATATATAAGTTAGTAGCTAATTACTCCAGTTACTAACCTAAATAATAAAACATCCCCTTTTATTTTCAGTAAAAAAGCAACCTATGAGAAAGGTTGCTTTTTTATCTATATAAATATTTTTGTGGATTAACAGGTATATCATTTATTCTTACTTCTAAGTGCAAGTGTGGTCCTGTTGAATTACCAGTTGATCCGACCAATGCGATGGTATCTCCCGCTGAAACAGTTTGCCCAACGCTTACTAAAATTTTACTACAGTGTGCATAGTATGTTTCAACTCCGTTACCATGAGAAATTTTAACCAAATTTCCGTATGTTCCCATTGGAGAAGCATATGTTACAACACCATCTGCTGCTGCATGAATTGGTGTACCAGATGCTGCACCTATATCTAAACCTGTATGTGCTCCTGAACGAACATTTTCTATAGCTGCAAATCTTGATGTTATAACACCATTTATAGGTGTTACTGCTAAATAAATTCCGTTAACAGTTTTTGTTTCCCTATCAATATATTCATCAACAGAAGACTCTAGTTCTTGTTTTGCTAAAATAATATCAGTTGATTCATCTATCTTCTTAGCATCATCAACATTAACAGTATAATATTCGTTAATTCCAATATCTAAATCTAAGTTTCCTGAATGTTCTTCTTTAATTTCTGCAACTAATTGTTCAGCTTCTTCTAATGTATTAACATAGCTTTTAGTTTCACCATTAAAAGTAACCGCATAATATTTATAAGTTATTTCTGCATTTTCTTTTAATGATTTAATTAACTCTTCTTCATTTGTCTCTTGTGTTCTATTAACAAGCTCTAATTTGTAATCTGGAAATTGATTTATTGTTACAAACGCTACATTTCCATTGTGAGCTAAAATTTCGTCTTTTATACGATTTTCTAATTCTACTTTATCAGTTACATATCCTACAGTTTCTCCTGAAATTGTGACTGCATAAGTAGGTTTATATTTGAATGCTAATATTGCAATTATGCTTATTATTAATAGAAAAAATAAATTTAATATTTTAAATGATCTTTTTGCATGATATATTATTTTTCTTCCTAAAATATAAGTCACCTTCCTTTGTTTTTTAGCAAGCTTTTGTTATTATAACATATATTTTCTCCAAATGCAAATTTTACATACTGTAAAAATAATCCATTATTCCATTATAAATACCCCAAGCAAGTTTATCCTGGTACTCATCTGTTAATAATTGCTTCTCTTCTTCAGGGTTTGATAAGAAGCCACATTCAACTATTGTTGCTGGAATTTCAACATGTTTCATAATATAAATGTTATCAATCTTCATAGCCACTCTTTTGTTTTCTTTTTGTATAGAGTCGTTTAAATTGGTTTGAATGCTTTTAGCTAAATTTATACTTAACTCATTCCCTTCTTGGTAAAAAGTTTGCCATCCATAATATTGCTGCTGTGGTATTTTATTTAAATGAATAGATACAAATATATCAGCTGAACTTTCATTTCCAATTTTTACTCTATTATGTATGTCTGAAATCTTTTTTTGTTTCAAAGTTTTACTATCTATATCATATATAGCATTTTCATCTGATCTTGTTAAAATAACAGTTGCCCCACTTTGCTCTAATAAGCTCTGCACTTTCAATGCAATTTTTAAATTTGTTTCCGCTTCTGTAGTTCCATTGCTGCTTTCAGCCCCGCTCATCTGGAACTCCGATGCCCAGCATCTAAAACTATTACTTTATTTGAAACCGGTAAATTAACAGTAGCAACAACTTTTGGTGCAGTAAATGCACTTTTCAGTGAAAATGCTGTCAGCGAAAAGCATAATAAACCTGCAACTATCATTAATCTTTTTTTGTGAATTACAATCATAAAAAACACCCCATATTATATTATATGTGGTGTTTTTATTTATTATTCCAATGCAGTACATTTTACTATTAATCTAGTCTTTCCGCCATCTGCACATGTTATCAAAGTCATTTCCCTTCTTCCGTTTGTAAGTTGGCTTGTACATGCTACATCGTCAGGTTGAACTATATATTTTTTATAAACCTCATATTTAAGAATTTTTCCAGTCTTATCTTGAAGTTCAACTACATCTCCATTGTTTAATTTATGCAACTTTCCAAAAAATATATCTTTTCCGTCATAATTGTGTCCTACAATACAGTAATTTCCAACAGCATTTGGTTCTCCTCCCCAAAACTTGTTTAAAGAAATTTTAAGCAATTCATTATTAGAATCTGATAATACCGTATATTTTATATCTAATGTAGGAATATTCAAAATTGAATCCACCATATAAGGTGTCCCATTAGCTGTTCTATACACTGTGTTAAATTGTTCTAATATCTGCGGTGCTGGTTGCTCAACTTGAGTAGTTTCCGCCTTATCATTTAAAGCAACAACTAAAATTTCTTCATCTGCAGTTGTTGGGTCAATGTTTGCAAAATCATCCATTAAATCATCACCTATTGCTGCATTTTTTCTTTTGTCGTACTCTGAATATGCATAATATGAAATTAATATTAAAACTACAAGTATAGATAACACAAATTGAATTTTATAAAATTTCTTTTTTCTTGTCAATTTAGGTGTTACATATACTTTTTGGTTCACTAATATCTGGTTCATATGTAAAAACCTTTCTAAATTCTTTATTTTTTATAATCTAAATATATTATACCATTTCTTTTACATAAAACACAATATTTTTATTAAAATTTAAATATGCTGGCAAAGTTTTGCAAAATCCTCCATTGAAAGACTTTCACCTCTTACATTTAAATCTAAACCTACTTGTTCGAAAACTTCTTTTGCCTGATTTTTATCTTTAAACACTCCACCATTAACTAAGGCATTTAGTAAAGTTTTTCTTCTTTGCATAAAGCTGATTTTAATAATTTTAAAGAATAAATCTTTGTTTTCTAGCTTAATTACAGGTTCTTTTCTAATATTAAGTTTTATTACTTCTGATTGAACTTCAGGCTCTGGAATAAAAGAATCATTATCTACAATCAATACAGATTCTGATTCGGCGTAATAGTACACACTATAAGTAATAGCACCACTTTGCTTTTCACCAGGTACTGCTATTAACCTATCTGCCACTTCTTTTTGAATCATTACAGTAATACTATCAATGTCAAGCTCCTCTTCTAATAGTTTCATTATAATTGGAGTAGTAATATAATATGGTAAATTTGCAACTATTTTTGCATTTTTTAAATTATGTTTTAATTTTTCCTCTTTAATTAATTTTGCCAAGTCAACTTTTAATACATCTTCATTAATCACTTGAAAGTTATTACACATAAAAAATCTGTCATTTAAAATTTTAATCATTCTATCATCTAATTCTATGGCGATAACTTCTCCAGCATCTTCAAGAAGATATTCTGTTAGAGTTCCCAGCCCTGGTCCAATTTCTATTACTAAATCATCTTTAGTAATATTAGACGCATTTACTATATTGTTAACTACATTTTCGTTAATTAAAAAGTTTTGTCCTAAACTTTTATTGGCACTTATACCATATTTTTTCATTATAAATCTTGTTTTACTTTCTAAATTCTCCATTAACTACTCCTTAATTTTTTTACCTTATTAAAAGACTTTTTCTCTTCACTGACAAATCCTCTAATACATCAACAACATTAATTGGTGAAACCTTATTAACCTTAAGCAATTCTAAAACTCTATCAGCTACTTCTTCTTTCTCTATACAATTGAAAATTTCTTTTTTCTCCTCTGTAACTATATTATTATCAACATGTTTTTTTACAACTTCAATTCCAAATCTTTGATGTTTATGCTTTTTTCCCATAATATCACTAATAATTTTATAATACTTAAGTTCAATTTTTCCTTTTCTCATAATGCATTCAGCATCATTACAATCTAGTGATGTACCGCCATAAAATTCTTTAATTGTTTCCATATAAAAATCCTCCTAAATAATATCCAATATTGAATATAACTTAGACTTGTACACATTTCAAGAACTTTCGTGCGTCAAATTATTTCCATTTTTTACCAAATATTATAGGATTTTACCTGATATTTTATAATTCGACATCATTTATCTTTTTACAACATCACAAATTTCCTTGTATATCTTATCTTCGACATTCTTTATTTCTAAAGAATTAATTTTTTTACCCATTTGCTTCAATATATTAACATCTGAAGTTAATCTATTTAATTTTTCTGATAAATTTTCACTAGTTAATTCTGAATTCAAAATTACTTCTGCACCACCTAAAGCTTCCACAACTCTTGCGTTGTCCTCTTGTCTGTTTGCCCCCACGCTTGGTAATGGAATGAAAACTGCTGGCTTACAAGCAATTGCAAGCTCGGTTATAGTCATTGCTCCGCTTCTTGCAACCACCAAATCTGAAAGTGCATACATTTCCTCCATATTATAAATATAAGGAAGTGCTTTGCAATTTTTTAAATTTTCTATATCTAAACCGTTTTCTTTAAGTTCTTTTGAAATAATATCATATTGTTTTTGACCTGTTGCCCAAACTAATTGACAGTTGTTAATCTTATTTTCTTTTAGCATTCCAATTATAGCATCATTTATTGCTTTAGCACCTTGACTTCCCCCAAACACTAAAACTATTGGTAAATTATTCTTTAGTCCAAGTTCAGCAATAAGCTCCTGTTTTCTTTTGTCAGTCATTTCGATTTTAGTTACTTTCGTTGGGGTTCCAGTTACCACAACTTCTTTTGCCATAGGCAATCTTTCTTTTGCTGCTTCAAATCCTACTAAAACTTTTGTTGCTTTCTTCGCAAACATTTTCACAGCTCTTCCTGGATAAGCATTACTTTCATGTAATATAGATGGAATTTTATTTGCTGTAGCAGCAGCAAACACAGGACCACAAATATATCCGCCTGTTCCTATAACAATATCTGGTTTAAAACTTTTTATGTATTTTTTTGCCAATCTAGTACTTGCAGCAGTTTTTATCATATTTTTAAAATTCTTAAAAGATATTTCTTTTTTTAATCCATATGCCTCTAGAGTTTTCAATTCATACCCTGCTCTTGGAACTAAATCTGTTTCTAAACCTCTAGATGTTCCAATAAAAATTATTTCCGAATTTGGTTCTTCTTTCTTTATTTTATTTGCAATTGCTATTCCTGGATTTATATGTCCTCCAGTCCCAGCTGCTGAAATTATAACCTTCATCAATATTCCTCCTTAAAAACTAATCAAAAATGTGCCAAAGTTAAATGGCACATTTTAATAAATTTAAACTTTAGAACCAGCCCTTGAAATGTTAAGCAAAATTCCTACATTGCAAAGTAATATTAATAAAGCTGTTCCTCCATAACTAAAGAATGGTAACGCCATACCTGTTGTAGGTATTGTTGCGGTAACAACGGCAATATTAATTATAGCTTGAGCACCTATTAGAGTTGTAATTCCAATTGCCATCAAGCTTCCGAACATATCTGGAGCTCTCATAGAAACTAAAATTCCTCTCCATACGAAAATTGCAAATAAAGCTATAACAAAAAAACATCCTATAAATCCCAATTCTTCAGCTAATATAGCAAATATAAAGTCATTATGTGGCTCTGGAATGTATAAATACTTTTGCTTGCTTTCTCCTAATCCAACGCCAAAAAATCCTCCAGACCCTATAGCATATAAACTTTGTACCATTTGATAACCTGTTCCTTGTGCGTCAGCCCATGGATCAAAATAAGTAGAAATTCTGTCTAATCTAAATCCACCTTTTCCAGCCATTTGAAGCATTCCAACTATCGCTCCAAGCCCAAGTACTCCTGTTCCACCTGCAGCGGCAAAGTGTTGTATCCTACACCCTGCCATAACCATCATTGTAATTGTAATAATTCCAATAATAAGTGAAACACTTAAATGGTTTTGAACACCAAACAATATCACAATTGGTGGTGCAAGAAAGCATAAAGGTTTAACAAATCCTTTCCAAAAATCAGTTAATTCTGATTTATGATCTGATAAATATCCAGCATAAAAAATTATTAATCCAACTTTAGTTAACTCTGAAGGCTGGAATTGTGTAAATCCTAAATTAACCCATCTTGTAGCACCTTTTACAGAAACGCCTAATCCAGGTACAAGAACTAACAACAGAATAATCCATGAACCAAAATAGATTGGCCAATAATACTTTTTATAAAATCTATAATCAATTTTAGAAATAATTAACATTAAAACCACACCAACTATGGCAAATGCAAATTGTTTCTTTACATACGTATAACTGTTACCTGTTGTTGATAATGCTGAAGGTGCACTCGCTGAAAGTATCATAATGATTCCCATTGCAAGTAACACAAATACTGTAATACAAAGTATGAAATCAAATTGATTATTTACAAAACCTGAGACTTTTTTACTTTTTTTTCGCATTGGTAATCTCCTTTTTTCTCTTGAAACTTTTGGGGACACTGACAAAAGGTTTCAAGGGTATGGAACTTTTTATCAGTGTCCCCAAAAGTTCCATTAAGCAATCGCAATTCCTATAACACAAAGTACCAAGGTAATTACAGAAAATATAGATACAATCTTATTTTCGTTCCAGCCACTTAATTCAAAGTGATGGTGAATTGGAGCCATTTTAAAAATTCTATTTCCTGTTTTCTTGAAATATGCCACTTGAATCATTACAGAAATTGTTTCTATTATTGGTATTAATGCCAAAACGATAAGAATAAGTGGCATTTTTAAATATAGTGCCATTCCTGCTATCGCTCCCCCTAACAATAGAGATCCTGTATCACCCATAAATACTTTAGCAGGATGCAAATTAAATAATAAAAATCCTAAACATGTACCTATTAATACTTCACCTATTATTGTTACTTCTGGTACCTTGAATATAATACTAATAACTGTTAAAGCTGTGATAATAATAGTAGTTACGCTAGTTGATAAACCATCTATACCATCTGTTAAATTTACAGCATTTGTTGTTCCTAATAAAACAAATATTGCAAATGGTATATATATCCAAATAGGTAAATTTATGTATTGTTTTATGATTGGAATATATGTTTCAGTACCTAAATTTAAAATCTTAACTAAATAAACCGTATACGCAACTGCAACAATTAATAATCCAAACATTTTGTATGCAGGTTTTAAACCTTTCGTGTTTTTTAAAACTAATTTTATAAAATCATCTATAAATCCAACTAATCCAAAGCCTATTGTTACGAAGGCTAATGGAATCATTTTTTCGGCTGTAAATTTACATTCGCCACCATGTATTCGTATAAATACCATAGCTGTGACCATCATAATTGATACAGCCATTATAATTCCTCCCATAGTAGGAGTTCCTTGTTTTTTGAGATGAGATTGTGGACCATCATCTCTTTCTATTTGACCAACTTTTAATTTTCTTAATATAGGTATTATAATTAGTGATGCTATTACGCTTACTACAAAAGCAAACACTACTACCTCTACTTGAAATTCCATCTTTTGCTTATTCCTCCTTTTAACCTATTAAAGTTTACCTTTAATAATATCATTAACAATAATTCTTTCGTCAAAAGGATGTTTTTCATGATTAATTTCTTGATAAGGTTCATGTCCTTTTCCTGCAAGAACAATAATATCATTTTTGTTTGCCATTTCTATGGCATATTTTATAGCTTCAATTCTGTCTACTATACATATATATTTGCCGTTAGTCTTTTTCATTCCAACTTCAATCTGTTTAACAATTTTTGTTGGGTCTTCAGTACGAGGATTGTCTGAAGTTATTATTGTAAAATCTGCTATTCTTCCAGAAATTTCGCCCATTAATGGACGTTTTCCTGAATCTCTGTCTCCTCCACACCCAAACAAACTGATTAATCTTCCTTTAGTATAAGACTTTGTAGCTGATAAAATATTTTCCAAGCTCTCAGGTGAATGAGCATAGTCAATCATTATTGTTAAACCTTTTGAGTTTTCAATCAACTCACTTCTTCCAGGCACTTTTATATCTAACAAAGCTTCTTTAATAGGCTCTGCTGTACATCCTAATGCTGTTGTTATTGCAATTGCAGCTAACGCGTTGTAAACGCTAAATCTTCCTGGAATATCTACTTTTATTCTTTCATTTCTAGTTCCAATTTTAACTTTAAAATCAACAGCAGAATTTGTAACTGTAATATCTTTAGCTAATAAATTACAATAATTATCAATTCCATATGTAGAAACATTTTTCTCTGGTAATAATTTTGGAATTTTTGAAGTTTGTAAATCATCTGCATTTACAAAACAAGTTTTGCACATGTCAAACAATTTTAGCTTTGAATCAAAATAATCTTTCATATCAGGATGTTCTTTTGGACTAATATGATCTTCTGAAAAGTTTGTAAAAACTCCTATATCAAAGTCACATCCTGCCACTCTGTTAAGTTTTAAACTTTGAGAAGATACTTCCATTACTACAACTTCGCAATTTTCTTTAGCCATAAGTTTAAATGTTTCTTGTAATTTTGTACTCTCTGGAGTTGTTCTATCACTATCTTCTAATTTTTTATCGCCTATATAAGTAGCTATAGTTCCTACTAAGCCAACCTTTTTCCCTGCTTTTTCTAATATATCTTTAACCATGAAGCTAGTTGTAGTTTTACCTTTTGTACCAGTAATTCCAACAAGTTTGAAATTTCTTGATGGATTTCCGAAAAAATTGCAAGCACAAATAGCTAAAGCCAAACGTGTATCTTTAGCAACAACAATTGTGACCTTATCTACAATTGCTTTTAACAATTTTTTATCAATTTCTGGACTAACAATAACTGCAATAGCACCTTTTTCTATTGCTGATTTTATATAATCGTGACCATCAACATCAAACCCCTTAATAGCAACAAACAAGCCATTTTTCTTGATATTTCTTGAATCACTATCAACATTTTTTATATCTATGTCTAGGTCACCTTTAACTTTTAAGCCTTCTAAACCTGACAAAATGTTTTTTAATTTCATAAAAAACCTCCAATTTACAATTTTTTTATATTATATCTCTAATTTTTTAATTTAGCAACCCCAAATTTTGCTCTATAACAATATTTAAGAGTTAAATATTTTACTCCACAATTACACTGCCACCTTCAAGAATTTGTACAGCGCTACTTGGGACTTGGTTTGATATAATAAAGTCTTCCGGTATTTCTTTTTCATCTTGTTCATTTCTCATAGTGATTTGTAAGCCTACATCTTGCAATAATGACTTTGCTTCTTTGTAAGATAGTCCGACAACATTTGGAACCTCTACATTTACCCTGATGTCATCAGAGGACATATTATCTTGAGAAACTTCTAAATATGGTAACACTTCGTTTAAGATATTTGATGCAACAGGTGCTGCAACACCACCTCCACCGTGTCCTCCTTCTCCTGTTGGATTATAAAGAACCACCAAAACAACAAGCTGAGGATTTGAAATTGGCGTAACACCCACGAAAGAAGCAACATATTTATTTGTATTAACACCGTCTTCAGAAGTACCTGTTTTTCCTCCTATAGAATACCCCTTTACTTGAGCATTTTTCCCAGTTCCTTCGCTAACAACACTTTCCATCATACTAAGGATTTTCTTTGATGTTTCTTCAGAAATAACCTTATCTTTTTTTATAGGTTCAATTTCAGTAATTTCACCCGTTTCACTATTTACTATTTGTTTTAGAATTCTTGGCTGAATGTACGTACCTCCATTTGCAATAGTTGAAACTGCAGTAGCCATTTGAACAGGCGTAATCTCAAATCTTTGGCCAAATGATATAGTACCGGAGTTCTACTGGTCCAACCTTGTCTTCAGCTAAAAATATACTTCCCGCTTCTCCTGGCAAATCAACTCCCGTTTTCCTTAAAAATCCAAACTTTTCCAAATATGAATAATAAGTATGAACTCCTAATTTTTGACCTATTCCAATAAAAACTGGATTACATGAATTCATCAAGGCTTCACGCAAACTTTGCGCACCGTGAGGTCTATAATACCTCCAACATTTAATCCTAACTCCTGCAATTTCTATTGAACCAGAGCAATTAAATTCACCTTTATTATCTGTGTCGGTTATTCCCTCCTCCAATGCAGCTGATGCAGTGATAAGCTTAAATGTCGAACCCGGTTCATATCCATCTGAAATAGCCTTGTTTCTCCACATTTGCTGCAATGCATTGGATCTATCCTCTTGAGACATGTTATCCCAGTTACTTTTTAATTCATCATTATTAATTGCAAACGGATCATTTAAATTGAAATTTGGGTACCCTGCCATAGCTAAAATGTCGCCATTGTTCGGGTTCATAACAATAACACTTCCACCATCTGTGCAATTATTATCTATACATGCTTCTGCTAGATATTTTTCAGCAATCCCGCTGAATTGTGGCATCTATTGTAAGAATTAAATCGTTTCCATTAATTGCTGATACATAATCTTCCCCTTCCTTTAAAATTGTACTTCCCTTTGCATCTGTAATTTTGATAATTTTACCAGTCTCGCCTTTTAATTCTGAATCATATAGTGCCTCAATTCCATTTAATCCTTGGTTATCGCTTCCACAAAATCCTATTATTTGTGACGCTAAATTATTGTATGGATAATATCTTTTTGTATCTTCATCAATATTTATTCCAGTTAAAATATTATTTTCTTCCATCCACCTCATTAATTCATCAGCTTGTTCTTTTTCAACTTTTTTTGCAATTGTTTCTATTGAACTTTTCCTTGAGACTTTTTTTAAAGTAGATTCATAATCAACATTAAAAATATCAGATAAAGCCTTTGCTACCTTTTCTTTATTTTCCTTCTTTATATTAACGGGATTAACTGTAATTGTTCTTACTGTTGCACTTACAGCTAAAACCTTTTTACCGGTAGCATCATAAATTGTACCTCTTTTGGGGTTGATTTTTCTATCTAAAGTATGCTGAACATAGGCCATATATTTCAATCTATCCCCATCTACAAATTGAATCCAACCTATTCTTACCACCATTAAACTCATAATTACGAAAACTGCAATAATTGCATTTCTCATACGTTTTTTTCTAGTTAAAGTTCCTGTTTTTTCTATCTTATTTAATTTGATTTTCTTTTCTCTTTTCTTAGCCTTTTTCTTCATTTTTTGTATTTCTTTCAAGAGCACCCATCTCCATTTCTACATTGCTGTACTAATATATTTAATATTATTATTTTTGAGAGTATTTTATTACTTTAAGAAAAACTTCTGAAACGACTCACAAAAGAATTTCTTTCTCAAAAAGAAAAGGTGATGAAAACAATTTCTTATTTTCATCACCTTTTTCTTAACCCATGAACTGAACTATATAAGAAAGAATCTTAAGTCCAACCCATTCAATTGCGAAAATTGCAAATTCGCTTATTAATACCATTTCGAATGACATTGTTATGCCTACTAAAACGCTTCTATTTTTGTATCCCAATATAATACCAATTAGAATAACAAGAATGACGCTTACAAAGTGAAGTATTGTAAGCGATGCAATTGCTACAACTGCACACATAATAAACCTAAGTATAGTAGCCATAAAGAAAACCTGTGAGGTATCTTCGTCATCAATCTTATTCATACTTGCAAAAATTAGAATAATGCCAAGTACAATAAGCGCTATCCGAAGCCAGATAGGTATGTCTCCGAAAAAATTCAAACCAATTGGTTCGAATAATCCCATAATTTTTTCAAGTGTCTGCATTTGCTTGAACCCCTTTCCGTTGTGTTTATATGAGACGGTTTGTTATTAATACTGTAAAACAGTGCTATTGATTATAGCATAGTTTTGAAAAATTTTCAAGACTGGAACTTTTGGGGACACTGACAAAAAGTTTCACAAACTTGAAACTTTTTGTCAGTGTCCCCAAAAGTTCCAAAAAAATTCCCTAGACAAGCATAGATTTTGTGATATAATACCTTCAGGAGGAATTTAAAATGTACAGAAGAACATATTTAGAAGTTAATTGTAAAAACTTAGAAAATAATATAAAAAATATCAAAGAAAATTATCCATCATATGACTATTATTTCGGTGTAGTTAAAGCAAATGCTTATGGACATGGAGGATACATTGTAAACAGTTTAATTGAAGGTGGAATCAATTATTTAGCTGTTTCTTCTTTAGAAGAAGCTATAAAATTACGTGAATTTAATCAAGAAATTCCTATTCTAATTTTAGAACCAATTCATTTAGAATACTTAGATAAATGCTTAAAATACAACATTACAATTACAGTTTCAAACATGGAATATTTTAAAGAATTATTAACTATCACACTTCCTCAGCAATTGAAAATACATATAAAACTTGAAACTGGTATGACAAGACTAGGTATTAATTCATCAACTGATTTAAATGAAATCATTGCAAAATTGCCTACAAATTCAAGTCTGTTTTTAGAAGGAATTTATACTCATTTTGCAACTAGTGGAATTAATGATAAACACTGGGATGATCAGTTAGCATCATTCAAAGAAATCACAAAGGATATCGATTTATCTTCAATTCCTATTGTACATATGGGTAGATCTTTAACATTAGTTAATCATGAGAAAATCCCATTTTGTAATGGAATAAGACTTGGTATTGTTATGTATGGTATGAGTCAAAGCATGCCTGCTGGTACAGGTATTCGTGCATTTATTCGTAACATACGAAATAAGCACAACAGAAAAAAATTACATATCAGTCCAACAACTACAACAAACAATTTGAATCTTAAAACTGCTATAACATTATATAGCGAGGTTATAGACATCCATCAAATTCATAAAGGAGATTTTGTTGGTTATGGAGCTTTGTATACAGCAGAAAGAGATATGATCATTGCAACAATTCCAATCGGATATGCTGACGGAATTCCTAAGAAAATTAAACATGTTGTAATAAATGGAAAAACTTACAATGTTGTTGGAGAAATTTGTATGGATATGATAACTGTTAGCGTCGACAGCACAGTAAAACTTTATGATAAAGTAACTGTTCTAGGTGGAGAAAACCTTCCTATCAAAAAAGTTGCAAACGAATGTGGAATTAGTAGTTACGCATTATTTACTGGAATTACAAATCGCGTACCTAGGGTATATGTAAACGAACAGGAATCTACTGAAGTTAATTATTGAGATATTTTTACAATTTTATGAAACAAAAAGACCGTCCCGGAATGTTTCAAAAATGAGACAAAAAAGACCGTCCCATACGTTTCACTTAAAAGGAGGAAACTAAATGGATTTTGAAATTTTAATTGCTGGCACAGATGCAAATGCATACTACATGGCAAGATGTTATCATGAAGCATATGGAAAAAAAGCTACTTTGCTTGGGAAAAAGCCCATGATTTATACTAAATATACCAACATATTGAATGTTATATATAATGATAAAATATGGACTGAAGAAGGATTTCTAGAAGCAATAGAAGAATTTAGAAAAAATCATCCTAACAAAAAAATTCTTTTAATCAGTTCTAATGAAACATATGCAGCATTTATTAGTAAAAATAAAAATAAAATAAATGAACAGTTTGTTCACAATTATCCAAACATTGATATTATCAACAGTTTAATAATGAAAGAAACTTTTTATAAAACATATGAAAATTCAGTATTAGACTTTCCTACAACAATTTACTATGATTGTTCAAACCCTGTTGAAATAGCTGATAAATTTACCTATCCTGTAATAATAAAACCTAGTAACGTTATTGAATATAATCACATCAACTTTGAAGGAAAAAATAAAATCTATAAAGTAGAAAATTACAATGACTTAGTCACAATCGTTAACAAAATTGTGGATAATGGATATAAAGACACCTTGATTTTGCAGGAATTCATTCCAGGAGATGATAGTTATTTGTTTGACAGCGTTGTGTACTGTGGCAAAGATAAGAAAGTAAAATTTATATCATTTGCTCAAATTGGATTACAAGAGCACTCTAAAACAATGGTGGGTAATGCAGCTGTATTAATTAACGGATTTAATCAATATGGTGATAACTCAGAAATGATTAAGAAAATAAAAACATTTATGGAAGATATAGGATACCAAGGTTTTGCAGAATTTGATATGAAATATGATTATAGAGACAAGAAATTTAAAGTTTTGGAAATAAACGCTAGACAAGGTAGATGTAGCTATTACATTTCACCTCTTGGTTATAATTTGGTTAAGATTTTGGCAGATGATTTAATAGAAGATAAGGAAATGAATTTTGAAGTAATTGATAAAGAAGTATTGCTTTCTTTCGTTCCAAAAGGAGTTGCTAAAAAATATATAACAAATGAAACATTTAAGAAAAAAGCTTTAGAATTGTGGAAAAAAGGAGCTGTTAATCCTTTGAAATATAAGAAAGATACAGATTTTATGCGAAAATTACTTTTAGCAAGAAGGCATGTGGATTATTACAAAGAATTTAAGAATGGTGTTTGGAAATGAATTTAGTGATAATGTTTTGAGGGACACTGGAAAAAAACAGCACGCTCGTGCTTTTTTTCCAGTGTCCCTCAAGACATCATCACTAAATTCATCATTTCAAAGCTTTCGTAAACCCATTCCAAAGTTTAACAAAAAAGTTTTGTTCTTCTTCAATAACAACCTGTTCCGCTGCAGGTGCAACATAATCTTCTTTAGGAAGACTAACATATATCTTTTGATCATTATTCAATTTTTGCATACCAAGCTTTTCTTTGGCAGCTTGCTCAATGCTATTTAAATTTAAGTTGTTTTCTAAACTTACTTCTATCTGTTGATTAGTTTTGCTTAATGCTTCCATTTCCTTTTTGTACTGTTCTTTTCTGTTAAAACTTTCACTAATCAATGAATTCTGATAACTAATAGCAAATAATACCGCAAAACCAGCAAATAAAAACAATACAATTCTTAATTTTGCCTTCACAACAGCTTTTGATATTTTAGCAGATTGAATCTTGTCCTCAACATTATTCTCGTTTTGGACATCAATACTACGCCCTGCTAATCTTTTTCTATCAGCCTGAACATCACTATTCAATTTTCTACCTGTGACCTGATTTCTTTGGTATTCTGTTTTCCTTCTCGCTTGTGCATTATTTGGTCCATCTACACTATTTGTTCTTGAATTTCTGTTACTAGCTCCTACGCTGTTTCTCTTACTATTGTTTGCTCGGCTATTATTGGTAGTTTCTACAGGTTCTTCATTTTGTGGATATCTACGTTTATATGGATTATATTCAGTATTAAGTTTCCTTGCAGATGTTCCATATTGATATCCATAAAACCTATCTGCCATTAATTATTTCACCTCACTTTTTCTCGAAAATTCTAAGCTTAGCGCTCTGTGCTCTAGAGTTTTCTTTTAACTCTTTATCATTAGCTACAATTGGTTTCTTATTAATAATATTACCCAATGATTTTTCTTTATAATTGCATACACAATATGGCAATCCTGGAGGGCAAGTACACTTACCGCATTGCATCTGTGTATGCCTGTTTTACTGCTCTATCCTCCAAAGAATGGAACGTTATTATGCATAATCTTCCTCCAGATTTTAAGCAACTAATAGAATCTTTCACCGTATTATATAGTGGACGCAATTCATCATTGACCTCTATTCTAATAGCCTGGAAAGTACGTTTTGCAGGATGTCCATCCTTTTGTTTTGACTTAGGTATTGAATCCTCTATAATTTTAACAAGCTCTGCAGTTGTTTCAATTTCCTTCTCTTCTCTGTATTTGCAAATATTTTTAGCGATATTTCTTGAAAATCTCTCTTCACCATATTCATAAATAATATTTGCCAAATCATCTTCAGAATATGAATTCACAACCTTTTTAGCTGTTAGATCCTGGGTTTTATCCATTCTCATATCAAGCTCATTTTCGCCAATATAGCTAAATCCCCTTGTTTTTTCATCAAGTTGGAATGAAGAAACACCCAAATCTAGTAAGATTCCATCAACCTGTTCTATTCCTATATTATTTAATATACTTTTAATATCATCATGATTTCCATGAATATATTTAACATTATTAAATTCTTGCAAATTTTTTCTAGCTGCTTCCAAAGCATCTAAATCTCTATCTATGCCTATTAATAGACCATTTTCAGATAGTTTACTAGCTATAACTTTACTGTGACCAGCACCACCTAGAGTTCCATCAACATAGATTCCATCTGGATTTATATTTAATCCATCTATGCACTCTTCTAAAAGTACTGGTTTATGCTTAAATTCTAACACAAACATCTACTCCCTATACAACCCAAAGTAAATAGCAGAATAGTTGGTATTTTACGAAAATACCAACTAAAATGCTATTTTTTAACTTCTTGTCTTTAGTTTGCTACTGATATTTTAGCATTTGTAGTTTTTAGTTATAATTTTATCATTTGTATACAAGAAAATCTTTCGTACCTGTAAATCTTTTGTATATATGTAAACTCTTACGAGTACATATCAAACCTGTAAACTAAAAACTTGTCTTTGGAATATTAAAATTCTTTTGTTGTTTTCCCTTCTTATCTTAAGTTTTTCATACTTCTTCTTTAGAATACTACTGAAACTTCAGTCTTTTCTTTAGAATTCACGCTTAACTTCAAGCTTTATCTTTTGTATTTTTAAAAACTCTTTCGTTTTCATCATGTCACAAATATAAAATGACATGTTTTATCTTTTGTGCATTTAGATTTTGTCCTTGGTTAATTAAGATTATAAAATCTTTTATCTTCAGTATTTTATATAAACTTTTGCAAGTTATAT
>JAFUYJ010000016.1 GCA_017470645.1 Clostridia bacterium
CTAAAAACAGTGTGTCAGTTACCTACGTCCCAACTGTCAAAAAACTTTGTCAAATTTCCCCAAAACTCTTGATTTTTTAGCAATTTTGTAGGATAATATATGTATATGATTTTTCGTATGAAAGTGGTGAAAATTTTGAAATTATTAGATAAATTATTAAAGAAACTAAAAACCGATCGAAATACATTTTTCACATATATATTAACATTAATAACTATATATTTAGTTGTAGATAGATTTGTAAACTTACTTATAATGATTTTTACAGGATTACCTGCAAGTATATGGAACCCTATACAATACACATTGGCTTTTGCATGTCCAGTATTCGCGTTCCTATTTTCATGTAGTTCTAAATTCGTTAAATCACAAGAAATGAAAGTATCTTTCCTATATACGTACATGGTAGCACTTTACATCATAGCAATCACAATGTTTACTGAATGGATAAATACAGCTGGATGGATTGGCTTGCTTTCACTTCCACAATATCCAAGAATAGCTACACAGTTCGCATACTTAATAAAACCAGCTTTTGGTTGGGTTGCTTTATATTTACCAATATCTACTTTCTATTTATTATTCAAGTTCATATACACAGATATTAACGATAATGGTCAAAAACTAGAAGGTATTTATGAATATAAAGGTATAAGCTTATCTCCAAAAAATGAAGCTCTAGGACCAAACACTTGTGAAATAACTTTAGGTACAGACCACAGAAATGGAAAAACAGTTAAGATTACTGAAAAGAAACGTTTTGAATCAACACTTGTTGTTGGTATATCTGGTTCAGGAAAAACATCACTAATCTTCGAACCAATGATTGCAAAGGACATTGACAAGAAATATCAATACAGAGAAACAAGTAAATCATTAGCATTTGTTACACTAAAAACAGGAATTGCTTCACTTACTTGTCCTTATGATAACGATTATATAAATCAAAACTTCAGTTTAAATATGATTAAACCTAAAGAATCAAAAGTTCACATTTTCCAATCATATATGAAAAAAATGATTTATAACATCTCATCAAATCAAGTAACTTATAGAAATTTAGGTATAACATATATTGCACCAGACTTTGAGTCTACATCACATATATTAGACATTGCGAAAGCATATAAAATGCATGTAAATTTAGTAGATCCTAAAAATCCAGAATCGCAAGGATTAAACCCATTTGCTTATGAAGACCCTATGCAAACGGCAGTTGCAATTTCTACTGTTTTAAAAGGGTTGGCACATAATTCTGGATATAATACAGATATAGCATACGAAAACACATACTCATATCAAGTAATTGAAAACTTGGCAATATTATTAAAAGAAATGTATCCTAGAATGCATGATGGAGAATTACCTACTCTTGAAGATATGTTAAGTATGTTAAATGATTTCAACCTAGTTGAATACATGTGTAAAGAATTACAAAAAGATGAAGAACTTGCAAAAAAACATGCAGTACTTATCTCATACTTCAAAAAGAACTTCTTCCCAAATAGTCCAGGAAGAGAAACTACAGAAAAATATGTATATTCAGCAAGTAGCATGTTAGACAATTTATTACGTTATCCAGGTGTACGTAGAATATTATGTAATAGAACAGATAACATCAACTTTGACCAAGCATTAGCAAATGGTGATATAACTTTACTATGTACAAGACGTGGAGATCTAGGTGCTTCAACACATACAGCATTTGGATTATTCTTCATACTTTCAATGCAATACGCAGTATTAAGAAGACCAGGAAACGAAAATACACGTATCCCTCACTTCTTATATATAGATGAATTTCCAGATTTCATCTGTTCACAAACTGAACCTATATTCACAATGTATAGAAAATATAGAATTGGAACAGTAATCTCAGCTCAAAACTTAGATCAATTAAATAGAGCTGGAGGAAAATTCAGAAGTACAATAATTGCAAACTGTGGTAATAAAATTGTATTTGGAAATAATACTCCTGAAGATAACGAATGGTGGAGTAAGGAAATTGGTGAAGAGAAAAAATGGAGAACATCAAGAAACTTTGACTTTAGTAAAGATGAATATGTTTCAAGCGGTTCAGCTAAATATAGTCCAGATATCAGATACCAACCAGGAAAAATTCAAAGTTTAAAATTCAAACAATGTTTCTATAAAATTGCTGGTGCAGGCGGAAAATACGAAAATGGTATTTGTAACCTTGACTTTGTACAAGCAAAATATAAAGAGAAACATGATGTTAAGAAATTTAATTTTACTAAATTTTCTAATGAAACAATAGATGAAGACACATCTAAATTAAGAAGAAAGAAGCCATTAAATAGTTTCTCTGAAGATGACAACACAGAACTTGAACTAGATCCAATTAGAACAGATTTTACAGACTCTGTATTTGAAAAAGAATCCGAAGATGCAGTTATAAAGAAAAATAATATACAATAAGCTAACAAAAAAAGATGATGTCCTATATAATAGGACATCATCTTTTTTTGCATAGCCATTAAAAGCATTCTATATCATCGCAATCGCAATCGAGAAGATCATCATCATCATCGCAATCACAATCACAATCACAATTACAATTGAACAAACCGCAATTACAATTGGATGGAGATGCATATCCTCCGCCTCCACATTCCTCATTATAGATATTGGAATGAGCAACACCCGCTGCGATTGGTGCAGGTACATTTGTTCCTGCATAGCACTGCAAAAGGGCCTTTAATTTTTCGATAATCATAAGCATTTCCTTTCCATTAGAAGAAATATATGTTTTATTATGAAATACGATATTTGATATTATTGATTTTTATTGAATACCATGAACTATACCTGACCTATATAATTCATTTTTCATCAATTACCATTTAATATCATCTACCACATTTCTAGCGTATGCAACAAATCACTTGATATACTGGTTGGGATCGTCCATTAACCATCTTGTAAAACAACCGCCACCACAAATATCCCATTTATCACATTTTATACATTTTTCTGTTGGGTATGACCTCGCTTTTCTTCTGAACTCTTTTACAATGTCTGTTTCCATCAATTTATCTAATGCATTATCATCACTAAAATCAATCGCATCAGAAAAAGGGAAATCAGCAAAATGATTACACGGTATTACCTTAAAGTCTTCATCAAAATTAATTCCATTTCCTTTGGGAACATGACAGCAATTATTTATACGTCCTTCCCTTACGAGATTATCAAATATTTCCTCATCTATAAGACATATTGGGAAAGAAACTTCAATACCATATTTTATGTTTGTTTCTTTCATACGCGAATAAATATATCCTACAAATTTTCCCATATCATCCAATCTCATAATAGTTTCTTTCTGATTAAGACTTAACACAGGTTTAACGAACTGGATAGAAATAGAAGTGAACTTTTCTCTCTCAAGAAAATTTATGAGATTGTCAAACTCTTCTTTACTATCGTTAACTACAACGTATGATGCTGATGTACGAACTCCAACTTTTTTTAAGTTATGATAGCCTTCCACCATTTCGTTTAACCCGTAAGCATTCGTATTTCTATAATATGAATCTTCATCAGTAGCCTTAATAGAAATATCTATTCCATCTACACCAGCATCCTTAACCCTTTGTGCAAATGAAATATCCTTGAACAGTCTGCCATTACTTGCAATCCGCACCTTGATATTGTTTTCATGTATGTACGTAATTAATTCGAAGAAATTAGTATAAATAGTGGGTTCACCGCCTATTAATACTATTCTCTTAACTCCCCGTCTTTTCAACTCATCAACTGCCATCTTTGCTTTGGCAAAATCCATTATCGTTGTCTTCGACAAAGAATTTTTTGCATAACACCAGTTGCACTTATTATTGCAAGTACGGTTCGTTGTTAACCATGCAACATTGAAATTTTTCATTGAAAAATCTCCTTTCTAAAATTTTTAATGCCTAGATTGTATCATATTTATTTAATTATGTCAAATTTAACTTAATGTTAATATTTAAATTTGTATGTTATATGTATAGTAATAATAAAAAAAAGAGCCTATAAATGCTCCTTTTTTTACATTCCAAGTAACTTAACCTGTACATTCTCCATCTTATACTTACCGCTCTTCTCATCAATTTTAAATCCTACCAAAGTTTTATCCAAACTCTCCTCATTTTGACGTAAATCAGTAGTAAAGTATAACTTGATTTTATCTATTTCAAGCTTATTAACAACAATCTCTTTAAATGTTTCAGCAATATGTTTATCATCTTCACAAATGATAATTAATTGAGGGATGTTGTGGAATCCTGAATCCCCAGGTACAAAATTATCATAAAAGTCTTTAAATAATCTCATTTTATCCACAAGCTTCTTCTTCCAATCATCTTCCCTTCTAATAACTTCAAATACAAAATCAATTGACTTTGAAGCTTTAGTAAGCTTAATGCATCCGCCTGTTGCTTTAAAATTCTTTCCTGCAACTTTTGCAGTAAGACTTGGTTTAGCCACATAACTATCAAATGCCTTAACTTTCCTTAAATACGCAATTATAGTTTGATTTCCAGCTAAACGTTTCTTTATCATAGCTACTGGCTTAGCATTATCGCTTGGTTGCCATTTACATTCTTTTTCTCTTGATGCTAACAAGTATTTTCCCATTTTTTCCATACAGTATATTCTGTATATTCCTTTTCCATCTTCAGAATTAAAATAGTATCTAGTCAATATTTTTGAACGAACCAATTGATCTAATTTATTATTTAACTTATCTTGAGATTTTGCATCTATTCCCTTCCACTCAAGTAATTGGAATAATTGTCTTGATGTAATAAACTCAAATTCATTTACTAAATCTAAAATCTCAAAATGTAATTCATTTATATGACCAATATTTATCTTATGTACAATTTGATTCATTGAAACATATCCATCTTTGCCATCAAAAGTTTTTATTTCACCTTCTCTAATAGCAAATGGTGATACCGTTGCTTTAATTTCATTATCGTTTACCATTTTAAAACCTCCTAAAATTTTAATTTAAAATTTTATAACATATATTTAAATTGAATTCTTAATTTAAATATACACATAAACAACACAATAATCCTGCTACACAATTAGCAGCTTTACTTTTTTCTTATCCGGAATTATTTTTTTAATGTATACATCCACATTTTGTCCGTATTCAATTCCTTCCCTATATTCAGCCATGCCAACAAGATTTGGTTTTAACTCTATAAAGATTCCATTCTTTGATTTTTCTGTCTCTCTAGCAATACCAGTAACCGTCTCTCCTTCTTGAAAATCTTTTATATTGTCATCCCATGTACCTAACAATTCCTTATAAGTTAAAATCACTCTCTCCATTTTTCTGTCAATACATTTTATCATAACATTTATTTTTTGTCCAATTTTCAACCTTTCAGCAGGAGTTTTTATTCTTGCGATTGATATATCTTCTATATGAAGTAATCCAACAATACCTCCGCCTATTTCTACAAAAACTCCATATGGTTGCATACTTTTTACTATTCCATTAACAACCATACCTTCTTGTAATTCATTTGTAATCCATTCTAAAGCATCTTTTCCAACATCTTTTCTAGACAGAATAAAATTACTTCTAGAATCCACATTTTTAACTTTAAACTGAACATATTTGTTAACCTTACTCATACAAATATTTGGTTTTGGAAATCCTGTTTCATCAATATTTACAGCTTCAACTTCTTCTCTTGGTATAACACCAGTTAAATTATTTCCAAAATCGACATATAAATTATAATTTGAGTCACACTTATTTACTTTTCCTTGTAATATTTCACCGGTTGAAATTGCTTTAGTTAGTTGTTCTTTTGTTATATCGAAATTGCTTACATTCCAGCCTTCAGGCATAAATCTTTGGTATTCCATTGGTACACCCCTTTTTCTTAAGTTTTCATTTTCATTATATAATTAATGTATTTTTTTTACAATAGATTTTAAAAATTTATTTCTATAATCAAAAATACTATTAATTATAACAAACTTAATATTTCAGGGGTCATTTACATTGATTATTTAAGAAATTTTTCAACTTCAACTTTAGTTAAATACCTCCATGTTCCTATTTTTAAATCCTTAACATCAACGCTTCCAATTTTAGCTCTATGCAATGCAATAACAGGTTTTTCAATTGCCTCACACATTTTTCTAACTTCACGATTTTTCCCTTCATGAATAGTTATTTGAAGTCTTGATACGTATTTGCTCTCATCCGTTTTCAATATTTTAACCTTTGCCTTGCCAGAAACATAATCATCAATCTTAACACCCGCTTCTAGTTTAGCAACATCATCTTTATTAACAATTCCTCTTACAGTCGCATTATAAGTCTTTTCTATTTCATTTTTAGGATGTGTAACTTTATATACAAAATCACCATCATTAGTCAAGATAATTGCTCCAGAAGTATACATATCAAGCCTTCCAACAGGTACTAAACTAGCATTTATTCCTTTTACCAAATCTATAACCGTTGGTCTACCGAATTGTTCCTTAACGGTTGTAACATATCCTATAGGCTTATTTAGTAAAACATAAACATATGAAGTAACCGGTTTTATAATTTGTCCATTACAAATAACCTCATCAACTCCAGGTTTAACTTTGATTCCAAGTTCTGTTACAACGCTTCCATTAACACTAACTTTTCCCTCAACTATTAACTTTTCTGCATTCCTTCTGGAACACACTCCACTATTTGCAAGAAATTTTTGTAATCTAACTTCTTCCATATTTACCTCCTCAAAGTCTCAAGTACATTTAAGAACTCCTCTGGAAGATCTGCTTCTAAATGCATATGCTCTCCTGTTCTAGGATGTACAAAATCTAAACTCTTAGCATGCAACAATTGCCCATGAACGCCAAACTCATTCTTTCCATTAGAATATACTTCATCTCCAACCACAGGATGTCCTATTTCACTTAAATGAACTCTAATTTGATGTGTTCTTCCAGTATCAATCTTAACTTCTAATAAAGTATATTTACCAAATCTCTCTAAAACTTTGAAATGAGTAATTGCTTCTTTCCCATCCTTACTAACAGCCATTTTCTTTCTATCTTTAGTACTTCTAGCGATAGGCATATTAATAGTAGCTTCGTTTTCTGGAACAACACCACGAACTAAAGCGTAGTATACTTTCTTAACTTTTCTATCTTTAATTTGATTACTTAAATTCAAGTGAGCTTCATCATTTTTAGCAATTATAAGTAAGCCAGAAGTATCTTTATCTAATCTATGTACAATTCCTGGTCTAATCTCCCCGCCTATTCCAGACAAACTATCTTTACATATAGCCATAATTGCATTTACTAATGTTCCATCCCAATTTCCATTTGCGGGATGCACAACCAATCCCTTTGGTTTATTTACAACTATAATATCTGAATCTTCATACACAACTTCTACCGGAATATCTTGAGCCTTTAAATCTAGTTCTTTTGCTTCTGGTACAATTACATCAATCATATCATTTTCTTGAACCCTATAAGAAACCTTTTGAATTTTCCCATTCACAGTTATATTACCATCTTCAACTAATTTTTTAACCATAGTTCTCGATAAGTTAATCATTTTATCAGCAATAAATGCATCTAATCTCATACCAGAATTACTTATGTTTACAACTAATTTATCCACTTTATAATCACACCTTTCAGAATA
>JAFUYJ010000017.1 GCA_017470645.1 Clostridia bacterium
CTCCTGGTTGGTCTCCTGGTTCATCTCCTGGTTGGTCTCCTGGTTCATCTCCTGGTTGGTCTCCTGGTTCATCTCCTGGTTGGTCTCCTGGTTGGTCTCCTGGTTGGTCTCCCGGTTGGTCTCCTGGTTGGTCTCCCGGTTGGTCTCCCGGTTGAACTCCTGGTTGAACTCCTGATTCATCCGCTGTTTTATCCACATTTATTATAATTGTTTTATAACTCATTGCATAGCTATTATCATCTGCTGTAGCAACACACAACACATTATATGTAACATTTTTACCAGTTACTGCTGGAATTGTAATTGTTGAATTAATTTGATTTGATTGTTTATTCGTTTCCGCATCAAAATCAGATTCCTGTTCAAACCATAAAATTAAATCATTAATATATTTTACCTTTTCTTCATGAGTTGCATCTTCTCCTGGTTTTGCAACTGATATAGTTCCCTCTGCCCAATATATATCATGTTTAGTATACTCTGATGATATTGTTCCACTTACAGATAGTGTACTATTTTCTTCATCATATAAAATATCTGTCATCGAAATTTTACTTTCATCTGTAACTGTATCATTTGCAATTGTAAGCGCGGGTATTATTAAATTAGCAAGTAATATTAAAACCACAGACATTGATATTATTGATGTATATTTATATAGTTTTTTATTATTATTCATAATAATTACCTCCCTTTTTAAACTCTCTTACTATTATAGCATATTTTCACGTTTTTTTCAACTTTTTATTGATATTTCAAGCATTTAAGGTTATGTAAACTAATTTCTTTTTTATTTTTCTTCCTTTTCTATTGACTTTTTATTTAAATTTTGTTAATATAATTATTGTTACGGTAATTTGATCGTATACCCTATATGCAGGTATAGTTTAGTGGTAAAACAAAACCTTGCCAAGGTTTAGTTACGGGTCCGATTCCCGTTACCTGCTCCATTTATTATATTTTGATGTACTAAATTTACAATTACATCATATAATAGAATTAAGAAATCGGCGATATAGCCAAGTGGTAAGGCACGAGTCTGCAAAACTCTGATCCCCGGTTCGAATCCGGGTGTCGCCTCCAATAAAAAAAGAGAAGTTTTAAAACTTCTCTTTTTTTTATTTAAATTATTTACTAATCTTCAACTTTATTTAAAAATTTATATACTATAGCTGCTATTGCAGAACCAACAAATGGAGCTACTATAAATACCCAAACTTGTTTTAAAGCTTCTCCACCTAAGAATATAGCTGGTGCTAAACTTCTTGCAGGGTTTACAGATGTTCCTGTTAGCGGAATACCTATAATATGTACAAAAGCAAGTGTTAATCCAATTACAATTCCTGCAACTGAACCTTTTTTCTCATCTGATGTTACACCTAATATTGTATAAATAAACACAAATGTAAGGATTATTTCAACTAATATAGCTCCACCCATATTTAAACCAACAGCTGAAGCTTCTCCAAATCCATTTGCTCCTAAACTTTCTACTCCTAAATTTGAATTTGAACCTATTGCATATAAAATTCCAATTCCTGCTATAGCACCAATTACTTGTGCTACTACATATCCTATAAAATCTTTAATATTCATTTTCTTATTGATTAACATAGCAAGTGATACTGCCGGATTAATGTGGCAT
Source organism: Clostridia bacterium (assembly GCA_017470645.1). Lineage (GTDB taxonomy): Bacteria > Bacillota > Clostridia > TANB77 > CAG-508 > CAG-492. The sequence continues at coordinate 1,646 of JAFUYJ010000017.1, forward strand.
CCAGAAATATTTCCAATTACATAAGCCATAGCTACTATTGATAATCCAAAAGCCATTGCAATGGTTAAAACTCCCATTGTTCCAAGCCCTACTCCTGCTGTTAACCCACCTGTTACTACAGCTGTTCCACATCCAAATAAAACTAACACAGCTGTACCAATGAATTCACAAAGATATTTTTTCATAAAATTCCTCCTTCTAAGTTAGCTGTTTGCAACAAAAGAGCTTTACAGATAACTTATGCATAATTTTAAAAGAAAATTTTGTTTTCTTTTAATTGTATTATATTTCTAATGTTTTTATGTGTCAATGATTTGAATTAATTTCTATTTACTTTTTTTACAAACTGTGTTATACTCTCAAGTACGTTTTTTATTAAAAATAATATAATATACATAGAGATGGATATTACTTACATCTCTTCCATAAAATATACATTTATTTTTAATATATTATATTGTATAATTATAATAGTAATATAACTTATGTTAGGAGGTCTACGATGAAATTTGAAAAACTTAACGAAAACAAAATAAGAATTACTCTAAATACTCAAGATTTAGTTGATAAAAATATAGATTTTCATTCTTTTATGTCTAATTCACAGGAATCACAGAACTTGTTTTTAGATATGCTAGATGAAGCTGAAAAAAAAGTTGGCTTTGTAACAAAGGACTATAAGCTAAGAATAGAAGCTCTAGCTATGTCTGATGGCAATTTTATTTTAACAATTACACGATTTGGGAAAAATGTTGATTCAGTTGTAAAACCTTCCAAAAGCAAAAACTTAAAAATAAAAAGAAAAAATTTAGATATGAATTCAAGCCAAATAATTTATAGATTTGACACTTTTGAAGATTTCAGCAATTTTTCTACGTTTATATCTAAATTAGACAATTTTTATGGTATTTCTAAAAGTATAGTTCTTTATTCATATAAAAATGCATATTATTTGTGTTTTTCAAATATAAATACTGAGCACCCTTGTGTTAAACGTTTATATACTATAATTACTGAATTTGGTACATACGTAAATAATTCGGAGCTTTTTGCAAGAAAGATTGAAGAATGCGGAAAAGTTATAATGAAAAATAATGCAATAAAAAATTGCGTGAGGTATTTTTAAGATTAGGGACGGTCCTTTTTTCAATAACTGAGAAAAAAGGACCGTCCCTACTTTAAAATTAATATAAATAATTTTGTGGATTTTGTGCAGTTCCATTAACTCTTACTTCTAAATGTAAATGTGGTCCTGTTGAATTACCTGTACTTCCTACTGCAGCTATAACTTGGCCTTGACTAACAGTTGCTCCTGTAGAAACATATAGTTTACTACAGTGTGCATAGTATGTTTGGATTCCATTTGCATGTGTTACAATAAGTAAATTTCCATAGCTATAGTGATATGCAGCATATGTAACTGTTCCATCTGCAGCGGCTTTTATTGGTGTTCCGGTTGATGTTGCTATATCTAATCCAGTATGATAATATCCCCTTTGTTGACCAAATCTACAAGATATTGTTCCGCTTACTGGCTTTATTAACGAAATTCCTAAATTAACCTTGTTTCCGGAATTATTAACATTCTTTGATGAGCCAATTGAACCATTGCTTTTAGCATATGTTGCTTTTTGAATAACAACTGGCTTAGGTTTTTCTTCATATAATCCTTCAACACAAGTATCTACATTTGAAAATTCAACTAAATTTGTATCATATTTTTCTACGCTTGTAATTTTATCTAGATTGTTAGTATCTTTTTCCTTTAATTTATTTTTTATTTCTTCAGTTTCTTCATAAGTTGATACATTATACTTTGCCTCACCATTTAGCATTATTGTGTAATATCTATAATATGATACTCCAGTTTCTATTATCTTATTATATATTTCTTCTTCATTTGTTTGTACTTCTCTTTTTAATAAGCACATTTCGTATTTTGGCATACTTTGTATTTGGGTAAAAGCTAAATTGTTATTTCCATTATTATTAGTAATATATTCATTAATTTTAGCCTGTAATTCGGTCTTGTTATTTACGTATCCTAAAAACTCTCCATTATATATTACTTCATATGTAGGTTTATAAAAGATTAGAATTGCACCTACTACTATAATAACGGCTATACTTGCTAATACAATAAATTTCATTCCAATTCGTAAATGTATTATTCCTTTCTTTATCTTACTAATATGAAACACTCTCCTCTCCAATTTACTCTATTTTATATTATTTTTCTACATAAATCAACATTACATTAATAATTTTATTATTTTATTAAAAACTTTACTTTATATTTATGATTACATTATTAATTATATTAAACATGTATAAAAATTACAAATTCGTAAATAATTACTATATAAATAAATTGGAAAGGAATGATATAAATGGCTAATTTAACACAAGTAGAACTTCAAAATTTAAGACATTTAATAGGTGCTCACGAAACATCATATCAAAAGTTAAACACATATGCTTCACAGGCTGTTGATCCTCAAATTAAGCAAATATTTACAAAATCAGCTCAAGATGCATTAAACACAAAACAAAAATTAATGTCTTTTTTGAATAATTAATTTTATGGCTAAAATTTTATCAAATTATATTATTGGAGGTGTTTTTATGGACGAAAAAACAATGGTAAATGACATATTAAGTGGTATAAAATCAGAATTAACAACATATCAAGGAGTTATTTCTGAAACAGAAAATATGCAGCTAAGACAAACAATACAACAAATAAGAAATAGCGATGAAAGTTTTCAATTTGAACTATTTAAAATTGCTCAAACTAAAGGGTACTACAAATCAGCTCAACCAGCTACTGTTAATGAAATTCAAACTGTTAAGAATGAATTACAATAAAAAATAATTTGAATTGAGGAAAATCCGTAAAAAAGGGGACACTGACAAAAAGTTTCAAGACCTTGATACTTTTTGTCAGTGTCCCCAAAAATTTCTTAATCTATAATTTCTAAACCAGCATATTTCGCCATTAAACGCTTACTTCCAGATTTATCAAAATTGATTTCAACTTTAACGTCGTCACCTTCAGGCTCAACTTTTGTTATTACACCTTCCCCAAACTTTTTATGATAAATTCTTTGTCCTGCTGCATATTGATTCACATCAACAACTTTACTTTTATTATTGAGTGATTGTAGGAAGCTTTCTGCAGTTCTAAACGCAAATTTATTTGTTTCAGCTGATGAATTTCCTGTACTCTTATCACCTTTAGCGGATACTCCAACAGGAACTTTGTATGAATCCATACTATACGTTTTAACACTTGATGCTGATGAATTTTTACCAAATCCATATTCCCACTTATAACCACTATCTTCAAATTCTTGCTTCTTAGGTGCAAATGCTTCTTCATATCCTTCTAATAGTTCTTCTGGAATTTCTTTTATAAATCTTGAAACTGGATTATAACTTGTTGATCCAAATATAGTCCTTCTTCTCGCACATGTTAAAAATAAAAATCTTTTTGCTCTAGTAATCCCAACATAAAACAAACGTCTTTCCTCTTCTAGCTCTTGAGGTTCTCCTATTGATTTAAATCCCGGGAATATTCCTTCTTCCATTCCAACAAGGAAAACTGTCTCAAATTCCAAACCTTTTGCACTATGCAAAGTCATTAATATAACACAATCTTCCTCTTCTTGCATGTTATCTAAATCTGTTGTTAATGTCATGTTCTCTAAGAATTCTTGTAATGTGTTGTCGGCAGATTCTTCCTCAAATTCCATTGCAACTGTTAAAAACTCGTCCAAGTTTTGAATTCTACTTTCAGCTTCTATAGTGTTTTCATCTTTTAGAGCTTTAGTATATCCTGTTTTATTTAAAGTTTCCTTTACTAATTCTGATATTAACATTTTGTCTTGCTTGGCTCTTAGTTCTTCTATGACCTCAACAAACTCTCTTGAATTTACATACACCCTATTTAATCCATATTGTTCAGAATTTTTTATTATTTCATACATTGAAACTCCTGTTTTTTCAGATATTTCTTGAATACTATCTAAACTTGTTTTTCCTATTCCACGTTTTGGTTCGTTTATTATTCTTTTTAAAGCTAAATTGTCTGAAGTATTAAATATTAACCTTAAATATGAAATAATATCTTTAATTTCTTTTCTTTCGTAGAACTTTTGCCCACCTATTATTTTATACGGAATCTTCTCTCTTCTTAAAATATCTTCTATTGCTCTTGATTGAGAGTTCATTCTATATAAAACTGCAAAATCTGAATAATTATAGAAATATTCTCTTTTTAGTCTGTTGATTTGACTAACTATGTAATTGCTTTCATTGTATTCGTCATCACCCACATAAATTGATGGTAAATTACCCTCATCATTCTGAGTCCATAGTTTTTTATCATACTTTACTTGATTGTTTTTTATAACAGCATTTGCTGCTTTTAAAATATTCCCTGTACACCTGTAATTTTGCTCTAGCTTTATAATTGTTGTTCCAGGAAAATCTTTCTCAAAGTTTAAAATATTGGTTATATCTGCTCCCCTAAACGAATATATACCTTGGTCATTGTCCCCTACAACTGTAATATTTCCGTGTCTTGACGCCAAAATTGATATAAGCATAAATTGAGCTTTATTTGTATCTTGATATTCATCTACTAAAACATATTGGAATTTATCTGTATAGTATTCATAAACATCTATGTTCTCAGTTAAGATTTTAATTGTATAATTAATGATATCATCAAAATCTATAGCATTATTTTCTTTTAAACGTCTTTGATACAGTTCATATATTTGAGCAATTATTTCTTTTCTATAATCACCCGCATATTTGGTAGCATATGCTTTTGGTTCTAACATTTCATTTTTGCCATTACTAATTTCAGATAAAACAGCCCTATCTGAGAATAGTTTATCATCGATTTTAAGTTCTTTTAAACATTCTTTTACCAACGTTTTTTGATCTTGAGTATCAAAAATTATAAATGAACTTTCAAATCCAATTCTATCTATATATTTTCTTAAAATACGCACACAAATAGAGTGGAAAGTTCCAATCCACATATCATTCACAGCATCTCCAACTAAAGACTCCACTCTTTGTTTCATCTCGTTAGCTGCTTTATTTGTAAATGTAATTGCTAAGATATTCCATGGCTTAATATATTTTTCTGCCATTAAATATGCTATTTTATGTGTTAGGACTTTAGTTTTTCCACTTCCTGCTCCAGCTATTATTAAGCATGGTCCATCTGTTTGAAGCACTGCTTCTTGTTGTTTGTCATTTAATCCTTGTATTAAATCTTGCATCTTATGTTCTCCTTGTTATTATTTGTTTTATATCTTGTCTTAGTATAGCATAGATAAGTGCAAAATACTACAAAATTTAGCAAAATTTATTTATAATCCTTTCGACTTTTTTCGATATTTTTATAACTAATTGCAGAACTCATACGCAAATATTTTTACATAGTCCCATATATCTTTTTTCTCAATTGTTTCTTTGTTTTTTATTTCAAGTACATCAATAATCTCATTGTTTAGGCACACTTTTAATGAACCTACTGTTTCATCCTTTACTACAGGAGCTTCAAAGTAAAATAAATTATTTATTTCTACATCAACTTTATCTTTATCTGATTTTTTTATAGGAATAAGCTCATTGTCTAACTCCGACGTATATAGTTTCATATTATTATTATTATTAGACTTGTTTACTTGGATTCTATTTTGATTAATCTGACACCAATTATTGAACTTTTCATCAACTACTTCTTTAATATTAAATAATTCATAGTTTTCATAAACATAGTTTATTAATTTGATACTATCAGAAGTTCTAAATTTCTTGGTATCTGCTTGTAAGACTACTGTAATAATTTCAAAGCCGTTTCTATTTACCGATGTTACCAAGCATCTTCCAGCATTATTTGTAAATCCTGTTTTTACACCGTTTACTCCTTCTAGATAACCTAATAACTCATTAGTATTTGAAATTGTCTTTGGATACCCATTAATTATAACTGTATAACTTTTCGTATTTACGACTTTTGCAAAAGTCTCATTGTTAAGTGCATAATCTGCAAGTTTAGCAAGTTCATATGCAGTAGTATAATGATCTGGATTATCAAGTCCATGAGGAGTAACATAATGTGTGTTTTCTAGCCCCAACTCTTTTGCTTTTGCATTCATCATATCAGAAAATCCTTCAACACTCCCTCCCACAGTCTCAGCAATTGCAACAGCCGCATCATTTCCTGATTTAAGCATTAATCCATAGAGTAAATCCTTTAATGTAATTTTATCATTCTTCTTTAATCCTAGTCTTGATCCTCCAGTTCCTCCTGCTTTGGCAGATATTGTAACCGTTTGAGTTAAATCTGCATTTTCAATTAGTATTAATGATGTCATTATTTTAGTTGTAGATGCCATTGCACTTCTTTTATTTTCATCTTTTCCCCATATTACATTTCCAGATTTTCTATCATATGCTATAGCAATTCTTGAATTTAATTTTGGTTCCTCTATAACATCATTACTTGTAACTTGTATATAATCATCTTCTGAAATGCTTTCATTTTCATCATCTGCATAAATTACTGAAACGTTTATAAGCATTAAATTTATAATTATTACTATACCTATTATTTTTTTCCACATAAAAAAATCACCTATACAAATATATTTTGTATAGATGATTTTTATGCAATTTATGTATTTTTTCTATTATACACCGGAATTTAATCCTGCTCTAACAACCATATCGAATATTATATCTAATAATGTGGTAACTGTAAATAATATTAATGCTCCTACGGTTAGCATAATAAGATCTTTTTTTATTTCTGCCTTTCCTTCTGGAGAAACAGTAACATATTTTATTCCTTTGATAATTATAGCCCCAATCATTATAACAACTCCAACCCATCTAATAACGCCTAGTACTAAACTTGCTACACCAGACAATGGATTTGAATTCGGTTTTAGAACATTATAAATATCATTAATATCATTAGCATTTACAAAGTAAACATTTGCTAACATAACAAATAAAACTATTATTAAATATAACGTCATTATAATATGTTTTTTTTTCATTTTTTTACCTACACTCACTTTTAATATTATAATTTATCGAATGTTGTCTCCAAAATACCTACTACTGATGTTGCTGCAACTATAAATGCAAGACCTAGTACATAAATACCTAATTGTCCTTTTAAGTTTGCTTTTCCTTCTGGAGATGAAGTTACATACTTGATACCTAAGAATATCAACATACCAACTGCAACAACAATTCCAAGCCATTTTAATGCTCCTAATGCTGTTTTTGCAATATTTGCTGCGTTTGTACCATTTACTGCAGTTGTGTCTGGTTGAACTGTATTTGCAATAGGTTCAGCAAATACGGCACTACTGAATGTAACTAATAACATTACTACTAATAAAACTATACTTAATATTTTAATACTTTTTTTACTTAACATTTTAAATTCCTCCTTTTATTTAAATAAAAAATTAAATACTAATGCCTATACTATAATGATACCTCTTTTTTACAAAAAAGTCAATATTTTTTAATTTTTTTCTAAATAATATTTTGCTATTAATTCGTCTAGCTCCACACTTAAATTATATATTACTTCGTAGTCTTTTCCAGTTATTATGCTTTCGTTTAATCGCTCTCTTGTTTCACGAATCTTTTCGTCTAACATATTAACCAACTCTCCTTTTCACTCCTAGTGCTTGTCTCTTTCGTATATATATAAGATACCACATTTAGGTTTGTCCAGTCAACAAAAAAGCTTTATTTTTGTGCATTTATAGCGACTTTTCATCTATCTTTTTCGACATTTTTCGACTTTTGTTTTTGTTTACTTTTTTTATTTATCAAAATAATACTAAATACTATAAAAAGTGCTAATGACAAAATTTGTGAAATTCTAAAATTAAATAACATTAAACTATCTGTTCTTAATCCTTCTATTATAAATCTTATAAAAGAATAGCAAATAATGTATAGATATGTTATTTCTCCTGAAAATTTTCTTTTTTTACTTAAAATTGACAACAAAACAAAAATTCCAAGAGTACAAATGGATTCGTATAAAAATGTGGGATGTACGTATTTTACCACTCCATTTTCTATAATTTCCATTTTTAACGGTAAATTTGTTTCATATCCATATGCTTCTATATTTATGTAATTTCCCCATCTTCCAATTGATTGACACAAAGCAACTATAGGTACAATATAGTCTGTTATATCTAAAAGTCTTATTTTCTTCATTTTGCTAAAAATTGATATAACTATTACTCCGCCTATTATTCCTCCGTATATAGCTAACCCACCATTTTTTATACTAAAAATTTCTGAAGGATTATTCATATAATAGTCTAAAGAGAAGACTACATAGTATAATCTAGCAAAAATAATTGCAGTCGGAAGCATTATAATTGCTAAATCCAGTAAATCTTCAAACTTTACTCCAAATCTCCCATCATGTAATTTACACCATATTAAGCCTAATATCATAGAACCAACAATTAGTATTCCATACCAATATATTGAATTTCCGAATATCTCAAAGGCTACCTCTGGAATAATTCCAGTTTTGATTATCATGTTTTGCCTCCTTTTTTCGTATGTATGAAGAAAGAAATCACTTTTAATTTCTTTCCATAAAATTATAAATCCTCTTTTTAATTGATTATTATTTTTTCTTTAATTATTTTGTTTTAATTTTTACTCTATTTAAAAAGATTTATTTAGGTCGTACAATACTTAACGCCATTTTATCTTCTTTAAATACTTCATTTAAAATTTGCTCAGCAAATTCTTTTGTTACATTGTTGAATTTTTCAATGTAATCAAAACTGTTGATTCCCTTGAAATTATCAGCAAGGAACATTCTGGCAATATATGAAACATTGTTATATTCTACAACATAATCACCATATATTTTTCTCTTTAATCTATTGAAATCTTCCTCGTTCAATCCGTCTTTTTTGAAATTTTCTATTTCTTTTTTTACTTTCTCATAAATTAGCTCTGGATTTTTAGATTGTCCTCCAATCAAAACATGAGCATATTGTTTTGTAAATTCGTAATCCATATCTGGCTCAGCTAGCAAATCTCCTGAATTATATAAATCTTTGTATAAGTCAGAACTTTTGCCTATTAACATATTCAAGATTATTTCTATAGCAATATGTCTTTTTACCGCTTCTTCAGAGCTTGGCACCTTATCTTTAATACCTATCATAAATATAGGTGTACTTACCTCCATATTTACTTCTTTTTTACTCATATTTATTGAGTCTTCTTCTATCTCATATATTCTCTTAATTTCCCCTTGATTTTCTTTTGGAATAAGTCTCTTCTTTATTTCTTCAAGTAAATCTTCTGGTTTGAAATCACCACATACAACCATCGTCATATTGCTTGGATGATAAAATGTATTATAGCACTTATATAAAACATCTGGATTTATTTCACTAATTGATTCTATAGTTCCAGCGATATCAAGCTTTACAGCATTTTTATGATACAAACAATCCATTGTGTTTAAATACAATTGAAATCCTGGATCATCATCATACATTTTAATTTCCTGTCCTATAATTCCTTTTTCTTTTTCAACATTTTCATCAGTAAAATATGGATTCTGAACATAATCCATAAGTTCATCTAATCCTTCGTAGAACTTATCTGATGAACATTCAAACAAATACGCTGTGTGATCATTTGTTGTGTATGCATTTGCATCTAATCCCAGAGCCATAAGAACATCTAAGCTGTTGCGTCCATTTTTTTGTTCAAACATTTTATGTTCCAAGAAATGTGCTACACCATCTGGAATAAATACTTCCTCATTTGTTTGAGGCATTATAAATCTATTATCAATTGAACCAAAATTAGTTCCCCACATTATATATTTCTTTTTCGTGTTAGCTTTAGGAATTATGATTATATTCAAACCATTTTCCAATTTTTCAAAATACGCTTTTTCTTTAATATTTGTGCTTTCAACAATTTTCATAATTATCATTTTCCTTTCATTATATTTGAAACATTTAAGACCGTCCCGGATTGTTTCACATATTTAGTCTTTCAAAAAGTAAATTGTGTTTATCTGAATCTTCTTAGCTATTTCAACAATTTGCTCTTTTGTAACCTCATTAATTTTTTTGATATATTCTTCAATTGAAACAACCTCATCTGATAGCTCTTGCGAAAAATAATAAGTTATTTCTGAATCTTGTGATTCCGTTATACTTCCAACAGATGCATCTATTATTGTTTTCGCATTTTCAATATCTTCTTCTGTAAAATCTCCATCTTCCATTTGCTTTAGTTGTTCTTTGATTATTTCTAAAGCTTTGTCAAAATTTGGAATATCTATTCCACATTTTACGAACACATTATCTTTTTGTCTTAAATAGTTTGATCCAGCCGTATATGCTAAGCTTGCTTTTTCCCTAACATTTTGGAACATTTTTGAATTTGCACTTCCACCCAAAATAACGTTATACACAGATGTAGCATACTTACTTTCTTTTCTGTTATCTAGAACATCTAAACCAATAATTAATTTAACTTGATTTATTTGCATACTTTCTGTAATAGTTTTTGGTTCTTCAACTTGTGGTTTTATCTCATTCTCTTTATTAATATTAAAATTTGCATTTCTCTCTTTTAAATCTTCTATTATCTTACTTTCTTTTAATTCATTAATTATTTTATCATCTAAATTTCCAGATACAAAAATATCTATTTTTACATTCTTTATCATTTCTAAATAGTATTCATATAAATTTTGTGCATCAATTTTTTCTAAATCTTCTATATATCCATATTTATATAATCCATATGGTTCGTTTTTATACATTTCTTCAACACATCTGTCGTATGCGTATTTTGCTTTATTATCAATTTTTCCTTGTATAATTTGTTTTAAGTTTTCTTTTTCGCCATCTACATACTCTTGTTTAAATTTTCCATCTTCTAAATATGGGGTAAATACTATATCAAGTAATATTTCTAAGCATTCTTTGCTTAAATTTTCTTCTGATGGTAAGAATTCGTTATTAATGCTTTCTAAATAGAACTTCATTACATGATTGTCTCCCGTTTTTTCAACACCACAGTCAAAACTTGCACCATACATATTTTCTAACGCTTTACTAATTTCTTCTTGACTTGTTAATTTTTTTGTTCCTCTTCTTAAAACTGCTGTTAGTAGTGCATTTTTAGTAACATTTTCTCTATCAAGTTTTGTTGTTAAAAAAATAGCAAACAAATTTGTTTTAAATTTATTTGTATTAATTTTATGAAAAGTTATTCCATTTTTATAGTCTTCTTTTTTATAATTCATCATAAAACCTTCTTTCTTGATTTTTTATTTATTATAATATAATTTGGAAAAAATATACAATAGAATGCATAAAAATTTTAAAATGAATAATTTTTATAAACTTGTATACAATAATATAAAAGAAAAGCAAATTTAAAATAAGAAAGGAGCCAAATACTATGAGAATTATAAATACAATAGCTTTAATATTAGTTATAATTGGTGGATTAAACTGGGGATTAATTGGATTATTCAACTTTAACCTTGTAGACTTCTTATTTGGAGAAGGTTCTATATTATCTAAAATAGTTTACATCTTAGTTGGTATTGCAAGTTTATGGTGTATTAGTTTATTTGCAAAAATATTTGAATAAAAAAAAGAGAGATTCTATAAACCTAATTATAGAATCGCCCTTTTTTATTGAGTATTCTTTATTTAAAACTATGCTAATAGTTTTTTTACAACTTCATTTATCATTCTACCGTCAGCAGTTACACCTAGTCTTTCCTTAGCTGTTTTCATTATAATTCCCATGTCTTTCATAGATGTAGCACCTATTTCAGATACTATTTCTTTTACTTTTTCTGTTAATTCTTCTTCTGATAATTTCTTTGGTAAGTATCCTTCTAACACTGCCATTTCTTCTTTGATTTGACTAATTAAATCTTCTCTACCTGATTTTTCGTAATCTGCTAATGAATCATTTCTCTTTTTAAATTCTTTAGCAATTACTTCTAATATTTGGTCATCATTTAATTCTATTTGTTTGTCTTTTTCAACTTGTAGAACTGCTGCTCTTACCATTTGAACAGTATTCTTTTTAACAACATCTTTATCTTTCATTGCAGATTTTAAATCTTCTAATAATTTTTCTTTCCACATTGTAATCAATCCTTTCTTTTTATATTGTGACACTTTTTTTATTATGATTTTTTTTTAGTCGTTCCTAAAAACACCTTTTTGAGATTATCCCAAAAGTGTCAAAAATATCACAAAAGTGCAAGCATTACACTTGCACTCTTAACAAACCACTAAAATTTTCTTTTTCTAGCAGCCTCTGACTTTTTCTTTCTTTTAACACTAGGTTTTTCATAGTGTTCTCTTTTACGAACTTCTTGTAATACTTGGTTTCTAGCACATTGTCTTTTAAATCTTTTTAAAGCTTCTTCCAAGTTACCATTATTTTTTACTTCTGGCATATATAATTCCCCTCCTTCCGGTATCTCTATTACCTTATTGGATGTTTTCCTAGGGGTTGTATTTTTTCTTTAACCCTTTTACGTACGAATACTATTATACTCTAAGTTAAAGTGAATTGTCAATACAATTAACTTGATTTTTCTAATTTTTCAATAATTTTTAATTGTCGTATTTTGTCAACAAATGTCATAATCTTCATATTATATATTATAGGAGGTGAATTTCTATGGATCAAGAAATAGATATTTGCTGCTGCAAAAAAAATAAAAAATCTAGAAAATGTTGTATAGATTTAATAATATTTATTTTGTCTATACTATTAGCCTTTGTTGTTGGTGTGCTTATTGGTGCTGTTACAGGCTTATTTGCTGCCTTAGGTTTAGGTGCTGTTATAGCTATCCTTGTAACTTTGGTTGTATTTCTTATTGTTAGAATTATAATGCTTGTTTGTGAAAAAGATAATAAAAAGAAATGTTGTTAATAATAACTCTTGATTTTTTTTTTAATTCATGTTATCATTATAAACATAATATGTAGCGTAACAAGAGACTAGTAGTAAACTCCCTTTTATTCAGAGAGATTATGGTTGGTGAGAATAATCTAAAAAAGTTTATGAATCTACTCTTTAGCTTTTAGTGAAAACTAAACCTAGTAATGCAAGGTTACAAGCATTGTTAAGATATGAAATATGTTATATACAACAATTTCATAATTAAGGTGGCACCGCGATAATTATTCGTCCTTATGAATTTTCATAAGGACGTTTTTGATTTTTAAATCGAGGACGTAACTTTTGGAAGTAGTCCCAAAAGTTTCAACCGCCAAAAACGAAAGGAGAATGTTTTATGGAAGAAGTTAAAATTGGAAGAGTTTACAGACATTTTAAAGGAAACTACTATTTTGTTGAGAATGTTGCTTATGATAGCGAAACAAAAGAAAGAATGGTAGTGTACAAGCCTCTTTATCCAAGAGAAGATAATAGGCAAATATGGGTAAGGCCAGAGTCGATGTTCTTGTCCGAGATCCCAGTTGATAGACCAGATAATATTACGAAACAATCTCAAAGATTTCAATTATGTAAAGAAATAGAAAAAAATTATATTAATTAGGAGGTATTTTTATGATAGATATAAAATTTCTTAGAGAAAACCCCGATGTTGTAAAGGAAAACATCAAGAAAAAATTTCAAGACCATAAATTAGTTTTAGTTGACGAAGTTATTGAATTAGATATAAAAAATCGCCAAGCTATGCAAAATGGTGATAATTTAAGAGCTAAAAGAAAAACTTTAAGTAATGAAATTGGAAACTTAATGAAACAAGGTCAAAAAGACGAAGCTGAAAAGATTAAAGCTGAAGTTCAACAATTGAATGATGAACTTGTAGAAAATGAAAAAAGAGAAGCTGAATTGGCTGAAGCCATAAAAGAAAGAATGATGAAAATCCCAAATATTATTGACCCATCTGTTCCTATTGGTAAAGACGATAGCGAAAATGTTGAAGTTCAAAGATTTGGTGATCCTGTCGTTCCAAGCTATGAAATACCACATCATGCTGATATTATAGCTAAATTCAACGGTTTAGATAAAGAATCTGCAGGACGTACAAGCGGTGTTGGATTTTATTATTTAATTGGTGATGTTGCACGACTTCACGAAGCTATGCTTGCCTATGCAAGAGACTATATGATAGACAATGGATTTACATATACTATTCCCCCATTCATGATTCGTAGTGATGTTGTTACTGGAGTTATGAGTTTTGAGGAAATGGATGCAATGATGTACAAAATTGAAAATGAAGATTTGTATTTAATAGGAACATCTGAGCATTCAATGATTGGAAGATTTAAGGGACAAATGATAAAAAAAGATGAATTACCAATTTCAATGACATCATATTCTCCATGTTTTAGAAAAGAAATTGGATCTCATGGATTGGAAGAAAGAGGTTTATACCGTGTACATCAATTTGAAAAACAAGAAATGATAGTACTTTGCGAGCCTGAAGATTCTATGAATTGGTACAATAAAATGTGGAAATTAACTGTAGATTTATTCAGAAGTTGGAATGTTCCTGTAAGACAATTAGATTGTTGTTCTGGTGATATGGCAGATTTAAAGGTTAAATCTTGTGATGTTGAAGCATGGAGCCCACGTCAACAAAAATATTTTGAAGTTGGAAGCTGTTCTACTTTAGGAGATGCTCAAGCAAGACGTTTAGGAATTCGTGTTAAAAATGAAAAAGGTAACTACTATCCTCATACTTTAAACAACACTGTTGTTGCTACACCTAGAGGTTTAATTGCAGTATTAGAGAATAATTATAATGAAGATGGAACTGTTACAATACCTGAAGTTCTAAGACCTTATATGGGTGGCTTAGAAAAAATTGTACCTAAAAATTAAGAACGTCCTTCAGTGTTTCAAATTTAAAAAGGAGGAGCCAAAATGTTAATTAAAAATCCAAAAATAGAAATTTCCGCTACATCTCCAAAGCAATACCCTAATTCTGGACTTCCAGAAATTGTTTTGGTTGGAAAATCTAATGTTGGTAAATCTTCATTTATTAACACTATGATTAACAGAAAAAAATTAGCTAGAACTAGTAGCGAACCTGGCAAAACAAGACAAATCAATTTTTATAATATGGATGATAAGTTTTATTTTGTTGATTTACCTGGCTATGGCTACAGCAAAATGTCTAAAGTCGAACAAGAAAAAGTTAATCATTTTATAGATGAATATTTACATGTTAGAAAGAATATTTCACTTATCATTTTATTAATAGATATCAGACATGAACCAGGTAGCAATGATAGAATGATGTATGATTACATAATCCGCTCAGGATTGCCATTTATGGTACTTTGTAATAAAGCTGATAAAATAGCTGTAACCAAAGTAGAAAACGCTGTAAAAACCATCCAGAGCGATTTAAACCCTATTGGTGACTTTACATTTATGCCTTTTTCTGCTGAGAGAAAGATTTATTCTGAGGATGTATGGGAAATTTTAGAAGAGTATATTTAAAATAATAAAAGCATAAAGGTTTAAACAATATAAAACCTTTATGCTTTTATAGTTATTATCAAATCAAATGAATACACCTATATTTCTCAAAACCATAATCACTAACTCTTTTTCTAAACACATCATATGTATGTGCTGCAATTAAAGTATTTTCAACGCTAGTTCCACTCTGAATTACTACAAGTCCATGAGAAAATCTCAATCCTTCAAAACTTAGTTGAACTATATCACCTATTTCCAACTTATCAATAGATGTATCCTCTCCCCTTGGTCCCGATCCTTTATTAGAAATCAAAAAATCATACAAAAACTCTACCCCTGTCCATGATGGAGATTTATTATTAGCATTTATGTAATACCAACCATTTAACCTATTATAATTCATCTGTCCGCAACCTGCGTAAATGCATTGAGATACAAAGTTTGTACAATCTCCTCCAATATAATCGTAATTGTAGTATTTCGGATTTCGTGAAAGCGCCCATTTTTCAGCATATTTATATATATTTTCTCTATTATATTTAGACATAAAAATCACCTTTTACATTATATTAATTAAATAGTAAAAGGTGATTTTTAATTTTTATTCTCTATCTGGTTTAGTTTTTAAATCAATTATATTCTTAACAATGTCCGTACCAACAGCAGTTTTAGGATCTACTGTGTACCAATCTGAAGTACTATTGTGATCGCCCATATTATCATATAACTGAATTGATATTGTTCCATCATCATTTTTTTGCGAACCAACACGACTTGGTCTATATCCTGTTTTTGCTTCATAATAATCTAATGCCATTTTTTCTAATTCTTCTGTTGTGTATTCTTTGTTGGCGTTTGAGTTGATGTTTCTACTATTTTTATTTTCTAAATATTGGGTGTCAATATAGTTTTCAACTAAACTATATGGTACTGCATATTGAAATTCTCCAGCTGCACCACTTGAAATTTCATATTTTGGTATTTCAACACACATAATTCCATCTTTTGTGAAGTATCCGTCTAATTTTTCTATTGCTGAGTTTATTGTACTTTGATAACTATCACCGTGTGATTCTACAACTTCATTATATCTTGAGTCTTTTTGTAATTGTTCATAAACTGATTTTTTACATGCTTCTATGTATTTTTCTTTTGATTTAACCAAATTTTTAATTTCAATTACATCTCCTGTTTCCAAATCAAATGAAACGCCACTTGCATTTCCCCAGCCTACACCTCCAAGACCTCCGCTGAAAGTGTATCCAAATGTTACTAATTTATCAGTTAGGTAAATTACTTCATATGATTGATGAAAACCGATATCGTAAGGTCCATATCCATCATTTTCTTCACTTGCTTCATTTATTTGAGTTAAAAGTTCCTTTATGTAATCATCACTAGTTTGTGCATTAATATCTACCCACACACTGCTATACCAGTCTGCTAAATATTTTTCCATTTTAGCAGAAGCTGCAGAACTTATTCCTGAAATGTGAGGAACATCTTCATTACAAACGAAACTTGCTCCTCCTATTGTTATATTTCTTACTCCTCTTGTTTCATATGTGACTTTAAATGAATCTTTTAGATTTATGGTATTTGAGGTTTCTTCTTTGTCTCCACCTTTACCTGAAACATTACCATCTTTTTCTTCTGTTATTTCATTATTATTTTCATTGTTTTTCTCATCATTTTGTTTTACATTACTATCTTTTTTATCTTCTGATTGTTCTACTTTATTAAAAACAGTTGAAAAATCTTTTCCTGAAATAACCATCCATGAAAGCATTCCTATTATCGCTGCCATAATAAGTATAATTATGATTAGCACTACTTTAGGTATTCCTCTTTTTTTATTTTTCACTTTTGGGGCTTTATTTCTCATATTTTCCTCCTTTTTCTTTTGTTCATCTGATATTAAGTATAATATTTTGTCTTTGAACGTATCATCAAAAAATTATTTAACATATTCATTTACATTAGCATCATTCAACTCTGTTCCGATTGGATAAAATTTATAATTTGAATATTGGGCATGTATGCTATCATATTCTGATTTAGAAATTGATACTGTTTCTGAAGAATTCGCCGCTCTTTTATAATAAGTTGTTCCACTAGAATTGTTATCATCTCCACCAATTTCTATTAATTCTTTAGCTCTACCGCTTGACAAATCATAATATGTATCAGAAAAATATCCCATATGCATATATGATATTACAGCTATACATTTATTTGGATCAACTTCTACGCCAGCATGGCTATTGTGTAATGGATATTTTGTAAATGGTTTTACGACTACTCTTCCACCTTGATATGAAACTATGAATACCTGATTTGATAAATCATTTTCAGAATAAGCTTCTACTAGAAACATTGGAGTATATTTTCCTCCAATAACTTTCATAAAATTCAATGTTTGATTTCCGGTAATAGCCTCTCCAAAACAACTTTTTGTCATCATAACATTGTTTCTAATCCAATACGCATCTTTTAAATTACTTTTTATTTGTTCAATACCGTCACCATATGGTCCTGCTGGTGGTTCATAGCCATCATCTTCAGGCAATTCAAATGAAGTTTTTTGTTTTTTATTGCTTACTACATCTGTTTTAATCACTAAACTATCATTTCCACCCATAGGAGCTTCTGTATTTATTATATTGAAGTTGTAGTTTTTGTCTATATAGCATTGATTGTTGTACCACTGTGAATTACTTGAAACAGTACCATCTGCCACACCATTTTCTAATGTAATTCTAATTTTATCTTCTAAATCCTCCTTTGAAGTAAATCCACAAGCTTTGAACACATCTTCTAAACTTGCCTCATCGTATGTATCTAAATTAAAATTATATGTGTAAAAATTTATCCCTGCACCACCATTAGTAACACCATTATGCTGTCTTACAACAATAGATAAAACTTTATCTTTTACTATATATTCATATTCTATTTTAAATAAAGTTGCAGCACCTGATTCATTAGTTTCTCCATATTTCTCATAGCTTAAATTATATACATCTTTTATTTCTTTGTTTGCTTTTTTAGCCGCTTTTGAATTAATATTAATATATGGTGCAATTAACATATCTACTGTTTTGTATTCTGTTCCTTCAAATGTTGTTATTGTCTTTTCAATTTTTCCCTCTGCATAATTTGCATCATACACCCATGGTTTGTTTTTATCTATTTTTGAACCAGTATATTTTTCATCACTATCTTCTTTATCATCTGAATCTTTGTCTTCAGATTTACTATTATCATCCTCATCTTTATTACTCTTTTTCGAATCTTTACTTTTTGATGACTTGCTACTTGAAGATGTTTCGTTGTTATCAAAGAAATTTAATTCTCCACCTGTTAACAAATATCCAGTAAGTCCTCCACCCGCTATTACAAGTATTATCAAAATGATTATTGCAATAATTTTTCCAGCCTTTCCTTTCTTTTTAGGCTTTTCTACATTATCTTTTTTGTTTGATTTGCTATTTTTCACCTTTTTGCTTGTAGTATTTGCTGCATTTGGCTGAATAGTTTGGCTATACGCATTTGCGTTATTCATATTAGTATTTTGTGCTGTCTGGGCATTCTGCACATTTTGATTAAATTGTGCTTGAATTGGTTGGGCTCCTTGATTATTTTGATTTAAATTCTGATTTTGATTTTCATCCATAATACATTCCCCTTTATCATTTGAATTTTTATCATCTATAAAAATTATATCATTGTAAAAATCCATCGTCAATATGAATTTTTTGGAGGAACTTATTGTTCATTGAACAAATGTGTTATTTATCTACGTCCCCATTGACACGTTGTAGATGACAAAAAAAAATCCAAATTTGAATTTGGATTTTTTCTCATATTATTAAACTAAAGCTAATATAACAACTTCAGCTGAATCTCCTCTTCTAGGTCCTTTTTTGATTATACGAGTATAACCACCGTTTCTACCTTCATATTTAGGAGCGATTTCATTGAATAATTTAGCTGTTAAATCTACGTTATTTCCGTCGCTATCTTTTACTTTGTTTATCATTCTCATCATTTTTCTTCTAGCATTTAATCTAGATGGCATATCTTTTTGTCTTTTTTCAGTAGTCTCTTCTTTAACTACTTTTAAATATTCTTTACCATTTTTGCTTTTTGCTATTTCAGTAACTTTTTTACCGTTAGAATCTAATTTTGCTTTAACAACTTTAGCGTCAACAGTTTCAAAATTATCTTTTTCTCTTATAGCTAATGCAATTATACTATCAGCTAATGCTTTAATTTCTTTAGCTCTAGCTTCAGTAGTTTCTATTTTTTCATGCCAAATTAAATCTGTTAATCCAGTTTTTAACATTGCATTTCTTATATCTGTAGTTCTACCTAACTTTCTGTTAATTGCCACTTTTTTCACCCTCTCTTTTTTTATTAATAAGTAAAATTTAAAATAATTTAGTCTTCTTCCTTAGCAAAATCCAATCCTAATGAATGTAATTTGTTTGTAACTTCATCCAAAGATTTTTTACCAAGATTTCTAACTTTCATCATATCTGACTCTGTTTTATTTGTTAAATCTTCAACTGTAGAGATATTAGCTCTTTTTAAACAGTTAAATGATCTTACAGATAATTCTAATTCTTCAATAGCCATTTCTAATACTTTTTCTTTCTTGAACTCTTCTTTTTCAATCATTACTTGAGTATTTTTTGTAGCTTCAGATAAATCTATAAATAAATCTAAATGTCCAGTCATAACTTTTGCTGCTAAACTTAATGCTTCATATGGTTTTAAACTTCCATCTGTCCAAACTTCGATTGTTAATTTATCATAATCAACCATTTGTCCAACTCTAGTGTTTTCAACTGAATAATTAACTTTCTTAACTGGTGTATAGATAGAATCTATTGGAAGTACCCCTAAAGGTTGGTTTTCCTTTTTATTCTTTTCAGCTGTGTTGTATCCTCTACCCATTTCAGCTGTTAATTCCATAACTAGTGAACCACCTTCTGAAACAGTAGCAATGTGTAAATCTGGGTTTAGTATTTCAACTGTTCCATCAGTAATTATATCACCTGCAGTAACTTCACCTTCTCCTTTAAAGTTAATTCTTAAAGTTTTTTCTTCATTTTTATCTAATTTTAATCTTACACTTTTTAGATTAACAATTATCTCTGGTACATCTTCTACTACATTTGGTATTGTAGAAAATTCATGTAGAACACCATCAATTTTAACTCCAGTAATTGCACTTCCTGGTAATGATGAAAGTAAAATTCTTCTTAATGAATTTCCTATTGTAATACCATATCCTCTCTCCAATGGTTCACAAACGAATTTTGCATAATTCTTGTCATTGTCTATCTCTAAGCATTTAATATTTGGCTTTTCAAATTCTATCATTTTTACCTCCTAATAATTAATCATTTTATTTAATTCAGTCTTAAAGTAAATCTTATATTTATCCACAATTTGTATACACACAAAACATATAAATATAGGCTTTCTTTAACACTTTTACAACCATTATTTTGAGTAAAGCTCTACTATTAAATGTTCTTCTACTGGGTAGTCGATTTCTTCTCTTGATGGCTCTTTTACCACTTTACCTGATAAATTATCAATATTTTTCTCTAACCATGTAGGTACTAATCTTGAAGCAGTTTCTTCTACACTTGCTTTAATTGTACCATTATCTTTTCTTATTTCTCTTACAGCTATTTCATCTCCAGGTTTAACAATGTATGATGGAATATCAACTTTTTGTCCATTAACTTGGAAAGCTCCGTGAGAAACTTGCATTCTAGCTTCTGCTCTTGTTCTAGCATATCCTAATCTAAATACTACGTTATCTAATCTGCTTTCTAGTAATTGTAGTAATAATTCACCTGTATTTCCTTTTTTGTTATATGAAATTGCATAATATTTTCTAAATTGTTTTTCTCCAACTCCATATATAAATTTCAATTTTTGCTTTTCTTTTAACTGAATAGCATATTCAGAAACTTTTTTATGTTTATTTCCTGCTGGTTTACGATTAGATTCTTTGTCAATACCAATAACTGTTGGACTGATTCCAAGATATCTACATCTTTTTAAAACAGGTTCTCTATATCTTGACATTAATTTTCACCTTCCTTATTATATTCACTTATTTTATACACGACGTCTTTTTGGTGGTCTACAACCATTATGTGGTATTGGTGTTACATCTTTAATACTGCTTATTTCTAACCCTGCAGCTTGTAATGATCTTATAGCTGCTTCACGACCAGCTCCTGGTCCTTTTACAAATACTTCTACTGATTTCAAACCATGTTCCATAGCTGTTTTAGCTGCTGTTTCTGCTGCTTCTCCAGCTGCGAATGGTGTGCTTTTTCTAGAACCCTTGAATCCTAATTGTCCAGCACTTGCCCAAGATAAAACATTACCTTGAACATCAGATATTGTAACTATTGTATTATTAAAACTAGAATGAATATGAGCCATACCTTTTTCGATATTTTTTCTATCTCTTCTTCTAGTAACTCTTTTTGTTACATTTTTAGTAGCCATTTATGTTTTACCTCCCTAATTATTTTTTACTCTTACTTACTAATTTTCTAGGACCTTTTCTTGTACGAGCATTAGTTTTTGTTCTTTGTCCTCTAACTGGTAATCCTCTTCTATGTCTTAATCCTCTGTAGCATCCTATTTCTGTTAATCTCTTAATGTTAAGAGCAACTTCTCTACGTAAGTCACCTTCAACTAAATAACCATCCATAGCATTTCTTATTGCTTGTACTTGGTCATCAGTTAAATCTTTTACTCTAGTATCTGGGTTAACACCAGCTTGTTTTAATATTTTTTGTGAACTTGGTAAACCAATTCCATAAATATATGTTAATCCAATTTCTACTCTTTTTTCTCTAGGTAAATCTACTCCTGATATACGAGCCATTATTTTAGCACCTCCAAAATATTTTGTTTAATTTAAAAAATTGTTTATTTTATATCAAATTAAAGGTGAAATGCATTAATACAATTAAACTCGGATTCTTTAACTATATTAATCTTTAATCAATATAAAATGTTATATATAAACACAAATTAAATAAATTATCAGCCGCTTATCGTAATTTGTGTTAATACCATTTTTGTTTATCCTAAAAATTATCCTTGTCTTTGTTTGTGTTTAGGATTTTCACAAATTACTCTTATAACACCTTTTCTTTTGATTACTTTGCATTTTTCACACATTTTCTTAACTGATGGTCTTACTTTCATTTCACTACACCTCCTGTAATATTTGTTACATAACCTACATATAGTGTTTGCTTAATTTTAATGATGCGTGAGGTCAGACGTATACAAAATACAGGCTAAATGTAGTTCTATACATCTCACATCGCACCTCATAAATTATTCAAACACTATTTGCTTTTGTATTCTATTTTGCTCTCCAAGTAATTCTTCCTCTTGTTAAATCATATGGAGATAATTCAACTTTTACTTTATCTCCAGGAAGAATTTTAATATAATTCATTCTAAGCTTTCCTGAGATATGAGCTAAAATTTGATGTCCATTTTCAAGTTCAACCTTGAAATTTGTATTAGGTAACGCTTCAACAACTGTTCCTTCTAATTCAATAACATCCTCTTTTGCCATTATAACCTCCTAAATTTTTAAATTTATGTAATGCTTATTTTTCTTGATTTATCAACTATTTTCAGGAATATTTAACCATATTTTATGTCAAAATGTTCCATGATAGCTTTTATATTATATAATAAAATTATAATAAAGTCAATATTTCTGGCTCATTTTCTGTAATTAAAATTGTATTTTCATAATGAGCAGCCAAACTTGCATCTTCAGTAACAATTGTCCATCCATCGTCTAGTTCTAAAATGTCTGGTTTTCCTTGAATTACCATAGGTTCGATGGCTAATGTCATACCAGGTTCTAACCTAATACCTCTTCCAGGTTTTCCATAATTTGGAATACCTGGATCTTCATGCATTTGTCTTCCTATTCCATGTCCTTGAAATTCTCTAACAACTGAATATCCATTTTTATGAACAAACTCACCAATTGCATGGCAAACATCACCAATTCTATTTCCTTTTTTTGCATATTTAATTCCTTCAAAAAATGCTTGTTCAGTAACATTTATTAAATCATATGCAGCTTTACTACCTTTTCCCACAACATAAGTTCTTGCAGCATCGCCGTTAAATCCATCTTTCAAAACAACCAAATCGATGCTAACAACATCTCCCTCTTTTAATTTAACTCTACTTGATGGAACACCATGAATAACCTCATCATTGATTGATACGCAAATAGAACCTGGAAAAGGTGGAACACCTTTAATCCCTGGATCATAACCTTTTTCAGCAGGAAATCCCCCATTCTCTCTCATTGTCTTCTCAGCAATTCTATCCAACTCTAGCGTCGTAATCCCAGGTCTAATATTCTTTTTTAACTCTTCATGAACCAAAGCCGTAACCCTACAAGCTTCCCTCATTAATTCAATTTCTTTTTTAGATTTTATAGTTACCATTTTTTATACTTCCTTTTCTACTATACACTTCCGTCTTCTTTCTTTGGTAGGATTTTTATAGTCAAATTTAACCACCTTATTATTTACCCTTGAATTTGACGTAAGAAATCCTCACAAGCCTCCGCAGCCAATCTATTTATTCTCGCACTAATCTCCTCAACAATAACAATGCCCTTTTCATTATAAAAATCAACTAAAGGCTTTGTTTGAGTATCATAAATCTCTAATCTATTTCTAATAGCCTCTTCATCACTATCGTCAGCTCTAATAATTAACTCTCCACCACAATTATCGCAAATTCCTTCAACCTTAGATGGATGTAATTTTAAATTGTATGTAGCTTTACATTTAGAACATACTCTTCTATTCATCATTCTTTCTATAATCTCATCTCTAGGAGTTTCTAGGTTCATAACCCAGTCAACTTTTTGACCTTTGCTTGCTAATATTTCATCTAATTTCTTTGCTTGTTCAAGATTTCTAGGGAAACCATCTAATATAATGCCATCTTCATCTTTTAATTCTTCTAATCTGTTTTCAACCATAGAAATAGTAATTTCATCAGGAACTAAACATCCTTTTGAAATATACTTATTAGCTTCAACACCAAGCTCTGTTCCTTTTGAGATATTCTCTCTAAAAATATCTCCAGTTGATAATTGGATCCAACCTTTTTCTTTGTTTAAGATTCCAGCAACTGTTCCTTTTCCTGTTCCTTGTGCACCTAACATTATTATTATCATAATCATCTCTCCTTTTTATTTTATTTTGGGATCGGGGAATGACTTTAAAAAAAATCATTCCCCCATCCCAAAACAAACTTTGAAGTTGGAAGCGAATTATTTTCTCTTCCAACCTCTTTTGTTTATTATAGTATGGGATTTATTTAGTTAAGGAATCCCTTATAATGTCTCATTACTAAGTATGATTCTAATTGTTGAACCGTCTCTAATGCTACACCTACTACAATAAGTATTGATGTACCTCCAAAAGCTAAGTTCAATTCACCTAATGTTCCAAATCTAGCAAACATTGGTATTATAGCTATTAATGCTAAGAAAAATCCACCAACTAGCGTTAATTTAGAAATTATTGATGATAAATATTGTGTTGTTGGTTTACCAGCTCTAATTCCTGGTATGAAACCACCATTCTTCTTAATATTGCTAGATACCTCTGCAGGATTAAATGTAGCATATGTATAGAAGAATGTGAATCCTATAATTAGTAATATGTAAATTAAAGCATTAGCAATTACATATCCCCATGGTACAGGTACTCCTGTAGATAATTTTGTTGTAGACGTTGCAATTGATAATTTAAATAATCCAGCTAAAAAGCCATTTTGTGTAGCTATTTCTGGCTTGAATATTTGAATTATCATTGCAGGGAATGTCATGAATGATGATGCGAAAATTATTGGCATTACACCAGCCATAGCTAGTTTTAATGGAATATGTGTATTTTGCGCACCAACCATTTTTCTTCCTACAACTTTCTTTGAATATTGTACTGGTACTCTTCTTTCAGCTTGTTGTACAAAAACAACTCCTGAAACCAAGATAATTGCAGCTGCCAATATTGCTAAAGCAACAATTAAGTTAGTAGTACTAAATTTACCATTTAATAATAATGTATCAAATATCTTTTGAATTCCTCTTGGTAATCTAGAAACAATACCAACAAAAATCAAAATTGATATACCATTTCCAATTCCTTTACTAGAAATTTGGTCTCCTAGCCACATCAAGAATGCTGTTCCTGCCATGAAAGATAATACAACAATTGTACCTGCCATAAATCTTTCAAATGGAACTTGTGATGAAGCTCCTATAAAATATCCTTTATATGAGAAGAATAATCCTAATCCTTCTACAAATGCAAGGAATATTGTAAGTATTTTTGTATATCTGTTTATTTTATTTCTTCCTTCTTCTCCACCTTCTTTAGTTAATTTTTCTAAAGATGGAATTATCATACCCAATAGTTGTATAACGATTGAGGCTGTAATGTATGGAGTTATTGACATTGCAAAAATTGAAAGATTTTCAAATGCTCCACCTGATATTGTATTTATTAATCCAGCAAATCCACCTTGGGTGAAATTTGATAATAATACTGTATCAACATTTGGTACAGATATATAACATCCTAATCTAAATATTACTATTAATAATAATGTATATAACACTCTTTTTCTTACATCTGGAGTCTTAAAAGCGTTTTTAATGGTGTTGAACAATTAAATCACCTCTGTCTTTCCTCCTAAAGCTTCGATTTTTTCTTGAGCAGCTTTAGTAAATCTTTTAGCTTTTACAGCTAATTTTTTCTCTAAGTTTCCTGTAGCTATAACTACGATACCGTCATTGGCTTTGCTTATTATTCCGTCAGCGATTAAGCTTTCTGCTGTAACTTCTTCAGTAGTAGCTTTATTTAACATTGTTAAAGTTACTTCTGTATAGTTTTTAGCATGAATATTTGTAAATCCTCTTTTTGGTAATCTTCTATATAATGGTGTTTGACCACCTTCAAAACCTCTTCTAACTCCGCCGCCTGTTCTAGCCTTTTGACCTTTATGTCCTCTTCCTGAAGTTTTTCCTAGTCCTGAACCTATTCCACGTCCTACCCTAGTTCTTGTCTTTCCTTCTTGTGCTGGGCTTAATTCGTCTAATTTCATTGTGCGGTTACACCTCCTTATTCTTAATTATAATTAGTATATACTATAACTTTTTATATTTCAATAATAAATTATAAAATATCTTCTACTTTTTTACCTCTTTTTGCAGCTACTTGTTCGATAGTTTGCATTGATTTTAAACCTTCGATTGTAGCATAAACAACGTTTCTAGGATTGTTTGTTCCTATAACTTTTGTTCTAATATTTTTGTAACCTGCAAGTTCTAGAACTGGTCTAACGCTTCCACCAGCAATAACTCCAGTACCTTCTGCAGCTGGTTTTAACATAACTTTTGCACTACCAAAAGTTCCAACAAATTCATGTGGTACAGTTGTTTTAACAATTGGAACTTCTACTAAGTTTTTCTTAGCTTCTTCAATTGCTTTTCTGATAGCATCTGGAACTTCAGCTGCTTTACCATTTCCAACACCTACATGACCATTTTCGTCACCAACAACAACTACAGCACTAAATCTAAAAGTTCTACCACCTTTAACAACTTTAGCAACTCTGTTTATAGCAACAACTTTTTCTTTTAATTCTGCTACTGTATTTTCCATTGATTTAATTTTCCCTCCTTCATTATTTTAAAGTGATTTATTATAAACTCTTTATAATTGCAAAATTAGAATTCTAAACCTGCTTCTCTTGCAGCTTCAGCTAATTCTTTAACTACACCGTGATATACGTAACCACTTCTATCAAAAACTATTGTTTTGATATTTTTGTCTAAAGCTCTTTTTGCTATTAAAGCCCCTACTTCTTTAGCAGCTTCTTTATTTGAATGTTTAGTTTTTACTTCTTTATCTAATGTAGAAGCACTTACTAATGTATTTCCAGCAACATCATCAATTATTTGAACAAATAAGTTGTTGTTACTTCTATAAACACACATTCTTGGACATTCTGGTGTTCCGCTTATTTTTCTACGAACTCTTATATGTCTTCTTTTAACTTCGAATTTTCTATTTGTTTTAGAAACCATTTTTATTACTCCTTTCTAACTAATGTAACAGCATTAGTTGTTTCGATTGGTTAATTATTATTTCATTAAACATTTGGTTAAACAGATACCAAACTATATTTCTATTTCTTACCTGCTTTACCTTCTTTTCTTCTGATATGCTCTTCAGCATATTTGATACCTTTACCTCTATATACTTCAGGTGGTCTCTTTGTTCTAACAACAGCTGCTGTTTGACCAACAACTTCTTTGTCAATACCTTTAACTATAATTGTATTAGGATTTGGAACTTCAAAAGTAATTCCTTCTGGAGCGTCCATTTCAACTGGATGTGAATATCCTAAATTCATTACTAATTTTTTACCTTTTAATTGTGCTCTATATCCAACACCATTAACTTCCAATGTTCTAGAGAATTGTTTTTCAACACCTTCGATCATGTTGTTAATAAGTGTTCTTGTTAATCCATGTAAACTTCTGTTAAAAGCTTCATCATCAGGTCTTTTTACTGTGATTTCTGTACCATTTACAGAAACTTCCATATTCTTATGTAATTCTTTTGTTAAAGTTCCTTTAGGACCTTTTACAGTAATTACATTACCGTCTAATGTAACTTCAACACCTGCTGGTATTGTTATAGGTTTATTTCCTATTCTTGACATGGTTCTTCCTCCTTCTTATAATTCATTTTTTACTGGTATATATACAATGTGATATTACCATACATAAGCTAAAACTTCTCCACCTAATCCTAGGTTTCTAGCTTCTTTATCTGTTTTAATTCCTTTTGATGTAGAGATTAATGCAATTCCTAAACCATTTAATACTTGTGGTAATTCATCTTTAGATGCATAAACTCTTAAACCTGGTTTACTAATTCTTTTTAATCCATCAATTACTCTATTACCTTTTTCATCATATTTTAAAGTGATTCTTATAATCCCTTGATTATTTTCACTTTTTATTTCTTCTAATGATTTGATATATCCTTCATTTAACAATATGTTAGCTATAGCTAATTTCATGTTTGATGCAGGAACATCTACTGTTTTATGTTTTGAACTATTTGCATTTCTTATTCTTGTTAGCATATCTGCTATTGGATCAGTAGTTATCAATTTCTATACCTCCTTTTTTGTAATCTCAAGCGGTTTACTAAATTTTACCAACTTGCTTTTTTAACACCTGGAATTTCGCCTTTGTGTGCTAATTCTCTAAAGCATACACGGCAGATTCCAAATTTTCTAATATATGCGTGTGGACGTCCACAAATCTTACATCTATTATATTCGCGTGTGCTGAATTTTTGTTCTTTTTGTTGTTTTACTTTTAAAGATTTCTTAGCCATATTTTAGCTTTTCCTCCTTTTACAAATTTCTTGAAATTAATTAAAAGTTGCTTTCAACTAATTTCCTAAAATTAATTAAAAGTAGTAAGATGTGCATTTTTGCGAATTAATCAAGACGAAGGTGTACGTATGTACATCGAGGTTTGATTAATGAAGCGAAAATGTGCAGATTGCTGCTTTTAATTAATTTTTGAATGGCATTCCTAACAATGTTAATAGCTCTTTAGCTTCTTCGTCAGTTTGAGCTGTTGTAACAAATATTATATCCATACCTCTAATTTTATCAATTTTGTCATATTCAATTTCAGGGAATATTAATTGTTCTTTAATACCCATTGAATAATTTCCTCTTCCATCAAAAGAGTTAGCTGATACTCCTCTAAAATCTCTTACTCTTGGAAGTGCTACATTGAATAGTTTGTATGCAAAATCATACATTTTACCTTTTCTTAAAGTAACTTTACATCCAATGTTAACTCCTTCTCTTAACTTAAATGCAGCTATAGCTTTTTTAGATTTTGTTATAATTGGTTTTTGACCTGTGATTATAGATAAATCATTTACTGCATTTTCTAATGATTTAGGATTTTCTTTTGTATCACCTAAACCTATATTAATAACTATTTTATCTAATTTTGGAACCTGCATAACTGATGTATAATTGAATTTTTTCATCATTGCTGGTATAACTTCTTTTTCATATTGTTCTCTTAAAATTTCCATAAGTCTTCAATAGACCTCCTTTCTTATTTTAATTTTGCACCACATTTTTTACAAACACGAACTTTATTTTCTTTATCCATTTCAAATCCGATTCTTGTAGCTTTTCCGCATTTTGGACATACTACGCTAACTTTACTTGCATGGATTGGGAATTCTGATGAAATTATTCCACCTTCATCTCCTGCTCTTCTTGGTTTAACGTGTTTTTTCTTTATATTAATTCCTTTAACAAGGATTTTTTCTGTTTTTGGTAATACTTCTAAAACTTCTCCAGTTTTACCTTTATCATTTCCTGATAAAACTTTAACTGTGTCACCTTTTTTAATTCTTAACATTACTTTTTTCACCTCTTTATTCAAGATTATTAATTATTTAGCTACCTCCTATAGAACTTCTGGAGCTAGTGAAAGAATTTTCATATATCCCTTATCTCTTAATTCTCTAGCGATTGGCCCAAATATACGAGTTCCTTTTGGAGTACCATCTTCTTTTAATATAACTGCAGCGTTTTCATCAAATCTTATGTATGAACCGTCTGCTCTTCTTACAGGTTTCTTAGTTCTAACTACAACAGCTTTAACTACGTCACCTTTTTTAACAACGCCACCTGGTGTAGCTGTTTTAACAGAAGCAACTATTATGTCTCCTACTCCTGCGTATTTTCTATAAGAACCACCTAAACATCTAATAACCATTATTTCTTTAGCACCTGTGTTATCAGCTACTTTTAATATTGATTGTTGTTGTACCATTTCAGTAAATTCCCTCCTTTTATAAAATTATTTTACTCTTTAAAAATCTTATTTTATTATTGCCTTTTCAACTACTTCAACAACTCTCCATCTTTTATCTTTTGATAGAGGTCTTGTTTCCATAACTTTTACTTTGTCTCCAACTTGGCATTCATTGTTCTCATCATGAGCTTTTAATTTATATGTTTTCTTTTGGATTTTGCTGTATATTTTGTGTTTAACGTTTGTTTCAACAGCTACAACAACAGTTTTATCCATTTTGTCAGAAACAACTGTACCGATCATTACTTTACGATCATTTCTTTCCATGTTACAATCTCCTTTCTTAGAATTGTTTTACATGAATTACAATTTCATTGCAATACATTAAATTACATTAACTTATACTAATTGATAATTAGTTTTTTTCAGCTATTTCTCTACTTCTCATTTCAGTTTTTACTCTAGCTATATCTCTTCTAACTTCTCTAATTCTCATAGGATTATCCAAACCATTTGTTTTTGATGAAAATCTTAATTTGAATAATTCTGATTTTAATTCTCCTAATTCTTTTTCTAGATCAGATGAAGACATTTCTCTTATTTTATTTATTTTCATCATTATCACCACCTAATTCAGATTCCTTTTTTACAAATTTACATTTAACAGATAATTTATTAGCTGCTAATCTTAAAGCTTCTCTAGCTGTTTCCTCTGGAACACCAGCTAATTCAAACATTACTCTACCTGGTTTTGCAACTGCAACCCAGTAAGTAACAGCACCTTTACCTTTACCCATACGAGTACCGATACCTTTATTTGTGATTGGTTTGTCTGGGAATAATTTAATCCAAACTTTACCACCTCTTTTAATGTAACGAGTCATAGCAACACGGGCAGCTTCTATTTGATTAGAAGTAATAAGCCCACCTTCTACTGCTTGAATACCATATTCACCGTCAGTAACTCTATTTCCTCTTGTTGCTTTACCTCTCATTCTACCTTTTTGTTGTTTTCTATATTTTGTTCTTTTTGGCATTAATGGCATTATTTTTCTCCTCCTTCCACGTTAGCTTTTTTAGCTGGAAGAACTTCTCCTTTATAAATCCAAACTTTAACACCGATTTTTCCGTATGTTGTATCTGCTTCAGCAAATCCATAGTCAATATCAGCTCTTAATGTTTGAAGTGGTATTGTACCTTCTTTGTAGAATTCAGTTCTAGCCATGTCTGCTCCACCTAATCTTCCAGATACTGCAGTTTTAATACCTAAAGCACCTGCTTTCATAGTTTTTTGCATACATTGTTTCATAGCTCTTCTGAATGAAATTCTTCTTTCTAATTGTCCTGCAATGTTTTCAGCAACTAATTGTGCATCAACATCAACATTCTTAACCTCAACTATATTTAGGTTAACATCTTTACCTATCATTTTTTCTAATTCTGCTTTTAATATTTCAGCATAGTTTCCACCTTTACCAATTACTAAACCTGGTTTAGCTGTGAAAACATTAACTTTAACAAATTTAGCTGTTCTTTCAATTTCGATTTTTGAAATTCCGCTAATATATAATTTCTTTTTAACATATTTACGAATTTTGTTATCTTCAACTAAGTAATCTGCAAAATCTTTTTTATCTGCATACCATTTTGAACTCCAATCTTTGATAACACCAACTCTTAATCCATGTGGATCCATTTTTTGTCCCATGACTTAAATTCCTCCTTTCTCATTATGCTCTTTCTCTTAATTTAATTGTAATATGAGATGTTCTCTTTCTAATTCTAACTGCTGAACCTTTTGCAGCTGGTCTAATTCTCTTCATTGTTGGACCTTGGTTTGCATAGATTTCAGCAACATATAAATTATTAGATGACATACCGTGATTATTTTCAGCATTTGCAATTGCTGATTTTAATAATTTTTCTAATACTTCAGATGATGCTTTAGGTGTGAATTTCACAATTGCTAAAGCTTCTTTAGCATCTTTACCTCTTATTAAATCTGCTACTATTTTAACTTTTCTAGCTGAAATTCTAGCATTTTTAAGAGTTGCTACTGCTTCTGGAACGATAACTGTTTCTTCCATTTTTTACCTCCTTATTTATTTAAGAAATTCTCTTTATTAATTATTTTGTTGTTTTATCTCCTGAGTGTCCTTTGAATGTTCTTGTAGGAGCAAATTCTCCTAATTTATGTCCTATCATTTCTTCTGATATATAAACAGGTACATGTTTTCTACCATCATGAACAGCTATTGTGTGTCCAACCATTTGTGGGTAAATAGTAGAAGCTCTTGACCATGTTTTTAATACTGTTTTTTCTCCTGATTCATTCATTGCTTCAATTCTTTTTAATAGCTTTGGAGCTACGAATGGCATTTTCTTACTTGATCTTGACATATTTTTTGTTTCCCTCCTTATTTGTTGGTTTAAAATTACTCTTGCGCTTGATATCTCAAGCAACTATTTTATTTTCTTCTCTTAACAATAAATTTATTTGATAATTTATTTTTCTTTCTTGTTTTATATCCAAGTGCTGGTTTACCCCAAGGAGTCATTGGACCTGCGTGTCCTACTGGTGCTCTACCTTCACCACCACCATGAGGGTGATCATTAGGGTTCATTACAGAACCTCTAACTTCAGGTCTTTTACCTAAATGTCTAGTTCTTCCGGCTTTACCTAATTTAACGTTTTCGTGGTCTGAGTTACCTACTGTACCGATTGTTGCTCTACATACAGCCATTATTAATCTCATTTCTCCAGATGGTAATCTTACGTGAGCATATTTACCTTCTTTAGCCATTAATTGAGCTTCTTGACCAGCTGCTCTTACTAATTTTCCACCTTGACCTGGATTTAATTCGATATTGTGAATCATAGTACCTACAGGAATGCTTTCAATCTTCATGCAGTTTCCTGGTTTGATATCAGCTTTATCTCCTGATACTACTTTATCTCCGTCTTTTAATCCGATTGGAGCTAAGATATATGATTTAGTTCCATCTTCATATTCGATTAATGCAATATTTGCACTTCTGTTTGGATCATATTCGATACCAATAACTGTTGCTTCCATATCATCTTTTAGACGTTTGAAGTCTATTTTTCTATATTTTTGTCTGTTTCCTCCACCATGATGTCTAACAGTTATTCTACCAGATGAGTTTCTACCTGCATTTTTCTTTTTTGTTGTTAATAAAGATTTTTCAGGAGTTTTCTTTGTGATTTCATCAAATGTAGAAACTGTCATGTTTCTTAATGATGGAGTAGTTGGTCTAAAATGTTTCATTCCCATTTTTAATTCTCTCCTTTTAAATTAATTTATTTTCCGAGTTATCTCTCGATATCTTCATCTTGTTTTACTTTATTTTTTTCATCTTCTGACTTTTTTTCTACTGATTTCTTAATTGCTTCAGTAAAGCTTTTTCCATCAGAAACATGTAAAACAATACTTTTCTTAAATTTTTCGATTATATTATCATCAAATTTATCTGGCATAATTAAGCACCCATAAATTCTTCAATAGAATCTTTATACTTCATAGCTACTTTCTTAACTTTTCCACCTTCAGCTAAGTATGTTTTGTCAGATGGATTTGTATCTATAGTAACTATAGCTTTTTTCCAGTCTGATGTTTTACCATAGTTTCTTCCAACTCTTCTTGTTTTTCCGCTAACGTTGATTGTGTTAACTTTTAAAACTTTAACATTGAATAATTTTTCTACAGCCATAGCTATTTCTGGTTTTGTAGCTTTTTTGTTAACTTTGAAAGTGTATTTTCCTTCATTAATTCCATCATTACTTTTTTCAGTAACTACTGGAGCGATTATGATATCTTCTGCCATCATTATGCATACACCTCCTCTAATTTTTTAACTGTGTCTAATGTTAATACTAAGTTTTTATATTTTAATAAGTCATAAACATTGATTGTGTTAACTTGTAATGTTTTAACATTTTCAATATTTCTAGCTGATTTTTGAACGTTTTCATTTTTGTCAGCTAATACGATTAATGTTTTTCCTTCTACTTTTAAGTTTGTTAAAGCATTAACCATTTGTTTTGTTTTGATTGAATCAAAGTTGAAAGCGTCTACAACTGTTAATTCGTTCTCTAATACTTTTGAGCTTAATAAAGATTTAATAGCTAATCTTCTTTCTTTCTTATTAACTGTATATTTATATGAACGAGGTTTTGGACCTAAAGCGATACCACCTTTAATCCATTGTGGAGCTCTGATACTTCCTTGTCTTGCTCTACCTGTTCCTTTTTGTCTCCATGGTTTTCTACCACCACCACGAACTTCTGCTCTTGTTTTTGTGCTTTGAGTACCTTGTCTTTGGTTAGCTAAGAAGTTAACTAAAACACTGTGTACTACTGCTTCATTTGGTTCAATTCCAAATATTTCTTCTTTCAAATCTACACTTGAAACTTTTTTACCTTCTACATTATATACGTCTATACTAGGCATTTCTTAATCCTCCTTCCTTATGCTTTTACACTTTTTCTTAATTTTAATATTGCACCTTTAGCTCCTGGTACACTACCTTTGATTAAGATAACATTTTTATCCATATCAACTTTTACAACATCTAAGTTTTGAATTGTAACTGTTACTCTTCCCATATGTCCTGGTAATTTTTTACCTTTGAAAACTCTACCTGGAGTTGATGTTGGTCCCATTGAACCTGGTCTTCTGTGATACATTGAACCATGTCCCATTGGTCCTCTTGATTGTCCGTGTCTTTTAATAACACCTTGGAAACCTTTACCTTTTGTTGTTCCTTGAACATCAATTTTGTCTCCTGCTTCAAAAGCGTCAGCTTTGATTTCTGAACCTACTGTTAAGTCTTCGAAATCTTCAACTCTGAATTCTCTTAAATGTTTTTTGTTAGCTAAACCAGCTTTTGCAAAATGTCCTCTTTCTGGTTTGTTTAATTTAGATTCTTTTACATCTTCGAATCCTAATTGGATAGCGTTGTATCCGTCTGTTTCAACTGTTTTAACTTGTGCTACTACACAAGGACCAGCTTCGATTACTGTTACTGGAATAACTTTTCCTTTTTCATCAAATATTTGAGTCATTCCAACTTTCTTTCCTATAATTGTTTTCATTTTTAAAATTCCTCCTAACTATTGGCTGATAATTTTATTTCATTATAGCTAATGTATATCAGCTTGGTTTTGATTTGCTTTCTTATTTATATATGTAAGAAAACCTTTCCGAACTTTAAAGTTTAGTTCTAACTAATTAAAACTCTATTTAATTTTTTCTTTCGAGTTATAACTTTCTTTCATAATTCAAAAGAAAAATTATAATTTGATTTCAATATCAACACCTGCAGGTAATTCTACTTTCATTAAAGTATCTACAGTTTTTTGTGTTGGGTAAAGAATATCTATAACTCTTTTATGTGTTCTCATTTCAAATTGTTCTCTTGAATCTTTGTGTTTGTGTGGAGAACGTAAAATTGTTATAATCTCCTTTTCTGTTGGTAGTGGAATAGGACCTGAAACTTTTGCTCCTGTTTTTTTAGCAGTATCTACTATTTTTTCAGCAGACTGTTCTAATACTACATGATCATAAGCTTTTAATCTTATTCTGATTTTTTCACTTGCTACCGCATTTCCTTTTACTGTTGCCATGTAATTTTCCCTCCTTAAAATATTTTTATTTTGGTCGGAAGTTATAAACGCACCCTGGTGTTTTGTAAAACTCTAATATTTAAACCCAAGTTTTTGCATGATATTCTTGGGATAAGTGCACGACTTTCTGACAATAAAAATATGCTTTTAGCACTTATATGTAGCTTTATAATTTTTGATTGATTGTTTAATTAATCTCTCTAATTACTCTGCTTCATACAACTTAAAGCATTTTTTATCTTTCGAAGTCTAAATATTTTAAATAACTTACCGCCTTGGTCTAAGCCACGACATACTCCATAAGAGTTCCCTCCATCCCTGCTATTTCAAAGGATGTAGCCACATCTTACTTCATCGCTAATCTTACATGCCCTACTATTATATATTGATTGCTTGTTAAAGTCAATAGTTTTGTTGGATTTTTTTTATTTTTTTGTGATATAAACTTATGAATTATTGAATTAATTATTTAAGTTCTAATAGCATAAAAATAAGACATGCAATTAGTTTACATGTCTTGTGTTTATATTAATAGCTTCCGCCATACATTCTGCTGTAAAATTGATTCATTAAATCATCATAATTCACAACTTCAGGTGTTCCATAATCTACACCGAAAGTATCCACTGTTATAGATTTTATTATTATTGTATTCTTATTATCTTCTTCATTTTCTTCTGTTACTGCTTTTACTTCATTATCTGTTTCATCAGTATCTTCAATTCTACTATTAGCAATTGCATCTAAAACATCCATTCCTTCAACAACTTTACCAAATGGTGCATAAAGTTCATTATAACTATCAATATCAGCTGTTAAAATAGCAAATTTACTATTAGCAGTATTTAATAATTCTTTATATCCCCTAGATTCATTTGGCATAGTAATTACACCTTTTTCATGTTTTATATAATTTTTTACTCCATTTAAAAGTATATCAGCTTTAATTCCATATTCATAATCTTTTTCAGGATATTCCTTAATGTTTGATAATGTAGCTTTTTGCATAGATGAATCTGCTACTAATTGATTCTCTTCTATATTTAATTTATAGTTTGTATAAAAACCATTATTAGCTAATTTTATAAAATTTGAAACTGCATTTGGTGCTGACTCAGGATCTAATTCTATCTTTATTGGATTATCATATCCCTCTATTTGTATTGTCGCTATAGGATTTTGTACCTTATATGTTTTAGACTTAATTATTGAAATCCCTACCAAAACAATTGCTACTAAAACTGCTACTATTGAAATTATTAATATATTCTTTTTCATTTGAATTCCTCCATCTTTTTATTTTATAATCATAAACATATTATAAACTTAATTCAGAAAAAATTACAAGTCTTTTAGTTAATTTTTTCAAACTTATTATTATAGAGTAGGCAAAATTGCCGGCTACCTGCAAAGGAAAACCCTAAATCATAAGATTATCAAAAATAAACTGCTCCTGCATTCTCTTTAACGACTGCTTAATAGTTCTAGCTCTAATCTCCCCAATTCCATCAACCTCATCTAAAGCAGGAATATCAGCTGCCAAAATATGTTGAAAAGATTTAAAAGACCTAACCAAATTCTCAACAATATTGGCCGGAACTCTTGGAATCTTATTTAATACTCTATATCCTTTAGTAAACACTCCAACCTCATCATAGTTATCAAAATCTTCATACCCTAAAATTCTCGCAATCCACTGTGGCTTAGTCAATTCATCATGAGTTGTCTCCCTTATTTGTGCTAGTATTTCATTTGAATCTTTCTTTTTATTAGGAACCATATAATCCTTTATAATTAATAACTCCTCTAATTCCAGATCACCAATCAATTCATCCAATTGCATTTGAAGCAATCTGCCTTCTTCACCAAGCTCGTAAATAGCCTTACGAACCTCATCAGCAACCTTCATAACCATTTCTGCCCTCTGAAGAGCTATAATAACATTTTCCAGTGTTACAATATCATTAAACTCATATTCGTTTAAAATATTTAACTTATTATCAAAAACTTTCTTATACTTCTCAACTGTTTGTAAAGCCTGATTTGCCTTTGTTATAACCTTAGAAGTATCCTCCAACACATACCTCAAACTACCTTTGTATATAGTAATAATATTTCTTCTTTGTGACACGCTAACAACTAGCTCGCCAGTTTGTTTTGCTGTTCTCTCAGCTGTTCTGTGACGAGTTCCAGTTTCGTTCGTAACAATATCAGAAGATGGGATTAATTGAGTGTTAGCTAGTAATATTTTCTTTAAATCTGCACTCAAAACTATAGCTCCATCCATTTTAGCAAGTTCATATAGTTTAGCAGGTGTATAATCAACATCAATCCTAAAACCACCATCAACCAAGTCTAAAACTTCCTTAGAATCTCCAATTACAATTAATCCACCAGTTTTTGCCTTCAAAATATTTTCCAACCCTTCACGAATCGGAGTTCCCGGAGCAATTAATTTCAATATTTCAATCATTTCATTGTCATCCTTTACTACAGCCACTTTTCTTCCTCCTATCTTATTTTTACAAAACCTACCATCTTATAGTAGAGCAAAATGCTATCTAAGCCCTACTGCCTTCAAGGCCTCATTAATATTCTTAACCCCAATTATATCCATTTTATAACTTTCTTTCAACTGTTTTTTATTACTTTCTGGAATAATGCATGTCTTAAATCCTAATTTTTCAGCTTCTTTCAACCTTTTATCCATTAAATTGACGGTACGTACCTCTCCGGTTAAACCTACCTCACCAATGGCTACAACATCTTTTGAAACACTCAAATTTTTAAAGCTAGAAGCAACTGCTAGAATAACTCCTAAATCAACCGCAGGTTCATTAATTCTCATTCCGCTTACTACATTTATATATGCGTCTTGATTTCCTAAATTAAATCCAGCCTTTTTCTCTAAAACTGCCATTAATAAGGTCAATCTGTTATAATCTATACCATTAGCATTTCTCCTTGGCATCCCGAATATACTTGGTGTTGTTAAAGATTGTAATTCAATTAACAAAGGCCTTGTACCTTCCATACTTGCCACTATAACGGAACCTGCTGGATTATCGCCTCTTTCTGAAATTAATACTGCTGAAGGATTTGAAATTTCAACCATACCTTCATTTGCCATTTCAAACATTCCAACCTCATTGGTTGAGCCAAATCTGTTTTTTACTCCTCTTAATATTCTATAAGAAAAGTATCTCTCTCCTTCAAGATATAGTACTGTATCAACCATGTGTTCTAGCACTCTTGGTCCAGCAATATTTCCCTCTTTTGTAACATGTCCAATAATAATAGTTGTTATTCCATTAGTTTTACACAATTTCATAATTCTTGCTGTTATTTCTCTTACCTGACTTACAGTACCTGGAGCAGATGTAATCTCATCTGAATACATTGTTTGTATAGAATCAATTATAACAAGTTTTGGATTCATATCTAATATAGCTGTTTGTATTATATCCATATCCGTTTCACCAAGAAACATTAAATCTTGGTTATTAATTCCCAATCTATCTGCTCTTATTTTTATTTGCTCAGCTGACTCCTCTCCTGAAACATATAATACTTTTCCATCACCTTTTACTTTATCGCATATTTGTAATATTAATGTAGATTTTCCAATTCCTGGTTCTCCTCCGATTAATACTAACGAACCATTTACTAAACCTCCACCTAATACTCTATCTAATTCTTCAAAACCAGTTGAAACTCTTACATCTTCCTTTCCTATTACATCATTAAGTTTTAGTGGCTTTGCACTCTTTCTTTCTGAATTACCACCACCTAGTTTATCGTTACTTTTACTTATTTTTTCTTCATAGAAACTATTCCATTCATTACATCCAGGGCATTTTCCAAGCCATTTGCTAGATTCATATCCACAATTATTACACACAAATACAGTCTTCACCTTATTCGCCATATCTGCCTCCTTTTTATATTGTACATCTTTGAAAACTTTATCATATTTTCCATTTTTTTTCCACCTTTTTTTAATAATTATAAAAAGTGATGAAATAACTCATCACTTTCTCATATATAAAAATATCTTATACCTAGTATCCTTCTACTATTCTAACTATTTGTTGTTCCAGATCCTTTATTCTATTGTTTAGTCTTATAATTTCAGCATCATTTGTATCTGCTGTTTGTAAATCTTCTTTTACCATTTGTTCCATATCTTGCAATTCTTCTTTTAAAGTTTCTAACCTATCTAAAACTTGAAGTTTTACATATTTTTGACTATTATTATTTTCTATCTTATCCACCATTTTTATTGTTTCACTTAAATCATATTTTTCACCAAATGATGGAATTGTTACAGGAATTTCTGTTGTTTCAGCAATTTTTTGTTTTAATACCTTTTGACCTTCTGGCTCACCATGAACTA
Source organism: Clostridia bacterium (assembly GCA_017470645.1). GTDB lineage: Bacteria > Bacillota > Clostridia > TANB77 > CAG-508 > CAG-492. The sequence continues at coordinate 42,230 of JAFUYJ010000017.1, forward strand.
AAAATATGTGTTCAGGCTTCTTCGCAAATGAATAAATAAAGTTTAATAAACCTTCTTGGTCAGCATGTCCTGAATATCCCTCTATGTATTCAATTCTTGCATTTACAGATATTTCTTCTCCAAATATTTTTACGGTTTTTGCACCATCTACAATTTTTCTTCCCAAAGTACCTGGTGCTTGATATCCTACAAACAAAATAGTATTTTTTGGATTCCATATATTATGTTTTAAATGATGTTTAATTCTGCCAACTTCGCACATTCCACTTGCTGAAATTATTATAGACGCTTCATCATCTTCATTTAATTCTTTTGATTCTTGAGCTGTTCTAGTAAACCTTAATCCAGGGAATTCTAATGGATTATCTCCGCTTTGAATTAACCTTTGTGTATCTTCGTCAAATAGTTCCATATTTTCTTTAAAAACTTCTGTTGCAGATATTGCAAGTGGACTATCTACATATACTGGTGTATGCATTAAAATTTCGTACTTTCTTAAGAAATCAGTGTCATGTTTTTGCTCTTTTAAATTATTTAATTCATATAGAATTTCTTGTGTTCTACCAACTGCAAATGATGGAATAACAACCGTTCCTCCATTTCTTATTGTTTCAGATACTATATCAACAAATAATTCTGCTTTATCATCATTTCTCATATGATGTCTATCACCATATGTTGATTCCATAACAAGATAATCTGCATCTTCTATCATTGTTGGTTCAGATAAAAGTGGTATGTCGTTGTTTCCTAAATCTCCTGTAAATACTATTTTTTTATTTACCCCATTTTCCCTAATCCATATTTCTATGATAGCTGAACCTAACATATGACCTGCATCATTGAACCTTACGTGAATATCATCATCAATTTCTATTAATTGATCATAATTTACCGGATTAAACAACTCTAATGACATTAATGCTGTGGCTACATCATATATTGGTTCTATTGTTTTTTCTCCTTTTCTTAGTTTTTTTCTGTTTTTCCAGTCAGCTTCCATTTCTTGAATATGTCCACTATCAGGAAGCATAATTGCACATAAATCACATGTTGCCTTTGTTGCATAAATTCTTCCCCTATATCCATCTTTGTATAACTTTGGAATTCTTCCTGAATGATCTATATGAGCATGCGTTAATAGCATAAAATCTATGTCGTTAACATCAAATTGAAAATCTTCTTCGTTTTCCATTTCAACAGTAGCTTGTCCCTGAAAAAGTCCACAGTCTACTAAAAATTTCTTTCCTGCTCCCTCTACTAGAAAATTTGAACCTGTTACCGTTTTCGTTGCTCCTAGAAAAGTAATATTCATATTTTATCCTCCTATTTTAAATACTTTTGTTTTTCTTTCTTTTTTATTTGTAATATCTTCCTCTAATGGAATATCGAAGTTTTGCTGATAATCCATCATTTTATCGTCATAATATTGCACTTCAATTTGATTATCTTTTATAAAACTAATTTTTATTGATAAATTTTGAAGTTCAATCATTTTTGTTCGAAATATATATTTTAAGATCTCATAATTAAGTTTCGAACTTTTAAAACCAAGTTCAATAACTTTATTTTCAATCATTTTATTTACTAATTCTTTTGCTACTTCATCAAATTCTTTTGCTATTTTATCGTTTTGTATTACTGAACCATCCTTCTTATATAATAAATTAGCAAAATATCTTAATTGAACTGCTATATTATATAAATCTCTTTTTATTTCAGTATTTGATATTTTTAGTTTCATACATTCCAAAAAATCTATTTGTAATTTGATAATTTTATTCTGTACTCCAATTTTTTCTTTTCCATCATCTACAAAATTGTACAATTTTAGTGTTGTTTCGTAATCATCATGATTAAATAGATACTGTTTTTTACGAAGAACTTTATTATTCTCTTTTATCTTTAATAATAAATCCTTTTTTTCATTTTCTTTATCTTCCACAAAATTACTAATACAAAAATATCTGTCCTTATCTTCCTCTATACATTTTAAGTATTCTTGTCTAATTATTTTTATATCATTTAGCATTTCATCAATTTTTTGAATTCTTTTACTAATATCAGAACTATCTTTGGTTTTATCCTCAACATACTCTTTTCTAGTATTAAGCATGTTTTTCTTATTTATTAAATTCTTTTTAAATTTAAAACATTTTTCATGATTTTCTTTAGATTGGTTATTGTACAATATAACGCACAATTCAAACAAGTCCATTATAAAGTCATATCCTGGTTTATCATATTGCATTTCATTTATTTTCTTATTTAAGGCTTCTACTATATTGGATTTTCTAAAGCATTCATTTAAATTTTCATAACCCAATAGTACTAATGCATTTTGAAATATTAAGTTGTATATAATATTGTCTGAGTTATCAAATTGAATGTTCCATGACCAGCCTGTAAAATCACGTATTGGCTCTGTGGAATTAATTGTTTTTCCTCTCATCAAAACGTTGTTTACGCACTCATTTGTATAGTCTTCTAATAGATATTTATCATAGCAAATATTTTTTTCGTTTAATTCATATATAGCGTATATTAGATTTAGCTCATTAGGAAAACTCTCTATCTCTCCTTTTTGTCTATTAATGATAATTCTATTGTTTTTTGATATTTGATTTGCCTTTAACAAATTTATTTTTTTACATTTTCTTTTTATAATGTTTATATAGTTTTCAAGGAATTGATTTTTTTGTGCACAATCTATCTTTACACTTGAATAATCCTTGTAAAAATTATCCATCTTATAGAAAACACTTAAAATTAAACTCTTAGCCTCTTCATCGAATTGTTTGCTATCTAAAACCAATTCCAAATCGTTTCTATAATCTTTAATATTAAGTTTTGATAAGATTCTTTCTTTCTCTCCCAAAATCAAACTCTCCTTTATCTTCAGTTAGTTTTAAGTAGTCATTAAATAATAAACTTAATAACTACTTAAAATATTACCCTTCTTTTGTTTCTGATGAAGTAGACATCTTTAATTCTTCTAATCTTTCCTTTGTCATTAAAACTTGACGTGGTTTACTTCCTTGATATCCTGAAATAACGCCTCTTTCTTCTAGTTGATCTATTATTCTTCCTGCTCTTGCATATCCTACTTTGAATTTTCTTTGTATAAATGATGTTGATGCTTGTCCTGTTTCAACTACAACATCCATAGCTTCCATTAAAAATGGATCTGTATCATCATCATTAGCATCTTCTGCTAATTCTTTATCAGATTTATTGCTATTTTCAATGCTTTCCAATATTGCTTCACTATATGTTGCTGTTCCATTTGCTTTTACAAAATCAACAATTTTTTCAACTTCATCATCTGATACAAACGCACCTTGAATTCTTGTTGGCTTTGATGAACCTGCTGGGGCGAAAAGCATATCTCCTTTTCCAAGTAGTTTTTCTGCTCCAACCATATCAAGAATTGTTCTCGAATCCACTTGTGATGAAACAGCAAACGCTATTCTTGAAGGAACATTTGCTTTTATTAATCCTGTAATAACATCTACCGAAGGTCTTTGTGTTGCAATAACTAAGTGCATTCCTGCAGCTCTTGCCTTTTGTGCTAATCTACATATTGCATCCTCAACATCTTTTGCAGCAACCATCATTAAATCTGCAAGCTCGTCTATAATAATTATTATTTGAGGAAGCTTTCCGCCTTCTCCTTCTTTTTCCATTGCAGCATTATAACCTTTTAAATCTCTAACCCCTTTTGTTGCAAATTTGTTATATCTATCATCCATTTCTTGAACTGCCCATGCTAGTGCACCAGCTGCTTTTCTTGGATCTGTAACAACAGGTATTAGTAGATGTGGAATTCCATTATATACAGAAAGCTCAACGACTTTTGGATCTACCATAACCATTTTTACTTCGCTTGGTTTTGCATTGTAAATAATACTTGTTATTATTGTGTTTATACAAACACTCTTACCAGAACCAGTAGAACCTGCTATTAGTACGTGAGGCATTTTGGCAATGTCAGCTATAACAACTTGACCTGCTACGTCTTTTCCTAATGCTACACTTAATTTAGATTTATTGTTTGCAAATTCTTCTGTTTCTACTACATCTCTTAAGTGTACAGCCTCTTTTTCTTTATTTGGAACTTCAATTCCAACTGCTTGCTTTCCAGGAATTGGAGCTTCAATTCTTATTGTTTCTGCCGCTAAATTTAAAGCTATATCATCTGCCAAATTGGCTATTTTACTAACTCTTACACCTTCTGCTGGTTTAAGTTCATACCTTGTAATCGCCGGACCAACAGAAACATCTTCAACTTTTGCAGATACTCCAAAGCTGTATAATGTTTTTTGTAGTTTTGCAGCTGTATCTGCTAAGGCACGTGCCCCAGCTTTATTTGCTTTTTTTGTATTTTTACTAAGAAGATTTATTGGTGGATACTCATAGTGTTCATCCTCAACTATCATTGCGTGTTCTAATTGTAAAACTTCCTTCTTATTATCCGCTTTCTTTTCATCTTCTTGCTTAAATAAATTTCCTTCTATGTATTCTGGATCATCTGCCATTTTATCATGATTTGATTTATTTCCCATTCCTAGCGGTACTAAGTCTTCACTATCATGCTTATATTTTTTTATGCTACCATCATCTTCACCAAAATTAATTTGAAGTTGACCAACTTCCATAGCTTGTCTACGTTTTTCTTCTTTTTCTCTTAGTTTTCTTTCCTTCTTTGTTTCTACAACCTGTTCGCCATCTTGTGTATCTTCATCGTCTTCATACTCTCTTCCTTCTTTTATTCTTTCAAATAGATTAGCAAAGAATTCTGAAGGTTTAAAACCAAACATAAATACAACGAAAATTATAGCTAAACCTAAAGCTAAAATAACCGTGCCCCATACACCTAGCAATTTAATTAATGGATACGCAAATATTGCACCAACAGCACCTCCACCTTGATTCAATGTTCCTAAATAAAATGCTCTTTCCATTACATTTTGAAGACTTTGATCCATAAACAAAGCTTTCGTTATTGCTACTTCATATATACTTAATACCGTACAAACACAGCACAATATTATTCCATATTGTATTAATTTTGAAACAACATAATCTTTTTTATTTTTTATTAAGCTTATTGCTACGCCTATAATTCCTACAGGAACTATGTACTTAACAATTCCAAATACTCCGCCTAAAAAGTCACTTAGTGATTTTCCAATAACTCCCGATTTAAAATAAATTAAAACACCACTTAGTATTCCAGCAACAAATAAAATTACAATTGCTGTTTCATTATTAATTCTTCTTGTTTGCCTAACCTGCCTTTTTTGAGTTGTCTTTCTTTTCTTTGCCAAATCTGTTCCTCCATTCTATATAAACTACTAAAATAAACGCAAGGACCTTTTAAACGCGTACCAAATTTCCCCAAAATTATATTTGAGGAAATTTGGTACGCGTCCCCAAAATTTCCTCGCGTTACCTTTTCCTTTTTCGCGTCTCTAATTTTCCGCGTTTTTAACAAATTATTTAAGTTCTTTTCTATTATTTTGAATAATTTTTAAAGCATCTTCTAAAGCTACTTCTAAACCTTGTAAAATATTATCAGCATAGTCTTTAGTTCCCTTAGATATTTCTCTAGACATTTCATTTGCTGTTTCAATAATTTCAGCTTTTTTCTCATATGCTTTTTTAGTAATTTCATTTTCATTTATCATAGAGATTATTCTATTTTCAGCTTCTTTTACAATATCATCAGCTTCTTTTTGAGCTTCAACTAAAATACGTTGTCTTTCTTCTTTTATCCACTTAGCTTGTTTTAATTCATCTGGTAACTTTAGTCTAATCTCCTTAATAATTTCAAGGATTTCTTCCTTATCAACAACACTCTTACCAGAGAATGGTACTGTTTTACAGTTTTCTAATATGTCTTCTAATTCTTCTAATAAAGTAAATATTTCCATGATTTAGCCCCTTTCACAATTTAAAAATATGAGATTTGCTCTGCCATATTTTCTTATATCATAAACTTCTATATCTAATTTTTTTAAATTATTCAATTCTCTATCTTTTTCATCTGTTTCAATAATAATAATGCCATCTTTTTTAAGTAATTTCAAAGACAATATCGTTTTAACTGAATCAACAGCTATATCATCCTTATATGGTGGATCTATAAAAATTAAATCAAATGCTATATCTTGTTTTGCAATTTGACGCAAACACTCTTTATAGTCTTTATTTATAACTACAGCATTTTCTTGTAATCTAGTTCTTTCCAAATTTTGATGTATCATATTTACTGCTTTTTTTGACATATCGCAGAAATACGCCGTTTTACATCCTCGGCTTAGAAATTCAATTCCAATTGCTCCACTGCCAGCAAATAAATCTAAAACTATAGAATCGTCTATTTTTTGCTGAACTATATTAAACAAAGATTCCTTTACCCTATCTAATGTTGGTCTTGTTGATAATTCATCTATAGAATTTAATTTTGTTCCTCTAGCAGTTCCACTAATTACTCTCATACTAACCTCGTATTTTAAATTTATACACGTATATTTATATTATTTTTTTTGAAATATGTCAATAATATTAACAAAATTGTAACATACTCTTAATATTTTTGTAATAAAGTTACAAATTTGTAATATTTTAGTAAAAAATATATACTTAATAAAAACAGGGAAATTAGGCACGTGTCCCCATTTCCCTTTTTCATATGTTTTAATTATCTTTTTTCATATCTTTGATTAATTCCAATTGTGAAATTAAAAGAGACTCCATTTTTGCTTTGTATATATCAAATTGTTTTTCTACTTCATCCTTCTCTCTTTGTTTCAATGCAATTGATTGATTTAAAGAGTCCAAAGATTGTTTTGCAGTCCCCTCAGCTTCTTTAATTATTTGATCTGCTTGTTGTTTAGCAGTGTTTTTAACTTCATCAGCTGCAGATTGGGCTATTACTAGTGTGTTTTGAAGCGTGCTTTCTATTGTTTTGTAGTGTTCAAGATCTTTCTCTAATTGAGATATTTTTCTATCTTTTTCTGAAATTTCTCTACATTTTTGTTCATAATCTGCTGTTAATTCATCTAGAAATTCATCTACTTCTTCAACATCATAACCGTTAACCATTTTTCTGGAAAATTTTTTGTTTTCAATATCTAATGGTGTAATCATACGCTTTCCCTCCATTTTTATTATGATTAATCATTCATACTATTATTCTTCAACCAAGAAACAGAAAGTTTGCTTTTAATTTCTTCTCTTGCCATTTCATTTGTAATATCATAATTGTAAGGTGCAATTAAAAATATAGAATTTGAAACTTTTTGAATGTGTCCATCTAAAGCATGTACAGCTCCACTAATGACATCTATAATTCTTCTTGCAACATCTTTGTTAACATATTCAAGATTTACTATTACAGACTTTTTCTCTTTTAATAAATCACATATGCTTTCAGATTGTTCAAATGAAGTTGGTTGTGAAATAACCATTTTTATTTGTTGCATTTGAGGCATGTTAACTACTTTGGTGTTACGTTTAACACCAAATAAACCTTTACCCTCTACCTCTTCATTTTCGTTTTCATATTCATCTTCATATTCGATTTCGTCTTCTGTATCTGCTGATGGATCTACTCCAAATAAATCCCATACCTTATTCATTATTGCTCCTGACATAATTTTACCTCCTAAAAAAAATACTCCTCATTTGTTAGCTGTAATAAGTATCTAACTTTTTTATTTGAAAGTCAATACTTTTTAAATTTTGTAATATAAAAATAATAATTCTGTAATATTTTTGTAATATTTTTGTAATATCTTTTTATTTCTTCATAACAATTTCATCATACACGCTTATAGACTTTTTGCTGTCCATAGAACTCGTATCTACGCCTGCTTCTTGAAGTTCTTGAGTAGAATAATTTTCAACTATAGAATAATTATCGTTTTGTCTCAATACTTTGACATATATTTTTTCCTCATATCCTGCCCTATTTCTAATAATGTATGCTATATTACCTTCATATTGTATAGCTTTATTTGGAACCTTTAATCCCGAGTTGCTCCACCAAATAACATCAAATGCAATTTTTCTGTAATTTATTAAACTCTCAACTGATTCTTTTAATTCAAATACCAATAATGTTTCATTTTTTTCCTCATCAGCTTTATACACAATTTCAACTGGAACCTCTGCTGAATTTGGAAGTCTGAGTTTAATATTATCACCAACTTTTGAGTTTTTTGCTTCATCTGATTTTGAAATGCAAGCAACATAACAGTTGAAGTTATTTACTATTTTTGCTTTGCTATTATTTGATGCAATAATCTGACCTGTTTTCAAATTCAGTGATTCTAGTAATTGTTTATTTAAATAACTAAAGTCCCCAACTGTCAATTTACTTTCTAAATCATCAACCTTATATGAAATAATTCCACTTTTATTAGAATATACATATTTAGAATTTGAATTTACTTGATTTTCATACCCACTTCTTTGTTCAATTAGTTGTTGAACATAAGAGCCATTTGTTGCCAATGTACTAGCTATTTTAGCCTTTTTATTCATTGCACTATTTATGTCTTTTTTATATTGTTCTATTTCTTGAATATCCGTATTTTCGTACACATTTTCAAGTTTTTCCTCAATTTGAGTTTCTAACAGTTTTATATCTGAAGAAAATAATGTATTTTCATTTTGTAATGCGTCCTGTATTTGTTGATCTAATTCTTCTATTTTTTTATTTAATTCATCTTCATTTTCCAACGAATACCTGTATATAGCCTCACCGTTAGCAACCTTTTTGCCTTCAGCTTTTAATTGAACTATTTTGCCGATTTGCCGACTCGTTTTCTATAACTTCTTCGTCCCTAATTAAATAGCCGGATACGGATTCTTCTTTATATATCTTTCCTTGTTCAACTATAAAAGTATCTGTTGGATTAGATAATAATTTTATAAATAAAAAAATACAATAAGTCAAAAAAGCAACAGCAACAATCAATATAATTGTCATTTTTTTATTTTTTAAAGGTACCTTTTTTTCACTTTTCTTAACCTCATTTACATTACTATTATTTTTCACCTTTAACTCCCTTCAAAATAATATTAATATTATTTTGCCTGTCATCTAAACCATCAAGCCAAACTATATCTTGATTTCTTCTAAACCAAGTTAGTTGACGTTTAGCATAACGTCTAGTTTCTTGTTTAATTTTCTCCACCATTTCTTCATAATTAATTTCATTATTTAAATAAGAAACCACTTCTTTATATCCTAATCCTTGAATTGCTGTTGGAAGTTCATCATATTTATTTATCAATGATTTAACCTCATCAATCAATCCATTTTCTATCATAATATCTACTCTTTTATTAATTCTTTCATAGAGTTTTTCTCTGTCCATATTTATTGCAAAAACGTAGTACTCATATGGGTTTTCTTTTTTTCTAGACTCGATTTCTTGACCGTGTTTTTGTTTTTCCTGTAGAATGAAAAATTTCCAATACTCTAAAAATTCTTTTTTTATCATTTTGGCTAATTTTTTTCATTGCTTCTGAATCTATTTCTACCGCTCTTTCATATAGTGATTGTAGTCCATCTTTTTCCGCAATATCTTCAAGTTGGTTTCTATAATCCAGATCCACTTCTAGATCATCATATTCAATTCCTTTAACTAAAGAATCTACATATAGTCCTGTTCCTCCAACAACAATAGGTGTTTTGCCTTTATTTAAAATTTCTTCTATTGCAGTTAACGCATCTCTTTTAAAATTAGCAACACTATACCTTACAGTTGGAGAAACATTACCTATAAGATAATGTTTAACTCCATCCATTTCCTCTATGGTTGGCTTAGCAGTTCCAATATCCATATCTTTATATATTTGCATCGAATCTGCTGAAACAATTTCGCCATTTATTCTTTTTGCTAAATCAATTGATAATGCTGTCTTTCCAGAAGCTGTAGGACCACATATTACAATAATTTTTGGTTTTGACATTTTACTACACCCTACCTTCTAGAAAATTTCTTTTCAATATCAATTTTAGACATTCTAATTGCAGTTGGTTCTCCATTTGGATTTACAAAAGGATGTGGTAAAGAAAGCAATTGTTGCATTAATACATCAACCTCTTGTGCTGTTAAAGCTATACTTGACTTTTGAGCCGCTTTACAAGCTACAGTTGATATGAATTTTTCTTCAATCTCCTGTTTTGCAGTTCTTGCCACAGTATTAATTTCATCTAAAATATCAATAAATAATTTTCCTGTGTCTAACTCCATACAAACATTTGGAACCCCACTTAATTTAACTGTGTTTTCTCCAAACTCTTCAACATCAAATCCAGCTTGTTTGAATAAACTTATATTGTCTTTAAAAATTCCCATTTGCTTAGGTGTTAAGTTAATAACATCCGGCAATAACATTAGTTGTGAATCCTTGTCAGTATCACTATAATAATTTTTCTTTAATTTTTCATATAGTATTCTTTCATTTGCGGCTTGTTGATTAACTATGTACATTTCTTTTTCATATTCAATTACAATATAAGATCCAAAAACTATTCCAATATATTTGTAAACTGGTCTGCTATAGAATGAATTATTAGTAAACAATGACATGTTTTCTACAGTTTTAAAATCTTCTTGTTTAACTGTATATGCTGTTTTTTCTTCCTCTACTTTTTCTCTTTTTGGAATTGTAGTTCCAAACATTTTAGCATACATTTCCTCGAAATTAGTATCTGTTTCATTGTTTTTTGTTTCTATTTTTTCTTCTACATTTTTATCTTCAACCGCTTTTTTATTTTCTATCTCTTGATTTTGTACTTCATTAATATTATGAACTTCCTCATTTATTTCTTTATTTGTTTCCTCTAGTTCTGTCATTATTGGTTCGTTAACAGCTTCTCCGTTGTTTGATAAAATACTTCCAACGACATTACCATTCTCTTCGGGATTTACCATTTGATTTTCTAAAGTATTTACAACTGTATCATTTACATTAGAACTTCTAGCAGCGCCTATTCCGTCAATTCCAATATCTTGAGGTTTCATATTTAATTTTTCTAAATTTTCATCTAATTCCTTTATTAATCTCTCTAAATTAGAACTTTGTTGTGTTTCTACTTCAAATTTATTGTTAGCATTATCATTATTTGTACTATTTTCTTCACTTGAACCTTTTATTTCACTTAACAAATTTTCTTGTTCACGGTGAATCTTATCTTTATACAATTGTTCTACCAAGTTTTCATCATTTGTTGCAAATTCATTTTTAGAACCACCTAAAATATTTTTTAGGAATCCTCCTATTCCTTTGCTGTCAGTGTTTTCACTTTCATCATTTTTGTTATGTTTTTCATCATTAATCAATGATTTTTCTGATAATCTTTCAGTTTTATTGTCAATATTATCAACATTACTTATATCTTCTATGTAGCTTTTTTGGAATAATTTATCATCATCATTATTATTTAATTGTGGTTCATCTACATTTGTTTTCAATAAAGTTTCTTTTATAGCATGATACACCAATTTAAATATTTTGTTTTCTTCTTGGAAGCGCACTTCTAACTTAGCTGGATGTACGTTTACATCTAGTTTATGTGGATCTATTTCTATGTTTAGTATTAAAAATCCATATTTACCAATTGGTAACATTCCTTTAAATCCTTGTTCTGCTGCACTTGTTAAAGTTTTGTCTTTAACATATCTTTTATTTACAAAAAATAATTGATTTGCTCTGTTAGAACGTGCAATGCTTGGTTTTCCAATTACACCTTTTACTGCCATATCTTCAAAATAATATTCAACATTAGTTATATTCTCCGCAATATCTTTTCCATAAATTCCGTATACAATATCCTTTATTTCACCATTTCCAGATGTTTGAATTACTGTTTTTCCAGAGTTTATATATTTTATTGCAATATTTGGATTAACCAATGCAATTCTAGTAACAGCATCTTCGATATACCCAGATTCTGTAAAATCTTTCTTTAAAAATTTATATCTAACTGGAGTGTTATAAAATAAATTTTCTATAGTGATAGACGTTCCTTTTGGACATCCTGTTTCTTCTTTTGAAATAACTTTTCCACCTTCAACAACAATTTTATGTCCTATTTCACTGTCTTCTGTTTTTGTAACAAGTTCAACTCTTGCTATTGCTGCAATACTTGCTAATGCTTCTCCTCTGAATCCCATAGACTTAACTGTTTCTAAATCATCAGCATGTCTTATTTTGCTGGTAGCATGCCTTTCAAATGCAATTTCAAGGTCATCTGCTGCAATTCCTTTACCATTATCAGTAATTCTAATGTATGATATTCCTCCGTTTTTTATTTCAATAGAAATATTATCTGCTCCTGCATCAATTGAATTTTCTACAACTTCTTTTACAACTGAAGCTGGCCTTTCTATAACTTCACCTGCGGCTATTTTGTTAATTGTTAAATCGTCTAATAATACTATGTTTCCCATTTGAATTCCTCCAAAAATCATTTGTCTATTTGAAACATTTAAGCTAAATTCTTAAATGTTTTGTCTACTTTTTTGAAATTATATCACTAATTCTTAAATTTTGTATAGACATTTTTTCAAATTTATTAACACTTTTTTCAATTTTGAATACTATATACCATACAAAAGAACAAAATTAAAGTTCTTTTTAGGAGGTACCATTATGGGAAATTGTTGTAATAATAGTGAAATCTTATGGTTCATTATTTTGTTCTTACTTCTTTTCTGCTGTTGTGGAAACAACAATGACTGTGGTTGCGGATGCAACTAATTAGAAAATTTCTTAACTTTTAGAAAGGGGGGAATTTCTATGCCAGAAAACAGAGGATGCGGATGTGGATTCGGTTTTGGTGATGACTGCTGCTGGATAATAATATTATTTATATTAATAATATGTTGTTGCGGTGGAAATGGTAGAGGTTGTTGCTAGTAGAATGGTGAAACGTAGTCTTGCCATAAAGAAAGAGCGATTCAGTTGTGAATCGCCCTTTTTTTGTTTACGCAGTTTTTATTTTTTCAAGAAGCTGTTCTAGGAAGTTTTCTGCTACCAGATTGTCTCTAAACAATCCTTTTAAGATAGTTCCAGTAGGAGCCTTGAACTCCGTTCCGTAATGAATCTTAATCCACGCCTTCCTGTCAGACTGAAGAACCATGAAAGTTGTGTTTCTTTCAATAAACTCTTCGTATATCGTCTTAGCCTCTTCAGCAGTATCGCAATGCTTTATAACTGCGTAGTTGTCCTCATATAACCGCTCTTCTGAGTAGTTCATGAAGATCTTCGGAGGCTCGTTGCCATCTTTGTTGACAGCAACAATGTAGTTGTGCTGGTGTGTGTACATTCTCTTCATAACTCTGTTGTCCATATTATTTACCTCGCTTTATTATATTTCTCCTTTTAGGAGTTCATTATTATTATACTACAATTTTACATAAAATGCAAATTTTATGCCGGTTCTGATTTGGTCAGCCCAACCAATAAAAAAAATGTAGTACATTATAGTAACTACATTTTTTTGGTTGGGCTGGCTAGATTCGAACTAGCGCATGTCAGAGTCAAAGTCTGATGCCTTACCGCTTGGCTACAGCCCAATGTATTAAGTTTATTTGATGGGGTGGAAGATGGGTCTCGAACCCACGACCTCTGGGACCACAATCCAGCGCTCTAACCAACTGAGCTACATCCACCATAAGCATAACTTATCGCAATGCATTTATAATTTTACCCCATCTTTATATTTTTGTCAATAGTTTAAGATTAAAAAACTTTAATTTTATTCTACCCTTGCACATACAACTAATCTATTTGCGCCTGTTCTATCGCATGTAACTAATGTAACTTCTATTTTTCCATCAGTTTGTCTTGTTATATATGATGTATCATTTTCTGGAGTGTAATACTTATTAAATATAGTATACTCCATTTTATTTCCTTGCATATCAGTTATATATATTTTATCTCCAACTTTTAGATTTTTATTCTTTCCAAAGAAAAGTCCATTATTATAGTTATGCCCTATAATTACGGTATTTCCTGGAACATTTACGCCAGGGCCATATAAAATACCAACTGAATATTCTATAGCCTTTGCATTCGTAATAGTATCTAAAATTGGATATCTAATATTAATTATAGGCATTTCTAATTTTCCAGCGACTTTAAATCCTTTATAGTATAAACCATCTGTATTTGCTCCACCCCAATTTCCATTTCCAGATCCTGATGGTTGTGATGGTTGTTCAGGATTCTCTTCTGGATTTTCTTCTTTAGCCTTGTTTAATTCAACATAGTATTCCTCTAATTCATTATCTATAAAATTACCTGTATCAGCGTTGGTTTTATACTTTTTATAGTATCCATATCCTAAATACGCAAGTGTACCAGTTATTGCTATAAGTAGAACTACTAAAATACCTGATAATACTTTATTATACATTATTTTTTCCTCCGTTTAAATATTGTTTTTACACCAATTAACCAACTATCTTAGTTCCTAATTTTCTTCCTGCCAATAAATGATAATGTAAATGCATTACTTCTTGCCCTGCATCTTTACCACAATTAACAATCACTCTAAATCCTTCTTGCTCAATGTTTAAATCTTTTGCTAATTTATTAATAACCTTTTGAATTTTACCAACTAATTCATAATCATCATCTTCCAACTTTAATAATGATTCAATATGTTTCTTAGGAACAACTAATATATGAATTGGTGCTGCCGGATTAATATCTTTAAAAGCCAACACCTCATCATCCTCATATACTTTTTCAGAAGGAATTTCCCCCTTAATTATTTTACAAAAAATACAATCATCCATTTCTCTCACCACAAAGCGCTATTTTATAAGCCCTTTTCCTTTCTTAAGTTTTCTTATAAATTCTCAAAACAAACAATAATCAGTAGAGTAGTAAAAATGTAGTGCTTGGATTTATATATTAAATGTAGTACGAGCGCGCAGTTTGGCACGTTTTAGTATAACCGATAAAAGGAGCACCAAACCTAAACATTTATCACACCCAAACTCCTTTTATCTTATACTAAAACCGGCCAGTAAGCTCACGGAATTTAATATATAAATCCAAGCACTACACATATTTTTTGACGGTTATAACATTAGCATAAAATAGCTTTAATTCTCCTAACCCCCGCAGAACTAGCTTCCTCTTTCTTAATCTTAAAAGTTCCCAATTCAGAAGTATTAGCCACATGAGGTCCACCGCATATTTCTAATGATACATCCCCTATTTTATACACAGTAACAATATCAGGATATCTTTCAATAAATTCACATTCAGCCCCCATTTTTACCGCTTCTTCTTTTGGCATTTCTAACCTTTCAACAGGAATAGCCATTTTAATATATTCATTTACCAAATCCTCTGCTTGTTTCTTTTGCTCATCTGTCATTTTCTCATCTTGAGTAAAGTCAAATCTCATTCTCTCTGCTGTAATATTACTTCCTCTTTGATGAACATGCGCACCTAAAACAACTTTTAATGCAGCATTCAATAGATGTGTTGCAGTATGATATTTAGTTTCCATTTCGCCAGTTGATGCTAAACCACCTTTAAATTTTTGCTCTGAACCAGCTCTTGATTTAGCTTGATGTTCTTCAAATTTTGCTTTGAATCCATCCATATCAACAGTTAAACCTTGCTCTTTTGCAAGTTCTTCTGTTAATTCAATTGGAAATCCATATGTATCATACAATTTAAATGCTGTATCTTTATCTATTGAACCATCTTGAATATTTTTTGTAATTTTTTCAAACTCTCTTAGTCCTTTTTCCAAAGTTCTATTGAATTTTACTTTTTCATTTTTTAGTGCATCTAATATAAATTGTGTATTTCTTTCTAATTCTTTGTAATAAGCTTTATACTCATTTATTACAATACTTGCCAATTCTTGTTCCCAATTAGAATCAATTTGAATATCAATTTGTTTTGCATATCTTATCATTCTTCTAATTAATCTTCTAAGAATATACCCTTGGTCTTTATTTGATGGCATTATTTTAGCATCATCACCTAAAATAATAACAACTGCTCTTATGTGATCTGCTATAATTCTTATATATTTAGTATAGTTTTCATCATCATAATTCTTTCCAGAAACTTCTTCTATTTTAGCAATTATATCTTTCCAAATTGATGATTTGTAATTATCTGTTTGTCCTTCTAAAATTGCTGTAACTCTTTCTACACCCATTCCTGTATCAACATTTTTATTTTTTAATGGTGTAAATGTTCCATCTGGATTATGCATATATTGCATAAATACGTTGTTCCAAATTTCAACCCAATTATCATTTTCTGGATCGAATTTTTCAGGAACTGCTTCATTACTTCTCCAATAAAAAATTTCTGTATCTGAACCACAAGGTCCTGTAGCTTCCATGTTTGGCCACCAGTTATCATCTTCACCTAAATATGCAATTCTTTCTTCTTTAATACCTTGTTCCATCCAAATTTTAGCTGCTTCACTATCAGCTGGAATCATATCATTTCCTCTAAATACTGTTACAGCCAATCTTTCTATTGGTATATTTAAATGTTTTGTTAATAATTCAAAACTCCATTCAATTGATTCTTTTTTGAAGTAATCTCCTAAAGACCAGTTTCCAAGCATTTCAAAAAATGTATGGTGAGTTTTATCTCCAACTTCATCTAAGTCATTTGTTCTAAAACACTTTTGAACATCTGTTAATCTTGTTCCTTCTGGATGTGGTTCACCTTTTAAGTATGGAACCAATGGTTGCATTCCAGCTGTGTTAAATAATACTGTTGGGTCATTTTCTGGTATTACTGGTGCGCTTGGAATTATTTTATGTCCTTTACTTTCAAAAAATTTTAAATATGTATCTTTTAAATTTAAGCTTTCCATTATATCTCCTTCTTCAGTTGTGAGCGTAGTTATACGCATCTACCAACTCTTATTTTATCAATTAAAATCCTTTATAATTATATCTCAAAAATATCTATTTTGCAATACTTCCAATCAAATGCATTCTATCATTTTTTTCTACTTTTACATTAACGATTTTATTTTCTAGATTATCACCTTTTGCCCACACTTCAATATAATTTTTAGTATGTCCTTTGTAGTAATCCCCATCTTTTTCTTCAAATAAAACTTCTACTATTTTATCAACATACTCAGAATTATACTTTTCTTCATTCTCGTCAGATAATCCCAAAAGTACTTTGCTTCTTTGTTCTTTAATAGAACCATCAATTTGATTTGGCATTACAGCAGCTTTCGTACCTTTTCTCTGAGAATATTTAAAAATGTGCATTTTGTAGAAAGCAATTTTTTTCAAAAATTCATAAGTTGCATTAAATTCATCATCTGTCTCTCCTGGAAATCCAACAATAACATCTGTTGTTAAAGCTGCATTTGGAAATGCTTTTCTAAGAAGTTTCGTTCCATCTTCAAACTCTTTACAAGTATATCTTCTATTCATTCTTCTTAAAGTTTCATCACAACCACTTTGTAATGAAAGATGAAAATGATCACATATTTTATCTAATTTAGCCAATCTTGAAACAAACTCGTCTGTAATTATTGTTGGCTCTATTGACCCTAAACGAATTCTTTTTAATCCATCAATTTTATTTAATTCTTCTAATAAATCTATTAAAGTAATCTCATAATTAAAATCTTTTCCATAAGATGCAATATGAATTCCAGTAATTACAATTTCTTGCATGCCGTTATCCACAATTTGTTCAACTTCGCTGATAATATTTTCTATTTTTCTGCTTCTAACTCTTCCACGAGCAAAAGGAATTATACAATATGAACAAAATCTATCACAACCATCTTGAATTTTAACAACAGCTCTAGTCTTCTCTGTATATGTAGTTGTTCCAAACTCAACATACTCTTTTTTGTGCATTACATCAGAAATTATTGCATTCTTCTCATTTTGATAATTCTCTATAATTTCAACAATATCTTTTTTCTCATTATTTCCAATTATCAAATCTATATCATCAATCTTCTCTAATTCATCCTTACCAACCTGTGCATAACACCCACACGCAACTAAAACCGCTTCTGGATTAATTTCCTTAACCCTTCTTAACATCTGCCTAGACTTTCTATCAGCAATATTAGTAACAGTACAAGTATTTACAATATACACATCCGCAACATCAGTAAATTCAACTACTTCATATCCATTTTCTATAAACTCCTGAGACATCGCATTTGTTTCATACTGATTAACCTTACATCCCAGCGAAATAAAAGCAACTTTTTTACCCAATTTTACCTCTCCTTTTATTTTACATAATTTACTCTCTATTATATATTCAAAACCCCTATATGTCAACACAAACACACTCATTTTTTCATACTGTAGAGTAGCAGAAACATAAAAATACAAAAAGCAAATAATATTAACAACGAAGTACGAGGCGCGCAGCTTGGCACGTTTTAGTATAACTGATAAAAGGAGCTCTAAGCCCGAACATTTATCGCACCCAAACTCCTTTTATCTTATACTAAAACCGGCCAGTAAGCCTACGTAGTGTTAATATTATTTGTTTTTTGTATTTTTATGTTTTTGCGGCCACCTTCAACAACTAATCCCCATAAGCCGGCACCACATACATATCAGAATCCATCTTCTGCACAACCGCCTTATAAGTCTCATACACACTCTTATAATTAGACAAATACTTACCAATATTCTCATTACTAAACGGAACAACCTTAAAATTACTCCAACTACTCTTATTATAAGAAGTAAATATCAACTCATTCTTAACATCATCAATTTTAATTTCCGTCTTTCCATTCTTAACAGTTTTAGTTATATTAACAGAAGTCATTAACCCAACCATCTTATTATAATTTTGATCTTGCAACTGCGCAGAAACAAAATTTCCTAAAGAATAAATTACTAATGTATCATCAATCCAAGTAACCGGTTGAATTACATGTGGATGTGCCCCAATCACTATATCAACATCATTATCAGCCAAAAACTTAGCAGAATCTTCTTGATACTTTGTTGGAGTATGTGTATATTCAACTCCCCAGTGCATTGCCACCATTAATACATCAACATCTCCTCTAACTGCTTCAATGTCTTTTTTTACTTGCTCTTTATATGCTTGATAATCTTTATCTTTGCTTGGATCATTAATACTTAAATCTGTTGGCCAAACATTAACCAAATACTCTTTTCCTTTAGGAACTGCTATTCCATTTGTTCCATATGTATAATTAAGCATAGCATATTTTATACCATTTTTTTCTCTTATTTGAACTTTATTTCTTTCTTCTTCAGATGTGTATGTTCCAACAGCTAAAACTTCATCTTCATGTTTTTTCCAATATTCAATAGAAGCTAAAATCGCTTTTTCTCCTCTATCCATTGTATGATTTGTTGCTAAACTTACTATATTGAATCCAGCATCAAGCATAGCATCTCCTGCTTCTTGAGGTGAATTAAATGTTGGATAATCTGATACTCCTAGCTCACTTCCACCTAATACTGTTTCTTGATTATAGTATGCCAAATCATAATCTTTAACTTCTTCTTTTATATATTCTATAATTGGTTTAAAATCATATTGATTTTTTCCGCCACCTGCTAATCTGTTAGCATCTTTATATACACTACTATGAATTAAGTTATCACCAACCATTACTAATGATACGCTTGTTGTTTTTTCTTCTTGTGTATTAGAAGCTTTCGTTTCTTGAAGCTTTTCCATACTAATACCAAGTAAATTACTACTTACACCATTATTGTTATTATTATCATTATGATTCATTAATTTAACCGTACCATAAATTGTACCTATAACTAAAGCAATTAATATCAATAGCACAATCCACAATTTAACCACTACTTGTTTCTTTGTTCTTCTCTTTCTCTTCTTTCCCATATTATCCCCCTATTTCTACAAAATTCGACTTCATTATATCAGTCTTTTTTGTGGTTTTCAATGGAAAAACAAAACATTGTTAATTGTTTTAAAAAAACATATTTTATATTTAAATTACATATATATTAAATAATAAAAAACGGAGGTTAATTAAGATATGAAGTTTTTTAAATTAACAAAGAAAAAGATAATTATTTTATCTACTATAATAATATCTTTTATACTAATTTTTGCATGTACCACCTCTTTTGGTATGCAACACTATTATAAATTAGACTTTTCAACCGGATTAGTTACAGCTGATAGATTAAACGTTAGAAGTGGTCCTGGAACAGGTTATCCAGTTGTGGCTACTGTTACTAGAAATCAGTATATTCGAATTTTCGCTGGTGTTGGAAATTGGTATATTGTTCAAGTCGAAGGTGATTTTGTTGGAGCAGTTAGTCAAAAATATGTTAAACCAATCTATCCAAATAGCTCTGGAACTTCAAGTGGTACTTCTACCAATACTGGTTCTGGTAACAGTTCGGGAGGAACAACATCACAGTCAAACACTTCTTCTTTAACAGCAGATGAATTAGAAACTTTTAACTTGATTAATCAACAACGTGCAAACAATGGACTTTCAGCTTTAAAAGTAGATAGCGAATTGCAACGAGTTGCAAGAATCAAAGCTCAGGACATGGTTAATAACAACTACTTTGACCATAACTCACCTACCTATGGAACTCCATTTAATATGATGAAAAATTTTGGCATTACTTATAAAACCGCTGGAGAAAATCTTGCTGGAAACTCTAGTAACTCGGCTGCAGTAACAGCCTGGATGAATTCTCCAGGACATAGGGCAAATATTCTAAATAGCAGTTATAATTATACCGGTTTAGCTGTTGTTTCAAGTCCACGTTATGGAAAAATATATGTGCAAATGTTTATTGGAAAATAAACTTAATGTTTTAGGGACTACTTACAAAAAACATCAAGTCTTTGATATTTTTTGTAAGTAGTCCCTAAAAACATCCTTGACATTCCCCCTATTTAATCATATACTAAAATCATATTGTGAGAGCAAATATTTCTTGCGAAATAAAACCTTTCATAATTTCAAACCAAATCAAGGAGGTAATAATACAAATGGAAGATTTAATTGAAATCAGATGGCACGGTAGAGGTGGTCAAGGTGCAAAAACAGCCTCACTTTTACTTGCTGATGCAGCTTTCAATACTGGAAAATTTATTCAAGGATTTCCTGAATATGGACCAGAAAGAATGGGAGCTCCAATAACTGCTTACAACCGTATTAGTAACTCACCTATCACAATCCACAGTAATATTTACGAACCAGATTATGTAGTTGTAGTAGATGATACTTTACTAGATGCAGTTGATGTAACATCTGGATTAAAAGAATCAGGTGCAATTATCATTAATACAACAAAAGATGGTGATAGTTTAAAGAAAAAATTAAAAGATTATAATGGGGGTATTTACACTATTGATGCAAGAAAAGTTTCAATAGAAGCTTTAGGAAAATATTTTCCAAATACTCCAATGCTTGCTGCAATTGTTAAAGTAAGCGGAATTATGACTGACGAAGAATTATTAAATGATATGGAAGGATCATTTAAACATAAATTTGCTAAAAAACCTGAAGTTATCGAAGGTAATATGAATGCTTTAAAAATAGCTTTAAATGAAGTTAAAAAAGTTAATTAGAAAGGAGATTCTATCATGACAGAAATAAATAAAAACACACCTGCTAGCGAATTAACTATTGGTGGAAATATATATACTGCAGGAAATGCTCGTGAGTTCAAAACTGGTGATTGGAGAAGCACAAAACCTGTTTTCATCAGCGAAAAATGTAAACAATGTGGACTTTGCTTCCCTGTTTGCCCAGATGATGCAATTCCTGTAAATTGTGAACAAAAAAGAGAAGATTTTAATTATGATTATTGCAAAGGTTGCGGTGTATGCGCTAAGGTATGCCCTTTCGGAGCAATTGAGATGAAGGAGGAGAATTAAAATATGGGAATTAGAGAACGTTTAAGTGGTAATGAAGCTGCAGCCATCGCAATGAAACAAATTAATCCTGATGTTGTTGCTGCCTTCCCTATTACACCATCAACTGAAATACCTCAATATTTTTCAACATTTGTAAGCAACGGACAAGTTGATACAGAATTTGTTGCTGTTGAAAGCGAACACAGCGCTATGACAGCATGTATTGGTGCTGAAGCTGCTGGTGCAAGAGCTATGACAGCTACATCTGCAAATGGTTTATCATTCATGTGGGAGCAAATATATATTGCTTCTAGCTTACGTTTACCTATTGTTTTATCACTTGTAAACCGTGCTGTATCAGGGCCTTTAAATATTCATAACGATCATTCAGATGCAATGGGTGTTCGTGATGCAGGATGGATTATGCTATTTAGCGAAAACAATCAAGAAGCTTATGATAATTTATTAATGGCTCACAGAATCGCTGAACATAAAGATGTTCTATTACCTTTAATGGTATGTCAAGATGGATTTATTACATCTCACTCAATTGAAAATATTGAATTATTAGAAGATGATAAAGCAAAAGCATTTGTTGGAACATATAAGCCTGAGCACTATTTGTTAAATAAAGAAGAACCAATAGCTATCGGTCCACTTGATTTACAAGCTCATTTGTTTGAACACAAATATCAACAAGCTACAGCTATGAGAAATGCTAAGAAAGTTATAGCTGAGGTTTCAAAAGAATTTGAAGAATTAACAGGAAGAAAGTATTCTTTCTTTGAAGAATATAAATTAGAAGATGCCGAAATTGCAATTGTTTGTATGAACTCTACAGCTGGAACAACAAAGTATGTTGTTGACCAATTACGTAATAAAGGAATTAAAGCTGGTCTATTAAAAATTCGTATGTTTAGACCATTTCCTACAGAAGAAATAGCAAAGGCTTTATCTCACTTAAAAGCTGTTGCAGTTCTTGACAAAGCTGATTCTTTAAACGGTGCCGGAGGTGCTTTATTTGAAGATGTTACATCAGCTATGTTTGTAAATAAAGTTCAAGTTCCTACTGTAAACTATGTATATGGAATTGGTGGACGTGATACAACATCTAACGATATTGAAAGCGTTTATAACGATTTGGCTGATATTGCAAATAAAGGTGGAACAAACGATTTTTACAGATATTTAGGAGTACGTAAGTAATAAATTCGAAAGGAGATAATAAAAATGGCATATAACATGAAGGAAATAATTGCTACAAAACCAGCAAGATTCACAGCTGGACATAGAATGTGTGCAGGATGTGGAGCTCCAGTAGTTGGAAGAACAGTTCTAAGAGCACTAAAAAATGAAGACTATGCTGTAATATCATGTGCAACAGGATGTATGGAAGTTTCTACATTCATCTACCCATACACATCATGGACTGATTCATTCATTCACACAGCTTTTGAGTGTGCTGCTGCAAACACATCAGGAGTTGAAGCAGCTTACAAATCATTAAAAAAACAAGGAAAATTACCTGAAGACCAACATACAAAATTCATTACATTTGGTGGAGATGGTGGAACTTATGATATAGGACTTCAAAGTTTATCTGGAGCAATGGAAAGAGGTCATGACATGGTTTATGTATGTTATGACAATGGTGCATATATGAACACAGGTATTCAACGTTCAAGTGCAACGCCAAGATTTGCTGATACAACAACAAGTCCAGCAGGTAAAGTTATTCCAGGAAAAATGCAAAATAGAAAAGATTTAACACAAATTATGGCAGGTCATCACCTACCTTATGTTGCTCAATCTATTGCAGTTAATAATTTTAAAGATTTATATGAAAAATCTGAAAAAGCAATTTACACAGAAGGACCTGCATTCTTAAATGTACTTGCCCCTTGTCCAAGAGGATGGGGTTATCCAACAGATATGTTAATGGAAATTAACAAATTAGCTGTTGAAACATGCTACTGGCCTTTATATGAAATAGTTGATGGAAAATATCACATTACATATAAACCAGCTAACAAAAAACCAATTGAAGAATTCTTAAAACCACAAAGAAGATTCAAGCACATGTTCCTACCTGGAAATGAATGGATGATTGAAGAATTCCAAAAAGAAGTTGATAGAAGATGGCAAGAATTACTAGATTTAGAGGAAATAACTAATAAAGAATAAATTATAACCATTATATTTGAAGGATATAGTACAAAATCTACTATATCCTTCATTTTATTTGCTATTAAGCCTTGAAAAATAAAGAAAAAACTAGTATAATAGACTTACATTATTTTTATAAGGAGGCTGGAACGATGCTAAATATCATCTCTTTACAGGATGGACGGAAAGGGGTATTAGAAAGCGAAACAAAACAGCTTATAATCCCTGCTGAGTACAACGACATTACTATCCAAAAATATGGAATTGTAGCCCGTGACTCTAACGATTCATGTGTTATATACCATATGGATGGTACTCCGGCTGTAAAAGCACTAACAAATGCCCTTCTTCTGGACAATAACTTAGTGCTTACAGCAAGCAAAAAAGGAGTTTGCTATCTTGTAGACTACGTCCAGCGTCAATATATCTGCCAACTTGAATTGGATGCTATCCTCTTTTTCTGGGGAGCAAACAAACAAGCTGACATTTATACCGCCGACAAAGATTTTTCCTTCTTATACAGGCATCCAGACTACATTAGGTATGGTGCTCATGTGGAAAATCTCGTTGGAGTCCGTTCAAAGGCAACTCAGAAATGGGGAGTTTATAGTGTTAACACTCGTTCATTATATTCTCCACTCGAATATGAGATTGTAGCCCAGTTTACTGGAACCAACACGAACGTGATTGCTGGCGTAAATGATGCGGGTACTCTCCTTCAGCTGTAATTAAACGGCTAAAAAATGATGTAAAAAAGAGACGGTTGATACCGTCTCTTTTACTTTTATGTTTTTATTCTTCAACTGGTGCACTTACTGGGCAAACTCCAGCACATGTTCCACAACCTATACACACATTTTGATCAATTACATATCTTTCATCACCTTGTGAAATACATCCAACTGGGCATTCTCCTGCACATGCTCCACATGATATACATGCTTCTGTAATTTTATATGCCATACATTTCACCACCTTTCAAAATAATATTTGCTATATTTCATCGCTATTATTTTTTGTATCCATTTTCTCTAGTTTTTCAAGTTCTTTTAGCTCTTTCATATGTTCTGCTTCTTCAGGATTAACATTATTGTTTGATCCATTTTTAATTATTTTTACATCTTTAGCATTATATTTTTTGTAGAAATACTCGTCCCCGTCTCTAAATTTTACTTTTAGTTGTTCCTTTAAAATCTCTACGTTATCAACAACACCTTCACCATCTTCAGTTTTAACTATAGCACCAATTTTAGGTAATCTTCTCAATTTTTCCTCATATGCTTCTTGTTCATATTTTAAACAACACATAAGACGTCCACAATTTCCTGATATCTTAGATGGGTTTAAAGAAATGTTTTGTTCCTTTGCCATTTTAATTGAAACCGTTTCAAAATTTCCTAAAAAAGAGCAACAACATAATTCTCTACCACAAACTCCATTTCCACCTATTCTACGAACTTCGTCTCTTACGCCTATCTGTCTTAACTCTATTCTTGTTTTAAAAATACTTGCTAATTCTTTTACTAATTCTCTAAAATCTATTCTTCCGTCAGCTGTAAAATAGAATAGTATTTTACTTCCATCAAACTTGTATTCAACGTCTGTTAAATTCATTTCTAAGTTGTGCTTTTTAATTTTTTCTTCACAAATTTTTAAAGCCTCTGATTCTTTACTTTTATAGTATTCTAAATTTTTCAAATCTTCAGCTGTTGCAACTCTAATAACCTTTTTTAGCGGGTTTGTTACTTTTTCGTCTGGTAATTCCCTTTTATTTACAACTATTTCTCCAAGTTCGTCTCCCATAGCTGTTTCAACTACTACTTTGTCCCCCATTTTTACTTCAAGATCTTCTGGGTCAAAAAAGTAAATTTTTCCTGGCTTTTTGAATCTAACCCCTACTATTTTTTTCATTAATCTCCTCCCATATATTGAAAAGTAAATAATCTATACACATATCATAATTACTGTTACTTAATAATCTCTTTTTTGTGTTTTCAACTATCTTTATAGAATTTATATATTTTAAATTATTTATATTCTCTTTTGATTTTTGATATAATATAACATTTATATAATCTAAATAATCATTAATATTATCTTTGTTCTTGTACAATAACTCCGCACTATTCACAACAGAAGTTAAACTTTTGTTAAAATTTAGAAATATGTTCTCAAGCTCACTGTATTCGTCAAGCTTACTACTAATAGACAAGCATTTTCCAATACTTCCATCACACATCTTTAATATATTTTTATTAATACTACTTATATTGCACTTTTCTTCTAAAAATCTTGTTATTTCATTATCATTTATTTTCTCAAAATGAACTTTCATACATCTTGATTTTATTGTTGTTAAAATCTTGTTTTCATTATTTACAATTAAAATTATAACTATATAATCAGGTGGTTCTTCCAATGTTTTAAGTAGACAATTCTGAGCTTCTCGTGTCATTAAATCAGCATCATTGATTATGTAGATTTTCTTTCCAGAATTTATAGGCTTCTCTACAACCTTTATTTGCATCTCTCTTATTTGTTCAATTTTAATAGCTTTACCATCTGGTTCAATATATATATAGTCTGGATTATTTCCACTATCAAACTCTATGCATGATTTGCAATTGTTACATTCTTTACCATCAAAATTACTACATAAAATCATTTTTGCAAACTGGCTAGCTATTAATTTTTTTCCTACTCCAGGCTCTCCTATAAACATATAACTGTGTAAAACAGTGTTATTTTTTAATGATTTAGTTAAAATATTTTTTACATTATCATTACCAATTATATTATTGAAACTCAAGTAAGTTCACCACCAATTTTTTATTTATTAATCAAGCATTATTTATTTACTTACTTAACATTTTTGTAAATTCCACCAATTTTGTTTAATGGCCAAAATCTAAATACCGCCCTACTTTCAATTTTTTCTACTGGTACACATCCAAATCTTCTACTATCTGTTGACTCAGGTCTATTATCTCCAAGTACATATACTGTATTTTCAGGAACTATAACATCTGTATACAATCCTTCTAAATCTGTTGTTACTACGTAATCCTCTAAATAATCTTCTTGTAATTTATCGCCATTTATATACACTGCTCCATCTTTTATTTCTACATGTTCTCCAGGAAGTCCTATAACCCTTTTTATGTAACTTGTTTTACCAATTTCTAATGTATAGTAAACGAACTTTGTAAATATATTTGTAGGATTATATTCATATACTGCTGTAGGATTTTCATAGTTTACATGATATTTGTCGGCATATTTTTGGGTTGGTGCTTCAAATGTAATAATATCTCCTCTTTTAGGCATTTTATCAAAATTAGCCCCCCATTTACTAAGCCATAATCTTTCATTTTGTTTTAATGTTGGATACATAGAAGTTTGTTTAACTACAGTAGGTACTCCAATAAATGATTTAATTAGAAGTACAATTATAATCGCAATTGCAATACAGTACACCCACTCCATAACTTCTTTACTTTTACTCTTTTCTTCCATTACACTAAAAACTTCCTTCCTAATTTTATTTTATACATATTTGCTATTTTCAAAAAACTACTAAAATTATATATTAAATACTACATTTTTTCAAGTACTATTTTTTGGTTGGTACTCTAATTACAACTTCTGTACCTTTTCCGACTTCGCTCTTAATATCAATACTTCCTCCATTTTGATTTAGTATTTCTTTTGCAATAGATAATCCAAGACCTGTGCCTCCTAATTCTCTACTACGAGCTTTGTCAACTCTATAGAATCTTTCAAAAATTCTATTTAAATCTTCTTCAGGGATTCCTATACCGTTATCAATAATCTTTATATATGCATCGTTATAAACAAATCCAACATAAATCTTTATATTACCATTTTCTTTTGTATATTTTATACTATTTGATAATATGTTTAACACAACTCTTTCTATACCAGATTTATCAGCATATACAAGTGGTACATTTGCAGTAACTAGATTTTCAACTTTATGATGTTTTTTGTCAATCTCAATTTGTAATTTTTCTTGACATTTTTTTACTAAATCGCCTAAATCGAATTCAGTTTTTTCAATCTTATTTTTATTTGTGTCATATCTAGATAATGCCAACAAATCAGTTACAAGTTTAGCCATTCTTCTAGCTTCTGATGCTATAACATTTAAGAATTTTGTTTTAGTAGCATCATCATATTCCCCTTCGAGTAAAGTATCTGCATACCCCATAATTGATGTTATTGGTGTCTTTAATTCATGTGATACGTCTGCAACAAACTCTTTTCTCATATTATCTAATTTAACATGTTCTGTAATATCTTGAGCAACCGCTATTACACCAGCATGTCTTTGATTGTTATCTTTATATGGCACAAATAATAAATTAATATATTTACCATCAATATCAACTTTTTTATCTGAAGAAGTCCAATCTTCCAAATATATTATTTTTTCTAGATTTATATCAACACCAAATTTTGAAAAAATACTTTCAAAATTTTTATCATTATCAGATAAATTTAAAAGCCTTTTAGCTGCTATATTTATATGAGTTACTTGTCCTTCTAAATCAAACGCTATAATACCATCAGTCACGTATTGTAAAATTGTTTCAATTTGGTTTTTCTGTCTATCAACTGATTTTATATGTTCACTCATTTTCAATGTTGTTGCATCAACTATTGATTTTTTCATTGTCTTCTTTAAAGCTTCACTTATGATAATTATAAATGAAATAAATAATATTAAAAAAATAACTAAATATTTTTTTGA
>JAFUYJ010000018.1 GCA_017470645.1 Clostridia bacterium
CAAGTTATATACCAAGCATAGTCATGTTCTCTGCAATTTCATTTGCAGACATATTTTCATCACTATTGTATTTTAACCACTTATCTTTGCTCCAGAATTCGATACGTGTTCCTACACCAATTATTACTACTTCTTTCTCCATTGATGCATACTCTCTTAGGTTACTTGCAATTAAAAATCTTCCTTGTTTATCTATTTCGCACTCTACTGCTCCTGATAGGAAAAACCTTACGAAATCTCTCGCGTTTTTGTTGGTTAGTGGTAATGATTTTAACTTTTCTTCAAAGCGTTCCCATTCAATTTTAGAGAACCCAAATAAACAGCCGTCTAAGCCTTTAGTAATTATGAAATTTTCGCCAATACTTTCTCTTAATTTTGCTGGCATTATTAATCTACCTTTAACATCCAGAGAATGTTCATATTCACCAATAAGCATTTTATGACACCTCACTTACTTTTCAAACCACTTTGTACCACTTTCCTCCACTTTTCAGTTTGATTGTAATATAACATTTTTTAAAATGCAATAGTTTTTTTGAATTTTTTTAAATTTTGGTTGGAACTTTTGGGGACACTGACAATAAGTTCCAGCTACTTGGAACTTTTTGTCAGTGTCCCCAAAAGTTCCAACCAAAATTATCATTAATTTTCAATGTTCTTTTTATAATTTCTTAATGTAACAAATGTTAATGCTGTCAATATAATAATTAATCCACCTGTAAACATCGCATATGAACCTGTTTGTGGTAATGTTTTATCGCTTTGTGTATTGTCTTCTTGGTTTTGTTGATCAGCTTGTTCGTTATTTTCTTCTGTTCCATCTTCTGAATTATTGTCTTCTGCACTACCTAAATATATATATACTTCAGATCCATTGCCATAGTAATCTTCTATTAGTACGATTTCTTCTTCTCCATCACACATTTCTCTTGATAAAGACTTCTTATCTTCAGATAGATTCCATCCTTCAACTTCTTGAAGTTCTGAATCTGTAGAAATTGTTACTAAATATCTATCTGTATTTTCTATTGGTGTTACTTCAACTGTATATGGTATTTTTTCTATACCTTTTACATCTATATTAATTGTAGATTCATTTCCAGCTAAATCTTTTACAGTTAATGTTTCACTTTGATTTTTATTAAATACTCTTGTTAAAGTCTTTTTGTCGTTACCTAGAGTCCATCCAGCTAAAGCTTCCGTGTTTTGAAGTTGTTCATTTGCAACTAATGTTACTAACACGCTACCATCAGAATTAGTTTTATCAGTTTCTCTATTTACTAGTGGTGCCATAGTATCAATATTGTTTGTATTATATAAAGCCAAATCACTGTTTCCAGCATTATCTTCTGCTTCTATTGCGCCATAAAATCCTTCTGGCAACTCTACTGATAAACTATTTGATTCATTTTCTTCGTTTTCAGCCACTCTTGTTACTAATCCTAAATTCACATCACTTACATAAGCTATTTCATTTAAATTGCTATTTCCTTCCATTACTGGAACAGCTTTTAAGCTTGCTGCAGCAACAATTGTTGGTTCGTTTAATCTAAATGTTTTTCTTAAACTTGCAAATACAGAATTTGAATTACTTGCTTGATTACTTCCTGCAGTTACATTCTTGATTGCTTCGTTTGCGTTTAATGTTACAGTTACAGGTTGATTAGTTGCTGCTGCATTTGAACTTTGAGCATTTAAACCATCAACACTTTTATCAATGTTATTTATAGTAACATGTGCAGTAGATTCATTTCCTGCTAAGTCTTTTATTCTTATATCTTCATCAGCATTATCGTTATAATACAATAGTATTCCATATTGTGTTTTATTATTTTGATCTTCTCTTGAAACCTTTGATATAAATCTATTAGATTCATTTACTAATTCTATTTCTTCATCAGACCATATTGTTGCTCTTACAGAACTCTTTGAGTTTTCAACATTGTTATATTCAATAGTACTTGTTGGTGCAGTTTTATCAATGTTCAATACTTCTATAGTTGTATTAACTGGGCCATGTGTAGTATGCCCGTATTCTGTTTCTGTCATAATTCTAACTGTTTCTGCTTCTGTTGTGTTTTGTGTAAACGTTTTGTAAATTGACTTACCATCACTACTTAACTTCCATCCTCTTTCTTGATCAACATCAAATAGATGTAATGTGTCTTCTTTTATTGTAATTGTAGCTGTTACATCATTTTTTGTCGGAATTGATTCACTATATTTAACTTTAATATCGTTTTTTACTTCTTGAGTTGAACTAGCTAAACCAGTATTATAATGTAATCCTGAGAAAGTTAGTTTTGCAATTGCACTGTTTCCAAATTCATCGCAAACCCTTACATTATAATCTTCTACATTATACAAGAAGTTTAATGTTAGAACTCTTCCTGTTTTTCCTCCAATAGTTCCTCTAATGTTACCTTGTGTTGAATTTGTAGAAATTTTTCTGTTTGCCAATACAAATACCTGTCCAACAGCTCCATCGAATTCTACAGTATCATTGCTATTTAATTTTGTAATTTCATTTTTGTTGATACCTAACTCTTCAATATCTGCATCTGTTAAAGTATCTTTTGTATAATATTTACTTACATTGTTTATTGTTTGTCCATACACTACTTTTGTAGTTAATTGAGATTGAGTTGAACTTACATTAATTACTGTATCACTACAGCTTCCTTTTTTAATTTTAACTTGTGCTTTGCTTGATCCATCGTTTAATTTGATTTTATTATTACTAATTGTACAGTTTGTTAATTCTAAATTGTTTTCTACTCCACTTTCTTCTATTGCTTTTGCTAAAACATCTGGAATTTCAGCTTGGTCTCCTCCTACTGTTAAATCAATATTATTATTCTTAATTCGAAGAGTTTCCACGTTATCTGTATTAATTCCATGCAATGAACTTATAGAATTATATGAAGCATATAATGAATCTAATTTCAAATTACTTAAGCTACTTAAATCACTAATATTATTATTATCAATTGATAATATTGATAACTTACTTAATTTGTTTAATGGTTCTAAATTATTTCCTATATTATTACTTGATAATATAACACTATTTAGTTCTGTTAAATTTGACAATGGTTCAACATTTGTAATTGAGTTTTCTGCAGCGTCTATTTGTATCAAATTAGTCATATCTTTAACACCATTTAAGTTAGTTAATCCACAATTTCTTACTATCAATGTTTCTAGACTCTTAACATCTTTTAATTTTTCTAAGTTTTGTACTTCATTTCCAGATAAATTTAAGTACTTTAAGTTTGTAAAATTCTCTAGCCCTGTTATATCTTTTATTTTAGCTTCATCAGCTTTTGGAGTTAAATTTAAATTTTGTAATTGATATAGTCTTGAACTTAAAACAGTTAATGTGTATTTTCCATCTTTTTCTTCTGTAGCAAGTACAAATGGACTTGCTACTCTTGTTAATCTGTCTACCAACGCTTTATCATTTAAAACAATTTTTTGTGTATTTTTAGAAATTGTTATTACAGATCTAGTTGCATGTCCCTCTTTTACTTTTACTTGAGCTGTTGATGCATTGAAATCCATAATTACTTTTCCATTTTCAACTTTACAGTTTGTACATTCTAAACCACCTTTAGAATATAGATAGCTTTTTGAATCTTGTACTTTTGCAAGGAATGGAACATATACTTCTTCATTTTGAGTTTCTGTGTTTAAAGTTGTAATACAATTTAATTTTGTATCTGATAAACTTAAATCATCTAATTTTAAACTATCAATATTTCCTAAATTAGTAACTTTATTTCCACTCATAAAAATTTTCTTTAGACTACTCATCTGAGATATACTTGTTAAATCAGTAATACTATTATTGTTTAAATATAAATAATTTAATTTAGTTAACTTATTTATATTTGCATTAATATCACTATCTACCAAGCTTGCATTATTTATTCTTAATTCAGTAAGATTTGTTAATTTCCATATAGGATCTAATTTACCATGTAGATTTCCATTACCGCTAATATCAAGAATTCTTAATTTTGATAATTTTGTTAATTCATTGAAATTAGAAATTTTATTATTTGGTACAGATAAATGTTCTAGGTTTGTAAATGCAGATATTCCTGTTAAATCATCTACTAATCCTTTATTGTTAATTTTAACCTGTTTAATTTTGTTCACTTCATCTTGGAACATTATTAATGTATTTCTGTCTTTCTTTACTATATCGTAGTTATATTTATTATGATTTGCTGGATTTTTTATCCATTCCCAAACACCCCAGCATAAATCTGCATCACTAAATTTAAGTGTTTTTACTGTTTTGCTACCCCAAATTTTTTCAAAATCATCTGAATTAATTAATAGTCTTATTAGATTTACCCTTGTATATCCATTGTTTAACATATTTACATATGTATTAAGATTACTTGAACTAATTTCTTTACCCATGATATTATAATAAGTACTCTTTACATATGTTGTGTTGTCTATATTTTCAATATTATTAATTTTCTTTGATTCTTCCCCTAAGATAACTCCATATGAGAATTGTTGTAAATTCTTTCTCTTTAATTGATCCTCAATATAGTCAATACCTGGTTCTTTATTCAATACCATCTTGTATAATCTTCTAATATATAATCTCTTTTGATCATCTGATAAATTTACTTTTTCCTCTGCAATATCTGCTGATGAATACATAGGAGTTGATGTTCCTCCTGAATAATTACCTGAGTTTCCTCCTGAATAATTTTCTGAGTTTCCTCCTGAGTAATTTCCTGAGTTTCCTCCTGAGTAATTTCCTGAGTTTCCTCCTGAGTAATTTCCTGAGTTATTTCCTGAGTTGTTTCCTGAACCTTGTTTTTTATATATTTTTGCATAACAACGTGTACTTCTAGTTTTACTATCTACATACATTTTTGAATTAACTTTTACGTAATTTCCATAGCTTCCAAAATTTCCAACAACATAAACATCTGGTATAACAGGATTTTTAGCCCATCCAGTATCATAAGTTTTTACTGCATCAAACCTTACATTATAATAGTTTTCTTTGTGATAATATACTCCACCTGTATAATGTTTTTTATAATCGACAAAATCGCTACCATTATTTGTTATGCTTGCACTTCCTCCAACGGCAGGTGTGGAAATTGATTGACCTGCTTTTAAAAATTTGTAAATACAATCTGGAACATTACTTACATTACAATGCACTTTATATGTTACAAAATACCTATACTCCCATTTTGTTATCTCATAATATTCATCTTTTCCTAAAGAATTCTGTACAGCAGATTCTGAAGAATACCATCCTTCACTTGCTGCATAGACAACATTAGTATTTTTTTTAATCTGCAATAAAGGTTGTACTAACAATACAATTGCAAAAAAAGCAGTTAATGTTTTTAGAAATATTTTTTTCATTTTCCTACCTCCGAAATTTTTATTACTAATTTAATTCTAATCGTAAATTTCTAAAAATCAATATGTACTTTTATTGCTTATTCCTGCATGTACTACGGAAAAAAGAAACTTCTAAAATTTTACATTTAGTTTACATTTTGGTTACTTATTAATACAATTATTTCATATTTTCTACGTTTTCCTTATATCCGTAAGGATTGTCGCACAAAAAAATCTCAGTGATTTTACTCACTGAGATTTTTGCCCTTAGAGATAGCTCTTCCATATAGGGCAGTTGAAGCAATCACACCAAACAAGTGTAACTGTTTCTGTTGAGGAATCGTATCCCCAAATGCTTGTGCACCGGAATCCCGCATCAGCACTCATAAGTGCATACGACGAGTTTGCATGTGTCCAAGCAAAGGCTCCCTGGTTGCTGTTTTCCTCATTCCGATATGCTGAGTTATTGGAGTTTATTGTTCTTTCAGAAAGAATAAACTCTTCATCAACATTGGAAGATTCAACGATAGCAGTATCATCCTTAAACAGATAAAGGAAATTTAAGTCACTGTCGTAATCCTCTACAGTATAAAGCATAAATCTTTCTTTAGCTTTAGTAGCAGGATCATATACAGGATGACTTTCCATGTTGCAGGAAATAGCATAGTCATTTCCGACATTGATATTCTGCACGTTTAAGAATGTTTTGATTGTTTCAAGAGCAGTTGCATTGCCCTCAACAATCTGATCGTCCGGAGTTACCTGCTGGTAACCATAGATATCAGCGTAGAGGTACTCTTCCTCATCGGTAAAATCGTCTTCGCCGTTTCCATGCCGGGTCGCACCATAAGCAGTTGCTGCAAGTGCAAGGATTACTACAGTAATGACTAATAATGTAATTTTTTTCATAGTGATTCCTCCTTGAAAATGAATATAATGTTTGGTCCTCACATAAAGGACTCTTACAATTATATTTTACCATATTTTAGGCAAAAAGTCAATTTTATGTTAATTTTATAAAACTTTTGGGGACACTGATAAAAAGTTCCAAAAACATGAAACTTTTGTCAGTGTCCCCAAAAGTTTATAAAAAAAGATGCCCTAAAAGACATCTTCATGTAAAACATACTTCGAACTAAAATATCCCCCAGCATCATTACCAATTTCCTTGCAACTCTTAACTCCTGTATTTACAAACACATTAGGAGAATTTGTCCAGTTTATAAATTTATAAGCTTTTTGTGTATTATTAGTATACATACAAACAGCTGATGCGTTGTTATTTGTTTGTAAATAGTTTACGACATTTCCAAACTCACCTTTAATTGGTTTAATATTGTATGATTTATAAATATCATTATTTTGTAATCTTTGAATTTCCTCTTGCACATCATTTGCAAATGTCTCATCTTCTTGATAAATATATATAGTATTTTGGTTTGCTATATCATTAGAAGAAATTTTTTGTAATTCTGTGCTAATATTTGAAATAGCTAGATTTTCATCACTTTTAGGTATTACTCTATCTAATTTAGTTAAGTCTATTTCCTCTTTTTCAAACATCTGAATTATATTATCATCAATATAAAAATTCTTCAAACACTCTTTTACAATTAAAAGTACCAAAGCTTCCGTGCTATATTTACTATAATTATCATGTAAAATCATAATAGCATTTCTAGTTGAAATTGATTTGAATATATTTTGAATTGCATCTTTTGCATCAGCACATTCAATTCCTATAACGCCTACGGGTACACAGTATCTGCCTGTTTTCTCATTTTTAAATTTAAACTTTCCAATATTTTTTTCTTCTTCTTTTAGGAATTTAACTATATCTTCATATGTAATCTCATCATTGTTAATGTCAATCAATTGCCTAATTTCTACTTCGTTTTCTTGCAACTTGCCTTGCACATAATCAAAGATTTCTTTTGCAATATTTTTGTTATTGTTTATTACATATTTTCTGAAAGCCCTACGGGCGTCCAATATTTCAAGCTGTACATATTCTGTGTCGTTTATTAATTCCACTTCGGTTTGTGCTTGTTTTTTCTCCTTTGCTTCATTTAGAAGTAACTCATCGTTTTTTCCTCTAGAGAAAATTTTTTTAAATGCTTTTGCAATTTTTGTTAGGAAACTCTCTTTGACAATTATTAATTCTTGATCTTCCATTTTTTCCTCCTTCGTTTTTCACATTTTGTTAACTTTTGTTTTTACTTCTACTTATTCTCTGTATTTTTATCTCTATCCTGATTGAAATCTATATTACTTGCATTGATCTTTTCAAGCCTATATTTATTTGAACTTTTTTCTCTTATTTACAACATACGTACTTCCTGGTACGCTTTTTGACAGATGTTTAACTTGTGCTCCAACTTCTCCAATTTCTAATATATTATGGAACGTATCATCAACCTTAACAACTCCTATTGAAATTGACGTTAGTGGAAACTGCTCCATAACACCTTTTCTATTTTCAATTTCTATATAACCTTTTTTAATATGCTCTTGTGTATAAAAATCCAACACATTGTAGTCAAAATCCAATATAATATTTTGGCAAAGTTCTTCATATTTATCATTTGATATTATTGCAATAAAGTCATCTCCACCTATATGACCTATGAAACCCTTTTCCTGGTCTATGTCGTGAACATTTTTAACAATTGTTCTCGCAGTAAATTTAATGATTTCATCACCTTGTACAAAACCATACACATCATTATATGCCTTAAAGTTATCCAAATCTAAGTAAAGCATTACAAAATACTCGTTGTTCATAAGCCTTTTTTTCATTTCAGCCTGTATTTGAACATTTCCAGGAAGCCCTGTTAATGGGCTAACTGTTCTATTTATATCCA
Organism: Clostridia bacterium; assembly: GCA_017470645.1. GTDB lineage: Bacteria > Bacillota > Clostridia > TANB77 > CAG-508 > CAG-492. The sequence goes on from JAFUYJ010000018.1 coordinate 8,256, forward strand.
GCAAACGAATTATATTTACAATTGTGTAATATAAATATTCTTCATCAATAGGCTTTTTTATAAAATGTTCGACTGATGACTGTAGAATTTCCACCCTATGATTATGGTCAATATTTGAAGAAACCACAATAACGGGTGTTATGCGGTTATCATCATTTTCTCTTATTTTATTACAGATATCAGTAGTTTCACCATGCAGTGAATCTTCATTTATTATTATTAATGAAGGAATATTTTTTAAAACAATATCCAATTCATTTTCTTTAACATGCTTAAAAATATAATTATCCTGTTCTTTAAATAATTCATTTAGTTTGTTGTATAAATCAATTTCTTCGTCAACAATATATATATATTGAATCATTTGTAATCACCTAACTTTTATTTTGTCTTTTTACATTTGTATTCTGTCATTATTCCGTTTTCGTAAGCATTTATTTTTAAATAGTTGTCACCTTCTTTTAGTGGAACTTTGAATTCATACTCTTTTGCATTTTGAGGAATTCCTTCAACTGTATGTTCTTCTTGATTGTGTGTATATTCAATTTTTGTTATTCCAAATTCATCTGAAACTTTAACAACAAAATTTCCTTCTGAAATCGATGCTTTTATAGTTGGTCCATTTGAACCTATTATCTTCTTGCTTGATGTTTCTTTGTTTCCTGCTTTATCAACAGCCGTTAAAGTTAGTTTTGTGCTACCTTGTTTAACTTCTAGCTCTTGCTCTATCATTGTTTTGTTTTCCTCTGTTGGATATACAAGAACTTCATCTGAACCTTCCCATTGATAAGAGAAATAATCTAATTCTGTTTCATCTTTGGCAGTTACTGTTAATTTACCATTTGTATTCTCAATTGAAAGTGCTGGTTTTATTGTATCCCTTGCTGTTGCTGAAACAGTTTGTCCTTCATACTTTGTTGTTTTTCCGTCAGTATATAAAATTGATGTTAAAAGTTTATTTTCTCCTTTTGGAATTGGAATTTCAACGTTTGCATCTTTTCTACCATTTATACTTACTGCTTTTTGCTCTCCATCATTCCAAGAATAAATAACCTTGTTAATTCCATTTTCTCCATTGATTAATAAGTTCAAATTACTTCCATTTTTTTGCATTTTCACTATAGAAGCGTTGCTTACATCGTTGCTGCTATTGAATTTTTTATATAAATTAAAACCACCCTCACCTATTAAAACTAGAGAGAATATTATTCCAACTACGCAAAAAAATCTTATAACTGGCTTCATATCTCTTGTTTGAGAGTTATTTTCAACATCCGTAACCAAAATTTGATTCATTTAAAACTCACCTCATTTTATTCTTTTTAAATTATAACATAAGTTAATTTTTGTTGTAAACTGTTTTTTTAAAATTGAGAAGGAACTTTTTAGGGACGAACTTTTGGGGACACTGACAAAAAGTTTCATGCACTGAAACTTTTTGTCAGTGTCCCCAAAAGTTCGTCCCCAAAAGTTCCTTCCCTATAGTTCCACCAATTAACAAACCTTAGCAACTATTACAGTCATATCATCTTTCTCTTTTCCAAAGTCATTATCAATTGCCTCAGAAATAATAATATCAGCAATTTTTTGTACATCATCCGTAGTAATTTCTTCTAATAAATATTTTACCCAAAGTTCTTTATTTTGATACTCTGAATTAGATTCAATTATTCCATCTGAGCACATAACAATGATGTCACCTTTTTGAATGTCCTTATCATATAAAATTAAATCTATATTATCCAATATTCCAGTTGGCATTGAAATTGATTTTAATAGCTGTACCTCTTTATTTCTTTTTACGAATGTTGGACAAGCACCATTTTTCATAAATTCCATATTTTCAGCATACAAGTCAAGAATTGCAATATCTAAAGTAGCATACATATCTTCTTCTTTCATTGTTGAAGCTAAAGTTGAATTAATTAATTTTATTGAAGTATCTTTTTTAAATCCTGATGTAAGTAATCTTTCAAGCATTTTTATTGCTATTTTACTGCTCTTTCTTGCTTCAGGTCCAGACCCCATTCCATCGCTTAGCGCTATTAAATACTTTCCATCTTCCAATCTTATTTGAGTGCTTGTATCTCCTGAAACAGGAGATCCTTCTTTAGTTGATTTTGCAATTCCAATCTGTAAATTATGCTTATCCTTTGACATATATGCAAATTTACATATATCCTCTTTTTTACGTAATCCACATACCTGTTCAACTAAAGTCAAATTTTCTTTTAGAACTCTTGAAACAACCTGTCCAATAGTTTTATATGTGCATACGCTACCATCAGCTTCTTCACATGTTTTTTGATAAACAGTTACTTTATATCTACCTGTTTCTTCCCTTTTAATATATATTTCATCGATTGTAATTTGTTTTTGCTTTAGCAACTGAAGTATTTGCTCTTTTTCTTTTTTGAATTCTTGAACTTCATTATTTTGAGCATCTTCAAGTTCATCAGCAACTTCAGCTATAATATCTGAAACTCCTTGTAGTTGTGCAGACACATTTTTATTGTTTTCTTCTATCTTCTTTTTGTATACAAAATTCATTTTGCTTGTTTTGTATGAATAATTAATTTTCTTAATCATTTCAGAAATGTCTTTTTCAATGTTAGCATTGTCTTCTGAATCATTTTCTTTGTCGTAACCAACAATGTAATTATTATGATTTGAGAAGATCTCTAATAATTGTTTTTTAGTAATATGAGTGTTGATTAACAACGATTTGAAGATATCTGATACAATTTCATCAGAGTAATATAATTCTTCATATAACATGTTTTCATCTAAATCTTCGATATTATTTCTTAATTCTTTAACAAATATCTCTTCGTTCTCTTTCTCAATTCTGGTCATTTCATCATCTAAAACCGTTGCAGCTGTTTGTGTATAGCTTTGTGCCAACTCTGAGATTGTTTCTGAAATATTTGTTAATTTTCTAATTGTTTCCTTGCTACCCTCAAGTGCTCTTCCTGTTGTTTCAGGTAATAGCATTGAGTTATTGAACATATCTTCTATAGCAAATTCCACTTTTTTAGGAATTAATAGAAGCCCTAGTGATGCTATTAAAATTTCTTGGAAAAGTATAACTGGAACCACAGTCCCATTTGCAACATATGTAAGTAAAGTATTACCAAGTACGAAACCTATTATTACACCTGGTTTTCCAAATCTACTAAATAACCCCGCTAACAATCCACAGATAGCAAATGCAGCAATCATAATTGGATCACCATTATCTATTATTCCAAGTACAACACCTGTTGTTATTCCACCTGTTGCACCCACCAACATTCCATTTTTCCAGCCTAAAACTAGAACCATTAAAATGCATAATATATTTTTTACAGAAAATCCAAATAAATGAACAGGAGTTAACGCTGAAAGCGCTATTGCAAGAAGCATTGCAGCACCCATCAATTCCTCTATTGAAAATACCTTTTTATAATTGAATTCTCTTATAACAGTAATTGAATTTGTAAAAATTTTATAAAAAATAAATACTACAATTGCCTGCATAATTCCAATTAACAAATCATATAAATAAAATGTACCAAATGCAATTGGAACAATTTGAACAATTAAAGTAGCAATAATTAAGTTCTTACCAACTTTTCTGCGTTCATTGCAATCATCCTGTATTCTTGTTCTTAATACAAATAAGCTTCCAAAAAATACAACAGAAGTAATTATATAATTAAGCAATCCACTTCCGCCGAAACCAACGTAAGTTCCTATGCATGAAAGAACATATACAACTCCTATAGGAATTGAATTACTAAGTGTTGCCGCTACAATTGCTAAAGCAAAAGGAGCTAGCCCTAAAGCACTGCTGCCACCAAAACTCACCATTGAAACCATTAAAGTAACTATATACAATAAAATGTTTTGCTTAGTAAAAAATTTCTTACACAATTCTTTAAGTTCCTCAACTTTAAGTAATCTAACATCTTTTTTTAGGCCTTCCTCTTTATTAAAACCTTTTTCTATATTTTGAAACATCCTTACCACCTCTATACTTTTTTTCTTCACATATTCTACACATATAAAATCAAATTTTTTGTCAGTTTTGATATGCTGATTAAAAAAAGTTTTTTACATTTTGTGATATATTTTTTGTAATTTTTTTATTATTGTTTTTAATATTACAATTTGCTTACAGTATTTTATATTATATTTGTGAAAATTACAAGATATTGACGAGATTTTTTTGATGGAACTTTTGGGGACGGGGAACTTTTGGGGACACTGACAAAAAGTTTCATGCATTGAAACTTTTTGTCAGTGTCCCCAAAAGTTCCCCGTCCC
>JAFUYJ010000019.1 GCA_017470645.1 Clostridia bacterium
AAATACAGGAGGTAACCAAATGAAAATACTAATTGGTACAAAAAATCCCGGTAAAATACAAGGAGCCAAAGAAGCATTTGAAAGCTACTTTAACGATATAGAAATAACTGGAATCCCTGTTTCATCAGATGTTAGCGATGAACCAGTAGACTTAGACATATATCAAGGTGCAAAAAACAGAGTAGACAATCTAATTAAATATGCAAAAGAAAATAATATAGAAGCGGAATACTATTTAGGTATAGAATCAGGCATAACTAACCTACTAGGAAAATGGATGATTATTAATGTTGCAGTTATAAAAGATAAATCCGGCTATGAAACATGTGGAACAAGCCCAGCATTTCCTGTTCCAGATAAATATGTTGAAGAAATAATAAAAACTGACTTAGGGCAAGTTATGGATAGAATATTCGAGAAAAATGATTTAAGAAGTAGCATAGGAGGAATTAGCTTCCTAACTCACAATGTATTAGATAGAATTGAGCTTACAAGAGAAGCTTTCATTATGGCTCTTACCGGACACATTAATGATATATGGAAATGACAATAATATATAAAGGTAATAGCTAAAAAATAAGTTATTACCTTTTATTTTTTACTTATTGTAATAAAAGTATCAATACTATATAATATGGATATAAAACCAAAGAAAGGGGAAAAATTTTATGAATTATGAAATTATAGGAAAAACAGTACCAACAGTAGAGGTAACACTAAACAGCGGAGAATCAATGTACACTCAAAGAGGAGGAATGGCATGGCAAACAGAAGGCATTAAGATGACTACAAATGCCAGAGGAGGCGTTATGAAAAGCCTTGGAAGAATGTTTGCAGGTGAATCTATGTTCATGTCTACATATACAGCAGAAAGAGATAATAGTAAAGTTGCATTTGCTACAACTGTTCCTGGTGAAGTAATTCCACTTAACCTAGCTGAAATCCCACAGGGATTTATAATTCAAAAAGGAGCTTTTTTAGCAGCTCAACCAAATGTAGAACTATCAGTAAAACTAACAAAAAGATTTTCAGCAGGACTTTTTGGAGGAGAAGGATTTATCTTACAACACGCAGCTGGAAATGGAATGCTATTCTTAGAAGTTGACGGAGATGCAATCGTAAGAGAACTTCAACCAGGAGAAGTTTTAAAAGTAGATACAGGGAATGTAGTAGGTTTTGAAAGCAGTGTATCTTATGAAATAGAAACAGTTAAAGGATTAGGAAACATTTTCCTTGGAGGAGAAGGATTATTCTTAACAAAATTAGTAGGACCTGGTAAAGTAATAATTCAAACTCAAAATTTTGGAGATTTTGCAGGTAGAATAGTTGGTATGGTACCACATAATAAATAAACTACCCATAAGGAGAAAATAAAAATGAAAATACTAAAAAACGAGCTAAAAAAAGAATTAAATATCAGAACAGAAAAAGACTACCCTATAAAAGGAGTGGAGTTTATAGACATTATGCCTCTATTTCTACAAAAAGATGTATTAAATGAAATAATAGAAAAGTTTGTACAGGAAATAAAAGACAAAGACATAGATTATTTAGTTGTACCCGAAGCAAGAGGCTTTTTATTAGGAGCAGCAATAGCAAATAAATTAAACATAGGGTGTATTCCTGTAAGAAAAAAAGGAAAATTATCCCCAACAACTGTTGAAAAGCAATTTGAATATGAAAAAGAATATGGAAAAGACATATTGGAATTACCTAAATTAGTTAATGAAGATTACAGTAGAAGTAGATTTTACATAATTGATGATATATATGCAACCGGAAATACAATAGACGCAATAAAACAAGCATTACTAGATTTAGGAGGAATCGTTGTTGGTGAAGGTGTAGTTATGAATATTGTCGAGCTAAACAACAACAAGGAAATGTTTTCGTTAATTGATGTTAATGAGGAATAAAAGGTGAATAATGATGAATTATCATATATTATTGATAACAAAGAACCAATAGAAATATCTTCAGAATATGAAGTAGAGATTAGAGCAAGTCAATTAGTAGTAACAAACTATATAGCTAACAAATTACCTAATGATAAATCAATAGATATAAATGATTACCTTTTTATGTATTCAAAGAAAGTAAAGGATATAGTAAAACCATATCATCTATGTAGGAATACGAATTATTAGAATTATACAAGATAATAATACAATAAAGAAGCGGATTGAAGAGGCTTTAGACGATTAATAGAGTGACTAAATAAACGAGAAATTCCCGTGCGTACTTGACATAATAACAAAATTGTGATATATATTTCGTAATCCGTTTTCTCTAACATAATTGATTTATAATCAAATATGTTGGGTTATATAGTAGGCGTTAGTGAGAAATCAATCAAATAATTTTGTGATTAATCGCTAACATAGGTTCATATAATACTTTTCGAAAGGAGTGTTGATTATGAATATTAATCAATATTGGAAAGAGCAAGAAGATCGGAAAAGGCAAGCTCAGCGTAAACAGGAAATTCTGTTATGGTCGAATGCTAAAAGCTTAATATCGGACATAGAAGATATTTTAGATTCTTACTATGATATAGCACTGGAAATGTTCGATAAAGCTACTAATGCAGGAAACAGCTTTGACTCAACTGCAAGGGTAAGGTTTGATGAAGAATCTACCCCCGGAATGGTAAAAGTTTCTATTGGCTATACATACAGCTATATGGAGGAAAGCATAAGTGGTTGTGGATCAATGGATTATATGGAGGGAGACGAATCTCTGTATACCATGCTTTATCCAAAATCATGTATAGCACCGATAGAACCACTCATGCAAATACTTAACATTTCTTTTAGAATTGGATTTAAACACACAAAAAGACGCTTTATGTATGTTGATTTGGTTAGGAAGGTACGTCCAGTACGAACAACATATTTCGAGTTACATTTAAAAGAGCTCAATGTTGGGGACGAATATGTATTAAAACATCTTAGCCATGACACATACGAATTAGACGGCTATGGAGACTACTATCGGTATTCAGACGAATACGAAGCTGCAACAATGTACAAACTTAATAAGTATTCGGTATACAGAAACGCATTAGGTAATTTCATATTTGTTCGTGAAATAAAGGATTATGATGATTCTGAATTTTGTATTGATTATGGTAACTTAGATGACTTTGATTAATCATAGGAATCGAGCGAAAAACAAGGATGTGATACATCCTTGTTTTTTTATAAATTTGTATTGAAAATGTATAATTTTTTGATATTTTATACGAGATAAATGATAAAACTATGCTATAATGTAACAAAAATATATTTATATGGAGGTTAAATATGATTGACTTTAAACATGCAATGAATACTTTTAAGAAATACTTAGAAAACTTTGACTCTCAATACGGAAAAATAGATTTAAAGATAAGACATACATATGGTGTAGTAAAAGCAAGTAAATACATTGCTAATAAACTTAATTTAAATAATGAAGATATAGAATTAGCCAAATTAATAGCCCTATTACATGATATAGGAAGATTTGAACAAATAAGACAAAGTGATAGTTTCATAGATAACAAAAATATGGATCATGCTATATTAGGAAATGATATCTTATTTAAAGATAATCTTATAAGAAACTTTATAGAAGATACAAAATACGATAACATTATCTCAAAAGCAATTCTAAATCATAATAGATTATATATAGAAGATGGTTTAACTGAAAGAGAACTGTTACATGCAAAGATAATCAGAGACGCAGATAAAACAGATAACTTTAGAGTTAAAGCTGAAGAAGATTTTGAAAATATAATTGATAACTCGAATAAATACATCTTAGAAAACGATATAATTTCAGAGAATATCTTCAATGATTTTATGAATAGTAAAATAATAGTTAGAGAAGATAGAAAAACACATATGGACTTTTGGGTTTCTTATATAGCCTTTATATTTGATTACAACTATAAATTCGGTTTAGAATATATAAAAGAAATGAATTATATAAACATTATAGTAGATAGGCTAGATTATAAGAATACAGATACAAGACAAAAGATGGAAGCGATAAGAAAACATGCTTTAGAGTTTATTGATAAAAGAATACTTTAAATTATTAGGAGGATTAACTATGAATGAGTATTTGATAAGACTAGCAGAAGCGGAAGATATAGAAAAAATTCAACAATTAAGTCAAGAATTAATGGAATATGAAAAAGATAACTCTACTAAAGAATATATGTTTAATATGAATTGGGCATTAACTGAACAAGGATATAATAATTATAAATCTAATATAGAGAATGATTGGAAAAAGGAATAAGGTATTTAAAAATTGATGTGTTAGAGGATGATAAAGAAGCGCAAAGTTTCTATCAAAAACATGGGTTATATAAATATATGATAGAACAATATGCTGAGATAGAGCAATAATTGACATTTTAGCTAAATTATGATACTATAGTCGCATAAATTCCAGGCAAATTGCCTGTTTATATATAATAAGAGTTAGTGGAATAATGCAGAATTTGCATATATTCGCGTTCAGCACTAACAAAGCCATAAGCAAGTAAGAAGGTCAGATTACATTGCTTTCAACCTTAAATTAGGAGGAAACATTAATGAAAATTATACGCCCCAAAAGATATATCCACTTACCTAATGGAAAAATGCGGGAGTTATGTCCAGGAGTTCTAATAAAAGGCGCAAAAGTTATTCCTGCTGATCCTGAAAAGATAGCCAAAGCAAACAGAAAACTAGCTAAAAAATGCAAAAAGCAACGTGAGAATGATGCTGAAGCAAAAGTTTGGACTAAAACTCATGGTTGTTGTTGATGCTTAGGAGGTATCTATATGAAATACTCTAATATAAAACGGTTTATACCTAAAGAACTTCTGCAATCCAGCAGTACAATAAAAATTATTGGACCGCCTAAAGGACAGATATCATCAAAAGCAGCATATGCTCTTGAAAGCCTAATATCAATTCAGACAGAAGCAAATAATGCAGCAGTAAAAAAGCAATTTGAACATATGTTAGTGGAAGGTAAATTCTAATAGGAGGTTAGTATGAGAATTGATGCAACTAAGGCTAAGAAATTAACCGATAAGGCGAGACAAAAAATATCTTTTGAGAAAACCAAGCCAATAATTTTTCTAGCAAAAGTTCATGACAAGATTTTTAACGAAATTAGGCTATTGAACATTTACAGGAAAGTTAGATGGGCTGCACATAACGAAGATAATTATATTTTTGTGCGTGAACTTTCTCCTGTTCTAAAGGAAAAATTGGAGAAAGAAGACAAATTTTTGGTTACATATCATCGCTATGCCGAAGGATTTTATATAAGATGGTGAAATCAAATATTTATAAGAGTTTTCGAACTGAACCGAAAACTCTTATTTGTTATAATAATATTATATATATAATATAAAAGAAAATCTAAAAATGAAAGTAATATGACACATTTTCTTTCCGCTTCTTTTTCAAACTTTGTAATATTTCAAGAAACCTTTTTTACAGAAAAGACGTATAACTTGATTTCACAATTTTTTTATGCTATAATATCGCCATAAATTACAAAGGAAATCCTTTGTTTATATAAATCATACGTGTTAGTACAAAATTAATAAATAATTTTATGGTCAGGTACTAACTAAACCAAAAGCAAGTAAGAGGTCAGCTTACTTGTAGCCTAAATAATTTTAGGAGGTTTATAACTTATGAAAAAAATCACTCTACAAGATGCGGTTAAGATTTTAAGTTCCAAAATGGAAAACAACCGTGAATTACTGAGAGATTTTGAAACAATCGTAAAAATACTTCAACTTCTGTTTGAAGCTGAAGATGTTGAAAAAGCTTTTCAGTTGAATCTTTCTGCAGAAGAACTATCTGCCTATGTAAAGGAAGTTGTTTTATCTACCATGGGAGATTTTATGACATCAGACGATATTCACAAAATAGAGATTCTTCCAAATAAAAAGATCTCAATAATAGCAAGCGGACATTTTGATCCAGATGAAAGCTATTCTTGCCAGGGAGCAGAAGCTGTTATTGCAAGAAAAATCAGAATATTTACTGGATATAGTGTTGACATTAGCCTATAATTCGTCTAGACATTTGGGAGGAATATGTATGGAAACATCTGAGAAACCCAAAATTCATTCTACAGTAGCCACAGTGCGTGTTCCACGATATGGTGAACTGATTGCTTCAGAAAAAAGAGCTTTGCCTCAATACACTAATGAGCTCAACAAAGCTAATCGATTAAAACGTGAAAGCTACATCACGTTGACTAGCAAAAGGCGTACCAAACTAAAAACATTTAATATCTGACTACAATTTAAGAAATAAAGTAACAAAAAATATAAAAACCCCTTAATTATGCTAAGGGGTTTTTATATTA
>JAFUYJ010000020.1 GCA_017470645.1 Clostridia bacterium
ATGGTTAGAGCACTTATTAGATGTAATTCCAATCAAAAGAAATACACAAGATATAGAAGCGATGAAAAGAAGTCTAAAAGCTTTAAAAAATGGTGAGATACTAGGAATTTTTCCAGAAGGAACTAGAAAAGGAATGGAAAAAAATAAAAAAATAAAAAACGGAGCAGCTTTTATGGCTATAAGAGCTGGAGTTCCAGTAGTGCCAGTTGGAATATCAGGAAGCTTCAAACCATTTAGCAAAGTAAAAATCACTTACGGTGAACCTTTAGATATGTCAAAATATAAAATTAAAGGCAAAGAAAAGGAAGGTCAAGAACAGGCAACAAAGGAAATTATGGACAATATTGTTATGTTGACAAATGAAAAAAAATAATATATAATTATGAACTATTAGAGGACATTAAATATTAGAGATAAAATTAAGACCTTGAAAGAGATAAAAATTAAAAAGTATACTACAAATATGGTGTACTGAAAGGAAAAAGTTAGTATGGATAATATGAGTTTTGAAGAATTATTAAATCAGACATTAAAAGAAATTAAAGTAGGACAAACTGTAACGGGAAATATAATAAACATCAATTCACAAGGAGAAATCTTTGTAGATTTGGGATATAAAGCAGATGGAATAATACCTAGAAATGAGTTCTCATTCAATGAGAATGATGATCCAAGAGATTCATTCAAAGTAGGAGATAGAATCACAGCAGATGTAGTAAAACTAAATGATGGACTAGGAAATGTGCTTTTATCATACAAAAAGGCAAATTCAAAAATTGTAAAACAAGATTTTGAAAGTAAAGTAAAGAATAATTATGTATTTACTGAAAAAGTAACATCAGTAAACGATAATGGATTAATAGTTGATTATAAAGGAATTAGAATATTTATTCCATTATCATTATCAGCAGTTCCAAGAGATGCTAAATTAGAAGATTATAAAGGAAAAGAAGTTACATTCAGAGTAATCGAATACAACGAACAAGCTAGAAAAATTATAGGTTCAGTAAAAGCTATTTTAGATGAGCAAAAGCACACAAAGGAATCAGAGTTCTGGAATAATATAGAAGTTGGAAAATTATATAAAGGAACTGTTACAAGCTTAAGCTCATATGGAGCATTTGTAGATATTGACGGTGTTATTCAAGGCTTATTACATATTTCAGGAATGACATGGGAAAGAGATAAGAAACCAGAAGACATCTTAAAAGTCGGTCAAGAAATAAAAGTAAAGGTTCTAGAATTTGATAAAGAAAATAAAAGATTGAAACTAGAATATGATAAAAAAGGAGCAAATCCTTGGGATAAATTTGCAGAAAAATACAATGTTAATGATATTGTAACTGTAAAAGTTGCTAACTTAATGCCTTTCGGAGCATTTGTTAAAATAGACAAAGGAATAGAAGGATTAGTTCATATTTCACAAATAAGTGAAAAGAGAATTACAAGACCAGAAGAAGTTTTAAAAGTTGGACAAAAAGTTAATGCTAAAATTATTAACATAGATTTGGAGAATAAAAAAATAGAGCTATCAATTAGAGAATTAGAAGGTACTTCAAATGAATTAGTTGAAGAAAATACTGAAGATGCTGGAAATAATGAAATCGTCGAAAGTGTTGAAGAACCAAAAGCAGAAGAAAATACAGCTGAAGAAAATTTAATAACAGAAAATAATTAAAAAGTTGCCAAGTGGTTGACTGTAAAAAGTCTAAGCTTGGCTAATGTAATGTTTAAAGATAATAAAAATAGAAGGGAAGATATAAAAATGAAAAACGAAAAAATAAGAAACATAGCAATTATTGCACACGTTGACCATGGTAAAACAACATTAGTAGATGCTTTACTAAGACAAAGCCACATATTCAGAGAAAACGAACAAGTTGCCGAAAGAGTAATGGACTCAAATGATTTGGAAAAAGAAAGAGGAATTACAATTCTTTCAAAAAACACATCAGTTATGTATGATGGGATTAAAATTAATATAGTTGATACTCCAGGACATGCTGACTTTGGTGGAGAGGTTGAAAGAGTTTTAAGAACAGTTGATGGAGTTTTACTTTTAGTAGATGCTTTTGAAGGACCAATGCCTCAAACAAGAGAGGTTTTAAAGAAATCCTTAGCTGCTAATTTAAAACCAATAGTTGTAATTAACAAAATAGACAGACCAGGAGCTAATCCATTAAAAGTAGTAGATCAAGTAATCGAATTATTCATCGAATTAAATGCATCTGATGAACAATTAGATTTCCCAGTAATTTATGCATCAGCTAAAAACGGAATTGCTAAAATGAATTTAGAAGATGAAACAGATAATGTACATTGCATTTTTGATACAATTATCAACACAATAGAACCACCTAAATGCGAAATGGAAGGGCCTGCACAATTATTAGTTTCAAACATCGATTATGATGATTATTTAGGAAGAATAGCAGTTGGTAGAATTGAAAGAGGAACAATTAAAAACGGTATGCCAATAGCTATCTGTAAACAAGATAAGAATCAACAAGGTAAAATTGCTAAATTATTTACATATGTTGGATTAAAGAAAACTGAAGTTGAAGAAGCATATGCTGGAGATATAGTTGCATTATCAGGAATTGCGGACATCAACATAGGTGATACAATATGTGATATAAACAATCCAGATAAAATTCCATTTGTAGATATTGATGAACCAACAGTATCAATGACATTCAGCGTAAACAATGGACCTTTAGCTGGAAAAGAAGGACAATATATCACATCAAGACATATTCGTGATAGATTATTTAAAGAATTAGAAAGAAACGTAAGTTTACGTGTTAAAGAAACAGAATCAGCAGATAGCTTTGAAGTATGTGGACGTGGTGAACTACATTTATCTGTATTAATTGAAACAATGAGAAGAGAAGGATTTGAATTATTAGTTTCTCGTCCAAAAGTTATTTTTAAAGAAATTGATGGTGTAAAATGCGAACCAATGGAAAGATTAGTTGTAAACGTACCAGATGATTCAATAGGAACAGTTATTGAAAAATTAGGAAGACGTAAAGCTGAGATGGTAAACATGGAACCAGCTGAAATTGGACACACAAAAATAGAATTTAGAATTCCTGCACGTGGTTTAATTGGATACAGAACAGAGTTCTTAACAGATACAAAAGGTGAAGGAACAATGAACAGTATATTCGATAGCTACGAACCATTCAAAGGTGAAATCTCTTCAAGAACAAGAGGTGTTCTAGTAGCATTTGAACCAGGAACTTCAGTAACTTATGGACTATACAATGCTCAAGAAAGAGGAGAGTTGTTAATAGGTGCTGGTGTTGAAGTATATGAAGGAATGATAGTTGGTATAAACTCAAGAAATGAAGATATTGCTATCAACGTTTGTAAGGAAAAACATTTAACAAACACAAGAGCTTCAGGTTCTGACGATGCACTTCGTTTAGTACCACCACTACAATTCTCATTAGAAAAAGCTATTGAATTTATAGCAGAGGATGAGTTAGTTGAGGTTACTCCTTTAAATATTAGATTACGTAAAGTTATATTAGATAGTAAGACAAGGGAAAGAGAAGCAAGAAGAAACGCAGCGCAATAATATATTTGTGTCGAAAAACGTCGAAAAGATTTTAAAGGAAATTTTGAGTAAGGTTTGACATATTATATAATAGATGTTATAATACTATTAGCGAAAGCGTTAGTTCGTAAGATGTCAATATGAACACGAGAAAGAGATATGCAGACCACATATCTCTTTCTCATTTTTAATAAAAAAGAGCAGTTGACCAGACTGCTCTTTGATTAGTTATGTACTAATCCTTTTGGGTTTCATCATTTTTATTATTATTTTTTAATAATAACAAAATGATTAATTTCCAAATTAATTCATAAGATGTCATACAAACACCTCCTTTCACAAAGATTTCCTTTATGAAAAGGATGCATATATTATACTATTTTTGACAGCTAAAAACAATATGTTACAACTACAAATCGTGTGACAAAATTCGACAAATAAATTAAAAGTTGAACCGTAAATATTACTACTAAAAAAGAAAAAAGCCATTTGCATCTGCAAATGGCTTTTAAAATTAGTCTGCTACGGAATCGTTGAACACGAAGAAAAGCGATGTATTTGTTTCTGAATTATCCTTATACATAGTGGCAGTGTCTTTAAACAGATTAGAAAAATCAACGGTATTTGCAACAAAAGTGAACTGTAAAGTGATGTCTCCGATATGCTCCACTTTTTTATACTCGTCGTTACTTCTAAGATAACACTGTTTGTATCCGGTATAAACATGGTATTCTTTTGTAAAATCACCTTTGTTAGAGGCACTTTTAAGCACAATAGCACAAAATGTTTTTTCCGGAATTGCAAAAGCAGATGGAGGTGCTTTTGCAAGCAATTCCTCAATGTCCTTTTCAGCCTTTTTTAAAACATCTGCTAATTCCAATTCTCTTTTTTTCTTCTTATCAGCCTCTTCCTGTTCGATTAACCGCTGTTCAGCAATTTTCTCCTTAAAAATCTTCTGTATCATAGAAAATTCCTTTCTCCTCAATTCGAGGAAGTTTAATGTGTTTAATGTTCCTAGTATAGAAACAAAACGAATGAAAACCATAAAGGTTAATGGAAGTATAACATGGTCAACGATTTTTGTCAATGAGTGAAGTTAATTAATAGCTCAAAAGCTATTTTGAAACGGAAATTATAAATATGTTTTTAATTTGTAAAATTTTCATGAAAAAAGTAGAAATATGTATCATAATAATATATAATTTAGTTATATGAAAATACTTAAGGAGGTCTAACCATGAATATAATTATAGCAAGTAATAATCAAGGAAAAATAAGAGAATTCAAAAAAATGCTTGAACCAATGGGATACACAGTTTTATCTCAAAGTGAAGCAGGAATAAATCTAGAAGTAGAAGAAACAGGAACAACATTCAAAGAAAATGCAACTTTAAAAGCAGAAGCAATATATAAGTTAAAAAACACACCAGTATTAGCAGATGATAGCGGAATTGAAGTAGAGTTCTTAAATATGGAACCAGGGATATATTCAGCAAGATACATGGGATTAGATAGTGATGAAGCAAGAAGAAATTGTATTTTAGAAAAAATGCAAGGAGTAGAAGAAAACAAGAGAAAAGCAAGGTTTGTATGTTGTATTTGTTACATAGATGAAAACGGAAATAAAAAGTATGCAGAAGGTTACTGGAATGGAAAAATAGCAGAGGAAGCCAGAGGTGAAAATGGATTTGGTTATGATCCAATATTTATCCCAGACGGAGAAAATATAACAAGTGCCGAAATGCTACCGGATGATAAAAATCAAAAATCACATAGGGCTCAAGCTTTAAAAAAATTAAAGAAAATATTATGCTAAAAAGTTTCAAAAATGAAAGGTATAAAAGGTGAAAAAATGTTTTTTGCAAAATCAGGATTATATAAGCCATGTGGAATATACAATTTTAAACATTTAACAATAGCACTTGTAACATTTATTGGAATACTAATCGCAGTGAAAAATACCAAAGTAAAAAAGCAGGAAGATGTGAAGAAGATAATTAAAACAGCGACAATTGTTGTATGGTGTTTGGAAATAATGAAAGTTGTCTTTCTTTATTCAACAGGACAAGGAAAACCAAATAAAGTAATACCATTATACTATTGTAGTCTATTACTATATTCTGGATTGATGAGTTCGTTTGGTAAAGGAATAGTAAAAAAGATGGGAGATATATTCTTGGCAACAGGAGGAATAGTAGGCGGAATGGTTTTTATCATATGTCCAACAACGTCGTTACCAGAGTATCCATTGTTCCATTTTATAAGTTTGCATAGTTTCTTTTTTCATGGAACAATGATCTATTTAGGATTAATTATAAACAAGTTTAAGTATGTTGATGTTAAATTTGAAGATCTTAAATATTATGCATGTTTAATTTTTACCGTATGTATAGCTGCTTATGTAGTAAATAGAGTGTTTGACAGCAACTTAATGTTTATATCAAAAGATTTTCCTGGCAACCCTATTTCTATTTTATATAACAACACAGGTTGGTTATTTACTCCTATTATGATTATGCTACAAATGACTCTTCCTTTCTTATTTGTATATGGAATGTTGTGTCTTAATAGGATTTGTCGTAAAGACAAAGTTAAAGTTGCTATGTAATTACGCTTGTGATATAATTTAAACATGAAAAAACAAGAATGAATCATAAAAAGTTATCAATTTTAAATTTATAATATAGGAGGTAAAGATATGGAAAAATCATATTTTGACGGAGGTTTATTTCAATTAATAGGCTGGAAAATACTAGGTACATTGATTACAGTATTAACTCTTGGAATTTGTTATCCATGGGCTGTTTGCATGATTTACAGATGGGAAGCAAAACACACAGTAATTGAAGGGAAAAGGTTAAAATTTACTGGAAGTGCGATTGGATTATTTGGTAACTGGATTAAATGGATTTTATTAACAATTATTACACTTGGAATATATGGATTCTGGGTTGGAATTAAACTAAAAAAATGGAAAACTAAAAACCTTCAGTTTGTAAATACAGTAACATATGATAAAACCAATAATGATGCAAATAATGTTATAAATAACGTTACAACAGCAAATGCTAATTAAAACTAGAAGAATAATTTATAGTTAAGAAAGTTGAGGGGGAAAATGAGTAATATAAAATTAGAAAAAGAAGAACAAAAAAAGTTAAAAACTGTAAGTAAAGCAATTTATATTCTTGCAAAAATTGGAAAAGTATTTGCAATAATTGGAGCAGTATTTTTAGTAATAGGAATGGTCATAGCAATAATAGCAACCACATTTGTTACTGCAAAGAATAGCAATGAAATAGAGGTTAAAGTTGGAGACAGAGCAATACTATATAGAGATGTAGATGACCAAATTTCAATTGTAGCAAATGGCGAAGAAACTAAAATTGAGGATGCTGAAAGCAAAGCAGAATTAAGAACTATGACAAAAATCTTTTTTGAAAATTCAAAAGAAAGCCTTATAATTTCATTAATTATGACACTAGTTTTCAGTCTAGCAGGAATTATCGTTGCAATTATGATATTAAAATATTTAGAAAAGTTATTTAAAAATATAGCAAACGATGAAACACCATTTACTTTAGAAAATGTCGAGTGCCTAAAAAAGATGGGATATTATATGCTTGCTTCGCTTATAATATCAATATTAGGAAATTCAATCATTTCTTCAATTGTTGGAAAAGATTTGGGAATGAATTTAGGAATAAATGTAATTTACATTTTAGTTGTTTATGCATTTAGATTTGTTTTTGAATATGGATATAATATTCAACAAGAATCTGATTCTACAATATATGGTGAATAGTAACATAGGAGCAAATAAAGGGGAGCCTTATAACAAGGCTCCCTAAATTCATTTTTTTTCCCAAAACCCCTTTTAAAATCATAGAAAAAGGTATACAATAATGTAAAATATGTAATTTTAAGGAGAAAAAGGATGAATAAGAAATGGGAGTTTTATGGTAGGAATGAAGAAGAAGTAAAAAAAGTACAAGAAGAGTTTAATTTAAGTAGACTTTTAGCGACTATTATTGTAAACAAGGGGTTAAAAACAAAAGAAGAAATAGAAGTTTTTTTAAACCCAACTAGAAAAGATTTTCATGATCCATATTTAATGCCGGATATGAAAATTGCTGTAGACAGAATAGTTAAGGCAATTGAAAAGCAGGAAAAAGTTATAATCTACGGAGATTATGATGTTGATGGAATAACGAGTATAACAGTTTTAAAGAAGTTCTTAGCAGATAGAGGGTTACAAGTTGATAGTTATATTCCAAACAGATTAGATGAAGGGTATGGACTAAATAAAGCTGCAATAGAGAAGATTGTTAGCGAAGGATATCAGTTAATGATAACTGTAGACTGCGGTATTTCTGGAATTGAAGAAATTGACTATGCAAATAGTTTAGGGTTAGAAACAATAGTAACTGACCACCATGAACCAGCAGACGTGTTGCCTAATGCATTAGCCGTTGTAGATGCAAAAAGAAAAGATAATCAATATCCGTTTAATCAATTGGCTGGAGTTGGTGTTGTTTTTAAATTAGCACAAGCTATTAGTCAAGTTTATAATTTGGATGAAAAAGAATATTTGAAATTCTTAGATATTGTGTGCGTTGGTACAATATCAGATATAGTTCCACTTGTTGATGAAAATAGAGTTATTGCAAAATTAGGTTTAAAACTAGTAGAGGTTACTAGAAATGTTGGATTAAAAGCTTTACTAAATTCAATAGGATACAAGAAAATTGATTCATCAGCAATATCTTTTGGTGTTGCACCAAGAATCAATGCTTGCGGTAGAATGGGATATGAGCAAGAAGCATTAAAATTGTTTTTAACAGATAATGTGGTGGAAGCAACAAATATATCAAAAAAATTAAATGATTATAATAAACAAAGACAGGATATAGAAAGAAAAATATATCAAGGGGTGTTAACAAAAATTGAAAATGGAGAGAAAGATAAGCCTTGTATTGTTTTAGCAGATAAGAATTGGCATCATGGGGTGATTGGAATTGTTTCATCAAAAGTAACGGAAATGTATTATAAACCTAGTATTTTAATATGTTTAGAAGATGGCGAAGGAAAAGGGTCTGGTAGAAGTATTCCTGGGTTTGATTTACATGAGGCTTTGTCTAAGTGTGATACTTATATTGATAGATTTGGTGGTCATTCTATGGCTATTGGAATTAGTGTAAATGAGGATAATTTTGAAAAATTTAAAAATGAATTTGAAGAGTATGTTAATAATAGCAACATTAAAGATTTGATTCCGATTATAAAGGTTGATGAAGAAGTTACTTCTAAAGATATTAGTGTAAGTATTGTTAATGATTTAAATAAGCTTGAGCCGTTTGGTGAGGCTAATAAAATGCCGGTTTTTATGTATAAGAATTTGAGAATTAATTCTATTAGGGCTTTGTCTGAGGGGAAACATTTGAAGTTGACTTTAAAGGATGAAGGTTTGGTTATTGATGCTATTGGGTTTAATATGGGGCATTTGGTTGATGAGTATTTGCTGGGTGATAAGGTTGATGTTTTGGGAAATCTTGAGATTAATAGTTTTAATGGGCGTGAGAGTGTGCAGATCAATTTGAAGGATTTGAGGAAGTCTTATTGATTGGTTTTTGTTTAATTTAATAAAAATATTCTTTTGGCTGTGTTGGGTGTGAGAGTGTGCGTTTTTTATTTGGGTGTGTTGCCGAGAGGAAAGAATTAATGTTTTATAAAAAAGTAACCCCTCCAAACGCGGTGGTGGTGTTTGCTGTTCGGTGTTTGGTGGTACGATAACTGGTTGGTTTGGAAGTTTTTGGGCTTAGGTCGGGGCTTACTTTTTTATAAAATATTAATTCTTTTCTCCGAGTGAGTTTGGTTTTTTATATTTTTTGTATTATTTGTGTAAGGAGATGATTTGGATGTCTGAGGTTAAGGATGTTACTATAGATGATGTTTTGGAGAAAATGAAAAAGAATAATAGGAAGAGCGATTTGAAACTTATTAGGAGGGCGTATGATTTCGCTAAGGAAAAGCATGGAGATCAGCTTAGAAAGTCGGGGGAGCCATATATTATTCATCCTGTGCAAGTTGCATATATTTTGGCTAATCTTGAGTTGGATGATGCTACAATTTGTGCTGCGTTACTTCATGATGTTGCTGAGGATACTGATGTGACTATTCAGGATTTGGCTAAGGAATTTTCTCCTGAGATTGCTGAGATGGTTGATGGTGTTACGAAGCTTGGTAACTTAAAATATACTAGTGCTGAGGAACAACAGGTTGAGAATTATAGAAAAATGTTTTTGGCTATGGGGAAAGATATCAGGGTTATTTTGATTAAATTGGCTGATAGATTGCATAATATGAGAACATTGAAATTTTTGAGAAGAGATAGGCAATTAGCAATTTCAAAAGAGACTCAAGATTTATATGCTCCTCTTGCAAATAGATTAGGTATGTATTCTTTAAAATGGGAGCTTGAGGATTTATCATTTAAGTATTTAAATCCTGATGAATATAGGGAAATTGTTGATGGAATTGATAAAAAAAGAGAAGAGAGATTACAGTTTATTAATCAAATTGTTGAACAGATTAATGAAGAGTTAAAAAGACAAAAGATTAAAGCTGAAATTACAGGAAGGGCTAAGCATTTGTATAGTATTTATAGAAAAATGCAAAGGGATAATAAGTCTTTAGATCAAATTTATGATTTGTTTGCATTACGTATTTTGGTTGATAATGTAAAGGACTGTTATGCTGCACTTGGTGTTGTTCATGAATTATATAACCCAATGCCTGGAAGATTTAAAGATTATATTTCAGTTCCAAAACCAAATATGTATCAATCTTTACACACAACATTAATTGGACCAAAAGGAACTCCGTTTGAGGTTCAAATTCGTACATATGAGATGCATAGAATAGCTGAATTCGGTATTGCTGCTCACTGGGCATATAAAGAGGCTAATAAGTTTAAAAAGACTTCTGTAGTTGTTCAAGAAGATAAGTTAGCATGGCTACGTGAAACGCTTGAATGGCAAAAGGATATGCAAGATCCACAAGAATTTTTAAATACATTAAAAACAGAGCTATTTGTTGATGAAGTTTATGTGTTTACTCCAAAGGGGCAAATTAAAGTGTTACCTAGAGGCGCAACTCCAATTGATTTTGCATATAGTATTCACGCAGAAATTGGTCATCACATGACAGGTTGTAAAATTAATAGTAAAATGATGCCAATAATAACAACATTAAAAAATGGCGACATAGTTGAAATTGTCACATCAGATCAGTCAAAAGGCCCAAGTCGTGATTGGCTAAAATTTGTAAAGAGTACTAGTGCTAAAAGTAAGATTCAAAGTTGGTTTAAGAAAACACAAAGAGCTGAGAATACTGAAAAAGGAAAAGATTTAATTGAAAAAGAAATCAAGAGAATTGGTATTCCGTATGCGAAATTATTTAAAAATGAATATGTTCAAGTTGCTTTGGAAAGATATAAATTTAACACTATAGATGATATGTATGCTGCGGTTGGATTTGGTGCTATATCAGCAGCAAAGGTAATTGCTAAAATATTAGAAGTATATAAAAAAGACAATCATGATGAATATATAGAACAAACACTTGAGGAATTAGTAAATGAGAGAGCAAGAAGAACAAAACCATCAAATGTTGGTATTGTAGTAAAAGGAATTGATAATTGCTTGGTAAGACTTTCGAAATGCTGTAACCCTGTTCCTGGAGATGAAATAATTGGATTTATAACAAGAGGAAGAGGGGTTTCTGTCCACAGGAAAGATTGTGTAAATGTTCAAGATTTAATATCTCAAGAAGATAGAATGATAGATGTGTATTGGTTTAATGATTTACAAAGTTCATATAATGTTGATATTGAAATACTAGCGAATGAAAGAAATGGATTGTTGGCTGATATAATCAAACAAATAGCTTCAGTAAAAACTAGACTAATAGCTGTAAATTCAAAAGTTAATAAAGAAAAAATTGTTGTTACAGAGGTTACAGTGGAAGTTGAAAATTTAGATGATTTAAATAACGTATTAAAAGCATTAAGAAAAATAGATAATGTTTATGAAGTAAATAGGAAAAAATAGAAGGAAGATGTGAATATGATACTAAAGAGAATGAAAGTATTAACTCCTTATGAATTATACACAAATGTATATATAATACAAGATGAAAAAACAAAAGAGACTATGGTAGTAGATCCAGGTGCTGAAGTTGATAAAATTATTGAAATGTTAGATATATTGAAGGCAAAGCTTAAATATATATATCTAACTCATTGTCATGGAGACCATATAGGAGGGGTAAGCGAGCTTCAAAAACGAAAAGGTGGAAAGATATTAATTCATAGCTTTGATGCAGAAGGACTTACAAATCCAGATATTAGTTTAACAAATTTCTTAGGAATAGATGCAAGTTTCGAACCAGATTCAAGACTAAATGACAAAGATCTGCTACATCTTGGAAATGTTGAGCTAAGAGTTATTCATACTCCAGGGCATACAAAAGGAGGAACATGTTTATATTGTTCCAAAGAAGGATTCTTGATAAGTGGAGATACATTATTTAGAGGAACATGGGGTAGAACTGATTTACCTACTGGAAGTATAGATGACATAATGAATTCAATTACAGACAAATTAATGAAATTACCAGATAATACAATTGTTTATCCAGGACATGGAAAGGCAACTTTAATAAAAGAAGAAAAGCCAATCTATTTAGATTTACAGCCTAGGTTGGATGATTGATGTTTTGAAAACTGAGAAGTGAGTTCTAAAAGCTAATACTCCTGCATATAATAAATATATGATAATATGCAAAGGAGAAAACTTCTAGTGAAAATTAAGGTAATAACATTAAAAGATATAATAAAGTACGTAATAAAATTTAGTTTAATATTCGGAATAATAGCTATTTTAGTAAATTTTTTTTATGATAAAAAAAATGTAAATAGCTATTTTTCTTTTGATTCAGCAAGATTTATTTCATCTCTTAGGAGAGAAATAGTTTTGTTAAAAGAAGAAAATAGAATCAATGAGTATTTATTATCAAAAAAGAATTATATTTCTGATACAATTGGAAGCGAGTTTAGTATGTTTAAAACTGTTGCAACAGCAAATTCTAATAGTCATGTTTTAGGAAATAAAGATGAAAGAATAAATCAAGTAGCCAAGGAAGATAACAATAGTGATGAAGTAGCAGATAATAGTACAATATCAGCTAATTCTGCTAATGCAATTTTGCAAGAAGCGGAAACAGGGTTGCCAACTGAGGTTTTACCGTCAAGCATTCCAGACAAAACAAGTTATGAAATATTTGGTGTTAAGTTGAGAAATGAATCAGATTATAAACTGGATGAAGAAATAAAAGATTTAGATATTAGTTTTAATAAAAATGATATAATTATTTTCCATACACACACTTGTGAAAGCTATACAGCAACAGAAAAAAATCAATATAATTCCACAGGTAATTATAGAACAACAGATTTAAATTATTCGGTCGCAAGGGTTGGTGATGAATTAGAAAAATACTTATCACAATATGGATTTTCGGTTATACATGATAAGTCTTATCATGACTATCCAGCATATAATGGTTCATATAATCGATCACTTGTAACAGTAAAAAAATTACTTGAAACATACAATAATACGGATGTTGTTATAGATTTACACAGAGATGCAATTGGAGACAATACATATGCTCCTAAGGTAAAAATCGGAGACGATTATTGTGCTAGAATAATGTTTGTTATTGGTACAGATGGTGGAGGTTTAACACATGATAATTGGAGAGACAATCTTAAATTTGCAATGAAGGTTGTGCAGAAAGGAAATGAATTATATCCAGGGTTATTTAAACCAATTATCGTTAGGAATTCTAGATACAATCATCATGTGTCAAAAGCAGCGTGTATCATTGAAGTTGGGGCTACGGGAAATACGCTAGAAGAATGTTTAAATAGTATGAAATATTTGGCGAAAATTTATAGTGAAATTTAGAATTCAGTCTTGAAATTATTTGTTACTTAATGTAGAATTATGTCATATACGAAAGAAGGAGAGTGATTATGATGTCAAATATTAGTGTCAATTTTAAGAACAGCAATATAGATAGTAAAGAGATTATGGTCTACTCAGAAGAAGTTGAAAAGATACATGCGATGATAGATAAAAAAGCAAATAGTAAAGCTGAACTTTTGGGATGGTTAAATTGGCCAAGCAAATATGCAAAAAGAGAGTTTGAGAAAATAAAAAAGTGTGCAAAAAGAATTCAGGAAAATTCTGATGTACTTGTTGTTATTGGAATAGGAGGCTCATATTTAGGAACAAGAGCTGTGATTGAGGCTTTAACAAATTCATTTTATAATTTGCAAAGTAAAGAGGATAGAAAATTTCCACAGATATTATATGTTGGAAATAATTTAAATCCTACATATATAAAAGATATGATTGAGTTAATTCAAGATAAAGATATATCAATAAATGTTATTTCTAAATCAGGAACTACAACAGAGCCGGCCATCGCCTTTAGAATTTTTAGAAATTTATTAGAAGATAAATATGGAATTAAAGAAGCTCAAAAAAGAATCTATGTTACAACAGATAAAGAAAAGGGAGCTTTAAGACAACTTGCAGACGAAGAAGATTATGAAACTTTTGTTATACCAAACAATATAGGTGGTAGATATTCAGTTCTAACACCTGTTGGATTGTTGCCTATAGCAGTAGCAGGAATTGATATTGACAAAATTATGGAAGGAGCACGTTTTGCTCAAGAAAAATATGCAGATTCTAGCTTAAAATATAATGATTGCTACAAGTATGCAGTTGCAAGAAACATTTTATATAAACAGGAAAAGAATATAGAAATACTAGCAACATATAATCCAAAAATGCATTACTTTATAGAGTGGTGGAAGCAGCTGTTTGGAGAAAGTGAAGGAAAAGAATTAAAAGGTATTTTTCCGGCAGGAGTTGAATTTACAACAGATTTACATTCTTTAGGGCAATACATTCAAGAAGGAAAGAGATGTATGTTTGAAACTGTTTTGTATATTGAAAAGGAAGAGGAAGACATAAAAATAAATTTTGAGGATGATAGTTTAGATGGATTGAATTATTTGGCAGATAAAAATTTAAGCTATATAAACAAAAAAGCGATGCAAGGTACAATCAATGCCCATGTTAAAGGTGGGGTTCCTAATATAGTTATAAAAATGGAAAAGTTAGACGAAGATTCAATAGGACACTTGATATATTTTTTTGAAAAGGCATGTGCAATGTCAGCTTTATTACTTGGAGTAAATCCGTTTAATCAACCAGGAGTCGAAAAGTATAAGTCAAATATGTTTAGATTGCTAGAGAAACCTGGTTTTTAAGGTTTGAATAAAAATATAAAGAAAGGAACATAAGAAAAATGGAAAAAAGAGTTATAAAAGTAAATTTGGTTGGTGCAATATGTGTTTTGATTCTTATTGTGGCTGCGATTGTTGGTGCGGTTGTATTAATAACAAAAGGTGTAAAAACAGATAAGAAAAAAGATACTACAGACAATAATAATACTCCACAAGCCGAAACCAATATGGTAGACTCAAACGAGAATAAGGAGTTTAAGGAATCAGTAACTATAAATGATCAAGTACAGCAAATCACAATGAAACAATATAGAAGTAAGCTTGGATATATAATGAACTATGATATAGATAATTTTTATATAGAACCAGATGTTGATGGTGTTGATAAATATCAATCTCAATATACAGATAAAATTTACATTATCATCAACAGAATAGATGGTTCGTTTGCAGACAAATCAAAAGAAATATTGTCACAATTATCTAAAAATAAAAATGAAAATAGCACTTATGAAATGAAAGAAGAAAATTTTAGTGGAAAATTGTGTTATAAAGAACAGATAGAAAAAAACGATGAAACATTCATAAAATGTACAATTCAAGGAAACGATGGATATTACTTTGTAGTTGAAGGACATTGTGGAAATGAATTAAAAGAAGGAACATTACCTATTATGGAATTAATGATTAAATCAATTGAAGTTATGTAGAGAAAATTTTACAACTCTACATAATTTTGGCAAAAGTATTGACTTTTAGAAATACTGTGATAAAATAATGGTAATTTAAAAGTGGCGATGATAAAGAAAAAATATGTAATACATTTATAGAGAGCTAATGGCTGGTGTAAATTAGCATTGTATGCGTATGGGGAGCTTTGGAGCTAGGTTAGATAATAAAGAGGGTAAATATTTTAAATATATACCAATTAGGGTGGAACCGCGGAAATATAACTTTCGTCCCTAGCTAATTTTATATGGTTAGCTACGGACGAATTTTTTTTTGAAACTTTTGGGGACACTGATAAAAAGTTTCAAACTCTTGAAACATTTTATCAGTGTCCCCAAAAGTTTCAGAACGCCCAAGCAACCAGTTTAAGGAGGAATTATTATGTTAGAAAACATGGACAAATTAGTAGCATTATGCAAAGGAAGAGGATATGTGTATCCAGGTTCAGAAATTTATGGAGGATTGGCAAATTCATGGGATTATGGACCTTTGGGTGTCGAGTTAAAAAACAATATTAAAGATGCATGGAGAAAGAAATTTGTGCAAGAGAATAAATATAATGTAGGTTTGGATTCAGCAATTTTAATGAATCCACAAACATGGGTTGCATCTGGTCATGTTGGAGGGTTTAGTGATCCTTTAATTGATTGTAAAGAATGTAAAACAAGACATAGAGCAGATAAATTAATAGAAGAATGGATGCATGAGCATAATTGTGAAGAAGTGGTTGATGGCTGGTCAGATGATAAAATGATTAACTATATGAAAGAAAACCATATTGCGTGTCCAAATTGCGGAAAAGAAAATTTTACATCTATAAGAAAATTCAATTTAATGTATAAAACTTTCCAAGGAGTTACAGAAGATGCTAAATCAGAAATATATTTAAGACCAGAAACAGCTCAAGGTATATTTGTTAATTTCAAAAATGTTCAAAGAACAACAAGAAGAAAGTTACCAATGGGTATTGCTCAAATAGGTAAATCATTTAGAAATGAAATTACACCAGGAAACTTTATATTCAGAATTCGTGAATTTGAACAAATGGAACTTGAATTTTTCTGTAAACCAGGAACTGAGCTAGAATGGCACAAATATTGGAAAGAATTCTGTGAAAACTGGTTATTAAGCTTAGGAATTAAGAAAGAAAATATCAGATTAAGAGACCACAGCAAAGAAGAACTATCACATTATAGTAATGCAACAACAGATATAGAATTCACATTCCCATTTGGATGGGGAGAGTTATGGGGAATTGCATCAAGAACAGACTTTGACCTAAGTAGACATATGGAACATTCTAAACAAGATTTATCATACTTAGACCCAGAAACAAACGAAAAATATGTACCATATGTAATTGAACCATCACTTGGATGTGACAGAGTTGCACTTGCATTTCTTTGCAACGCATATGAAGAGCAAGAAATTGCTGAAGGTGATGTGCGTACAGTTTTACATTTACATCCAGCGTTAGCACCATACAAAGTTGCAGTTTTACCTTTATCTAAGAAGCTAAGCGATAAGGCAAACGAAGTATATGAAAAATTATCTAAGAAATTTATGTGTGATTATGATGAAGCCGGAAGTATTGGAAAACGTTACAGAAGAGAAGATGAAATTGGAACACCATATTGTGTAACAATCGATTTTGACACATTAGAAGATAATCAAGTAACTGTTAGGGATAGAGATACAATGGAACAAGTTAGAATTTCAATTGATGAATTAGAAAATTGGATTCAAGAAAAAATAGAGTTTTAGTTTGATACATTAAAGGAGGGGTTATCTTGACACTAGAAGAAGATCTTATAAATGAAATAAAAGAGATTGTAAATACCAAAACAAAAAACAGAAATAAAATACTTTCTCTAGTAATTAGAGATGATGAGACTAAATCTATATTAAAATTATATGCTGCACGTAAAACACCAGCACAAATTGCTCACGAATTATCAATTGATTCAATGCGTGTGGAAGAAAGAATGCATTTTATTGATAGCATTAGTAGAATTATAGATTCACAAATAAGTAGTATAACCATAAAAAAGTATAAAGATAAGCAAAGTGAAAAAATGGCAAGAGGCGAAGAAATAAGTACAACAAAAAGAAAAAATTCTACCAGAAGAGAATTCTTAGATAAATATAAGAGATTATATAGAGAAGGGAAAATAGATAGTGCCAAATTCGAGAAAGATATTCCAACTCTTAAGGAACTAATTAATCAGCTAAATAATAGACCTAGAGATATAATGTTTATGGTAGAGGTTTTAGTTTCTTTAAATAAATTACAAGATGCAGAAGATGCGCTTAATACTTGTTTGGAGCAAAAGAATATTTCTGAAGCAGATAGATTGGTTTTACAAGCAAATAGAAACTACTTATTAAAACAAAGAAGCAAAAAAATGATTACTGATTTATTTGAAAAAGGAATGACTGGAGATGAAATTGCAAATTATATAGAGAATAACTGGGGTAGAGAATATATTAGAATACTAGATAGAAACTTCATATATAAAACAATCACGGATTATTATGGTAGCCAAAAAGATGAAAAAAATAAATAATAATTATTAAAAAATGCAAAATAATACAAAGGAGGAAATATAAATATGGATAAAAAATATGTATATTTATTTAATGAAGGTAATAGCGAAATGAGAGAGCTATTAGGAGGAAAAGGGGCTAATTTAGCTGAAATGACAAATCTTGGATTACCAGTTCCAGGAGGTTTTACAATTACAACAGAAGCATGCAATAATTATTATGATAACAATGAAGAAATATCAGATGAGATAGAAAGTCAAATCTATGATGGCTTAGAAAAGCTAGAAAATAAATCTGGTAAAGTTTTAGGAAACAAGGAAAATCCACTTTTATTATCTGTACGTTCAGGAGCAAGAGCTTCAATGCCTGGAATGATGGATACAATATTAAATTTAGGAATTAATGATGAAGTAGTTCAAACATTAGCTATCAAAAATAGAAGATTTGCATATGATAGTTATAGAAGATTTATTCAGATGTATAGTGATGTAGTAAAAGAAATTCCTAAGAAGTTATTTGAAGATGCGATAGATACAAAGAAATATCAAAGAGGCTTAAAACTAGATACTGATATGGATGCAAATGATTTAGAGGATTTAGTAAAAGTATTTAAAGGAATTTATAAAGAGCAAACGGGAGAAGATTTTCCACAAAATTCAAGAGAACAATTATTAGATTCTGTTAAAGCTGTATTTAAATCATGGAATAATCCAAGAGCTATAACGTATAGAAGATTAAATGATATTCCGTCAGACTGGGGAACTGCTGTTAATGTTCAAACAATGGTGTTTGGAAATATGGGAGATGATTGTGGTACAGGTGTTGCGTTTTCCCGTAACCCAGCAACTGGTGAGAATGAAGTTTTCGGGGAATTCTTAATGAATGCTCAAGGAGAAGATGTTGTTGCAGGAGTTAGAACACCATCTGAAATTGCTACACTAAAGGAAGTTGATGAAAAATCATATAACGAGTTTATAGGATATGCAAAAAAATTAGAAGAACATTACAAAGATATGCAGGATATGGAATTTACAATAGAGCATGGAAAGTTATATATTCTCCAAACAAGAAATGGAAAAAGGACTGCAAATGCTGCATTAAAAATAGCAGTAGACATGGAAGCAGAAGGATTAATTACTAAGGAAGAAGCCATATTAAAAGTTGAACCAAAACAATTAGAACAATTATTACATCCTAATTTTGATGCAAATAAATTAAAAAAGGCAAAAGTAATTGCTAAAGGTCTACCTGCATCACCAGGGGCTGGTACGGGTAAAGTAGTATTTTCTGCAGCTAAGGCACAGGAACTTGCACAAGCTGGAGAAAAAGAAATGATTTTAGTACGTTTGGAAACATCACCAGAAGATATAGAAGGAATGGTTGTATGCAATGGAATTTTAACTATTAGAGGTGGAATGACATCGCATGCGGCGGTTGTTGCTCGTGGAATGGGTACTTGCTGTATAGCTGGTTGTGGCGAATTAACAATTAACGAAAATGACAATTCGTTTATAACTGCTAATGGGGAAGTATTCCATGAAGGAGACTACATTTCATTAGATGGAAGTACAGGTACTGTATATGGTGAGAAGATAGAAACAGTTGATAGTTCAATTTCTGGAGAGTTTGCAAAATTCATGGGATGGGCAGATTCATTTAGAAAGTTAGAAGTACGTGCCAATGCAGATAATGCAAGAGATGCAAAACAAGCATATGACTTCGGAGCACAAGGAATTGGTTTATGTAGAACAGAGCATATGTTTTTCGAAGGTGAAAGAATAGCAGCAATAAGAGAAATGATTGTTTCCAAAACACCTGAACAAAGGTCAAGTGCCTTGGAAAAAATATTACCAATGCAAAGAGGTGATTTTGAAGAGTTATATAGAACAATGAAGGGGTATCCAGTTACAATAAGATTGTTAGATCCACCATTGCATGAGTTCTTACCTCACGAAGATTGGGAGATAAGAGATTTAGCGAAAGAAATGAACATGACTTTTGAGGAATTAAAAGAGATTGTTGTTAATCTACATGAATTTAATCCAATGATGGGACATAGGGGATGTAGATTAGATGTAACGTATCCTGAAATTGCTGTAATGCAAACAAAAGCAATTATTGAAGCTGCAATTAATGTTAAAAAAGATGGAATTGATGTGAAACCTGAAATAATGATTCCGTTAATTGGAGATATAAAAGAAATAAAATATGTAAAGGATATTATTACAGATACTGCGGATAAAATAATTAAAGCACACGAAATTGAGCTTAAGTATATGGTTGGAACAATGATTGAAATCCCACGTGCGTGTGTTATAGCTGATGAAATTGCTAAAGAAGCGGAATTTTTCTCTTTTGGAACGAATGATTTAACTCAATTAACATATGGGTTCAGTCGTGATGATGCTGGAAAGTTCTTAAAATCTTATTATGAGAAGAAGATATTTGAATCTGATCCATTTCAAAGAATAGATGAAGTTGGTGTTGGTAAATTGGTGGAAATGGGTGTTAAACTTGGAAAATCAACTAGACCGGATATTGAGCTTGGAATTTGTGGTGAGCATGGGGGTGATCCTAAATCTGTGGAGTTTTGCCATAGGGTGGGGTTGAATTATGTTTCTTGTTCGCCATTTAGGGTGCCAATTGCGAGGTTGGCGGCTGCACAGGCGGCGGTTAAGTTTTAGTGTGATTTTTTTGTGAAACATTTTGGGGACGGTCTTTTTTGTTTCATTTTTGAAACATTATGGGACGGTCCTTCTTTGTCTCAAGGTAATAATTTGAATATGAAAATATGGTGGACCGGGTAAATATATTTAAACGAAGTACGGGCGCGCAGTTTGGCACGTTTTAGTATAAATGATAAAAGGAGGACAGACCATGAACTTTCCTCAAATCCCAACTTCTTTTATCTTATACTAAAACCGGCCAGTAAGCCCACGTAGTTAAATATATTTACCCGGTCCACCATATTTTCATATTCAAATTATTACCTTGTAGAGACAAAATGATATTATCAATATTATGTGGTTATTGTAAGATCAAAAATCACTTGCAAGGATTTGAAATGACGTTTTATTCGTATGTGATTTGGGATATTTTAGCATATACATTGATGTCATCACACCAAGTGTATAGCTTTATCTCATTTCCGGTGTTGTTCACGAATTTTAAATCTAATGTGTTATAGGAAACTGTTGCGTCTTTTCCATCTTCAATGTAGTCAACGGGTCTGCCATTATGTTCATGTCTTTCGGTAATCTCAATACCAGGGATCGCTAATGCTGCATTGTAAAGTGTTGTACTAACTTGGCAATTGCCTCCGCCTAAAGCGAAAGAAATTTTTTTGTTTACGTATATTTCAGCTTTCTTATAACCTTCTTCAGCAGTACATGGACCTACAATCTCATTAAAAGAAAATGTTTCTCCATTATTAAGAACGCGTTCATTTATTTTTCCATATGTTAATTTTATATTTGTTATTCTATTTGCTACTCCAGATTTTAGGGGAGTTGAAAAATTTGAAATTTCTTTTTCAACAGGCTTTTTTTGTTCTACTTCTTTTTCGGTACTGGTTCGTGTAAAATTTATTTTATTATCTGATTCTCCGGTATTTTCTTGTTTTTTTTCTTGCATATTACATCCAGATAGGAGAAATAAGATAGTTGTAATCACTGAAAAAATTGAAATTATTTTTTTCATAAAATTCCTCCTTTAAATAGTTTTATAAAATTTATTTTTTCCATAATAAAAAAAGATATACTATTGTTAAATTTTAAATTTTGAATTATAATGTATGTAATAAATTTTTAAGGAGAGATTTTTATGAAAAAAATGGAAAAAATTGTTCAAAATTATATTTGGCAGGATAGAAAAAGACCAATATTTGGTTTACCACTTTCATTTACAAAATATAAGCTAACAGAAGAAAAACTACTAATTGAAACAGGAGTTTTAACAATTGCACAAGAAGAAATTCGTTTATATAGAATTATGGATGTAAGTGTAAAATGTTCATTGTTGCAAAGAATTTTTAATGTTGGAACAATTCACTGCTGTTCTGCGGATAAGTCATGTCCAGAGTTTGATATAAAAGATGTTAAAAATGCTATTCAAGTTAAAGAGTTGCTTTCAAAGAATGTTGAAGAAGAGAGACAAAGAAAAAGAATTGGTACAAGAGAATATATGGCAGCTGATTTTGATGATGAGTTTGATGATGATAATCATTTTTAATAAAATTTTGAGGATGGTTTTCAAAAAAGCACTAAGAAGCAATTAGATTATGCAGGTAGTGTGTGAGCAAAGCCTGAACTGATATATTTAACTACGTAGGCTTACTGGCCGGTTTCAGTATAAGATAAAAGGAGCTTAGACATATTGATTATTTATGTCTTGTTGCTCCTTTTATCAATTATACTGAAACGTGCCAAACTGCGCGCCTCGTACTCCGTTTAAATATATCAGTTCAGGCTTTACTCACACACTACCTGCATAATCTAATTGCTTCTTAACGCCTTTTTGAACCATCACAAAAATTAAATGATTAGTTTAGCATGTAATACAACTCTAGATTTACCAGTTGCATCGCAAGTTGATAATGTTAATATTTTATCAGTATTTTTTAATGAAACACCAAAATCATGAATACTTCTTGATTTTAGAGTGTTTAAAAAATCTAAATAATTTTCATCACTAGAAAAATCTGTTGTTAAATAATAAGATTCCATTTTTATTGTATATACAGAGAACACTTCATATACATGTGTTCCGTCTAGAGTAGTAAATGTAATGTATTTATTGTTTTCGTTGTTGTACCAATCTGATTTTTGAGTGTTTTTAAGTGTTGCAAACATGCTTGCATCCATGCGGTTATGGCCATATATTATTATGTTTTTATCATTTCCATCAAATTTATTTCTATAATCTGCAAAAATCCATCCCGCGGTGTTTTTGCTTTTGTCAAATGAATGATTTAGATAGAAACTATTGTCTTTTGCTTGGGAAACAGGATAGTCTATTGATGTATTTGGAACGCTTATCCAACCAACCGTTGAATCGTTTACTGAGAATAGTTTATCAAAGTTTAATTCATATGCAGGAATTTCTACAGTTTTTTGTTGTACGCCATTATCATCATAAATAGGTACATCTATTGAAATTGTTTCTATAACACTCGATTCAGTGAGTTTGGAAAGCATGTTAGCATTTTTTCTGTTTTCCATATACCACATAAAAATGTATATTGAACAGCAAATTATTACTAAAATTAGTATAATACGTATTATGAGAATAATTTTATATCCTATTTTTTTGTCTTTTGAATTATTTTCTTTCATATATAATCACCAAATTCATTATAGCAAACGTGTAAATAAAAGTCTATAACAAATTTAATCAAATTTTGTAATATTTGTATTACTCGAAATTTATTTTTTAAACCTCTTGACAGTTTACAATAATACATATAAAATAAGGTTGTGAGTAGAAATATATAAAATTACTAAATTTAAAATATATTTAAACTGAACATTGAAAAATTAATAGAAAGAGGTGTTAGATTATGGGAAGTACTATAATCACTATCGCCGTTTTTCTTATCTCAGCAGTAATTTTTACTTTTGTAGGATTTTTCTTAAGAAAGAAAATTGCTGAATCTAAATTAGAAAGTGCAGAAAATGAAGCAAAAAGAATAATTGAAACAGCTACCAGAGATGCTGAAAACAGAAAAAAAGAAGAAATATTTAAAGCAAAAGAAGAAATAATGAATGCAAGACAAGAATTAGATCAAGAGATTAAAGAAAGAAGAGGCGAAGTTCAATTACAAGAAAGACGTTTAGTACAAAAAGAAGAAAATTTAGAAAATAGAATATCTGGATTAGAAAGAAAAGAACAAGATTTAGTTAGAAAAGATGCGGAATTAGAAAAGAAGGCAAGCGAACTAAATAATGAATTAAACAACGTAATTAATGCTCAAAGAGAAGAATTACAACGTATTTCTAGAATGAGTGTTGACGAGGCTAAGAAATTCTTATTAGCTGAAGTTGAAAAAGATTTAGTAAAAGAAAGAGCAAATCTAATCAGAGAATTCGAAGAAGAGACAAAGGAAAAAGCCGATAAAAGTGCTAAAGAAATTATTAGTTATGCAGTTCAAAAATGTGCTGCTGACCATACTTCAGAGACTACAGTTTCAATTGTATCATTACCAAATGATGATATGAAAGGAAGAATTATAGGTCGTGAAGGACGTAATATTAAAACTTTAGAAACTTTAACAGGAATTGATTTGATAATTGATGATACACCAGAAGCAGTTATAATTTCTGGTTTTGATCCACTAAGAAGAGAGGTTGCAAAACTAGCTTTAGAGAAATTAATCGATGACGGTAGAATCCATCCTGCTAAAATCGAGGAAATGGTTGAAAAAGCTAAAGAAGAAATTGCTGCTATCATAAAAGAAGAAGGTGAAAGAGCTGTTCTTGAATCTGGAGTAATAGGGCTACATCCAGATATAGTAAAATTACTTGGTAAATTACGTTATAGAACAAGCTATGGACAAAATGTATTAAACCACAGCATAGAAGTATCTAATCTAGCAAGAATAATGGCAGAAGAAATGGGACTAGATCCTAAACTTGCAAGACGTGCTGGACTTTTACATGATATTGGAAAAGCTTTAGACCATGACATGGAAGGAACTCACGTACAAATTGGTGTTGATATATTGAAAAAATATAAAGAAAATCCAATTGTTATCAACGCAGTTGAAGCACATCACGGAGATGTTGAACCACAAACATTGGAGGCAGTGCTTATACAAGCTGCAGATGCTATTTCAGCATCTAGACCAGGCGCAAGAAGAGAGACATTAGAAACATATATAAAACGTTTACAAAATCTAGAAGAAATTGCAGATTCTTTTGATGGAGTAGACAAGTCATTTGCAATCCAAGCTGGTAGAGAAATTAGGGTTATCGTTAAACCAGACAAGGTTTCAGATGATGAAATGATTTTAATGTCTAGAGATATTGCTAAGAAGATTGAAGATGAAATGGAATATCCTGGACAAATTAAGGTTAATATGATTAGGGAATTTAGAGCTGTTGAGTATGCAAAATAGAAAAAAGCAATTTTGAACGTGAGTTCAAAGTTGCTTTTTTTGTATGGGAAAGCCGGAAAAATCAATTTAAAGATGTACTCGGAAAAATATATTTAACTTCGTAGGCTTACTGGCCGGTTTTAGTATAAGATAAAAGGAGTTTTGATGTGATAGATGTTCATGTTTTGAGCTCCTTTTATCGTTTATACTAAAACGTGCCAAACTGCGCGCCTCGTACTTCGTTTAAATATATTTCTCCAATTACATCTTTAAATTGATTTTTTTTACTCTATAAAAATGAAATTCAGCTATTGAAAAAAACGTTCAAAAATGCTATGATGGAGGTGTAAAAAATAGAGTGGATGAAAGGAAAGGAGTGTTGCTTTTTGAAAATTTTAGCAATTGGAGATTTAGTTGGAGAGAATGGTGTTAGAAAATTAAAGCAGGAGTTGCCTCGTATTAGAGAGGAACATGATATAGATTTTGTTATAGTTAATGCAGAAAATTCAGCTGGAGGTATGGGTATTACTTCAAAGATTTTTGAAGATTTGTTGGATATGAATGTAGATTGTATTACAATGGGAAACCATACCTGGGGTAAAAAGGATATTTTTTCATTTATTGATCATCCAAAGCTTTTAAGACCAGCTAATTACTCTAAAGGGGTTGTTGGTAAAGGTTTAGGAATTTATGAGTGTAAAGGGAAGAAAATTGCGGTTATTAATTTAATTGGAAGAACTGATATGAATGTGTTATCTGAAAATCCTTTTACTGTTGCAAATGATTTGGTTAATAGCATAGCTGGTGATGTTGATATGATTTTTATTGATTTTCATGCAGAGGCTACTGCTGAAAAAATTGCTATGGGTATTTATTTAGATGGAAAGATAACTGCTTTGTATGGAACACATACTCATGTTCAAACGGCAGATGAACATATTTTGGAAAATGGTACAGCATATATTTCAGATATAGGTATGACTGGGCCAAGGAATTCTGTTATTGGTATGGATCCGGAAGCTTCTATAAAAAGATTTGTTACTTCTCTTCCAGAAAGATATAAATTGGCTGAAGGTGATTGTATTTTAAATGGGTGTATATTTGAAACGAATGACGAAAATTGTCGAGTGGTGAAGATTAATAGAGTTAATATGCGATAATTGGAAAAAACTGTAAAAATGTGACGAACGATTCTTCGATTTTTTATTAGAAACTACTGGACTTTTGAACCTTCGTATATTATAAATATATTTGTAGTTGAGAAACAAAAAATAAAAATATAGGAGGCAAAAAATGGAAGTTTTAAAAATTTCATCAAAATCAAATCCAAATTCAGTTGCAGGAGCAATAGCTGGATTGGTAAAGGAAAACAATTATGCAGAAATGCAAGCAATAGGAGCAGGAGCTTTAAATCAGGCAGTTAAAGCGGTTGCAATAGCAAGGGGGTTTGTTGCACCATCTGGTGTAGATTTAGTTTGTGTACCAGCATTTGCTGAGGTTCAAGTTGAAGGTGAGGAAAGAACTGGTATAAAGCTAATTATTGAGTCTAGAAAATAGTTTTTTTGCAAAATAGGGGGGCATGCATTGGGTGTATGTCCTTTTTGTGTGCTTTTTTGGCCGTCCAATTTAAGAATTATGTATATGTAGAAAATATATTAACACTGCGTAGGCTTACTGGCCGGTTTTAGTATAAGATAAAGGGAAAAATAAAAAATATTTTTATATTGAAAATGATGCAAAAATATTATATTATATGGGAAGATTAGAAAAAATTATAGGGAAGAGTTCATAAAAAGAACGTTGTGTATATATAGAAAGGCTTTTGAGATTTATGAAGTTTAAGAATATTAAGTTTGTGTTTGTTGGTATTGTGGTTTTTATAGTTATTTTTGCTGTGTTTAGAGTTACTTCTAAGAATAAGAAAAAGCAGAGTAATGAAACTACTGATGCTAAAGAGGTTGTGTATCAAGATAATATTAGATTGGGTATTTCCAATTTGGATAGTACTAATCCGTTAAAGACTAAAAATAAACAGCTAATGGATATTTATCAATTGGTGTATGAGCCATTAATTAGCTTAGATTCTCAGTATAGAATAAAATTGTGTTTAGCAACTGAATATGCGAAAACGTCGGCGAATACGTATATTGTAAAAATTGATAATTCCGTTAAATGGTCTGATGGAACAAGTGTTACGGCGAATGATGTAAAGTATACTGTGGATTTATTAAAGTCTACTAATAATATTTATTCTGAGAATGTTAAGAATATTGCAAGTGTAGAGGCAATTGATAATAGTACTGTTAAATTTAATTTGACTGAAGAAACATATTTTTTTGAATATAATTTGATTTTTCCAATAATGAGTCAAAATTATTATAAAGGAGAAGATTTCTTTACGTCAGAAAAGTTACCTATTGGAACTGGTATGTATAAGGTGTCATCAATTTTTCCTAGTCAAATTATTTTAGAAAAAAATGAAGATTACAGAGAAAAAGATAAAATGAACAAGAATATAAAAACTATTTATATAAATATTTTTAACGAAGTTGGAGAAGTATATAATAGTTTTAAAATAGGGAATATTGATGCAATGACCACTAATAGTATGTCATATGAAGATTATATTGGTACAATGGGCTATTATGTTAAAGAATTCAGAGGAAGAGAATATGATTTTTTAAGTTTTAATTGTAAAGATTATTTAATGAGCGAAAAAAGTGTAAGACAAGCTATAAATTATGCAATTGATAGAGATAATATTGTTTCCACAATATATAATAATAAATACTTTACATCTAGTTACGCCTTAGATTATGGTAGCTTTTTGTATAATAGCAATAATACTAGCTCTGGATATAATCCAGAAAAAGCAAAAGAAATATTAAATAATGACGGATGGAGTTATACTAATAATAGATGGAGAAAAAAAGGTAAGATACTATCTGTAACGATTAGCGTAAATTCAAGTAATTCTCAGAGATGTGAAGTTGCTAAAAACATTAAAACTCAATTAGAAGAAATAGGAATTCCGGTTAATGTTGCTGAAGTTTCAGATAGTCAATATCAGTATTATTTAAAGAATAAGAATTATCAAATTTTATTAACAGGAGTTTATAACAGCTATAATCCAGAACTAACATATTTTTATGGTGAAGGAAATATTGCAAATTATAAGAGTGAAGAGGTACAAGATATTATTGATGATGTTAAGAATATTAACGATATGAAGGTTTTGGAGGAAAAATATAAAAATTTAGTTTCTATTACAAAAGATGATTGTGCTTATGTAAGCTTATATAGAAATAAAGTTTTTTTACTCATTAACCAAAATGTTATTGGAAGTTTTTCTCCTAATTGTTTTGGAGTATTCAATAATTTCGAGAGCTGGAATAGGGAGTAATATGGCAAAAAAACAAAGGATGAACTTTTTTTAAAAAAGCTATTGACAAAAGATTAAATGTAATGTTATATTATAGAAAGTGATACAAACAAATGTTTAATAAAAACGAAAAGGAGAGATTATTATGGAAAATGCAGAAAAGAAAAAAGCACTAGAGGCAGCTATAGGGCAAATCGAAAAACAATTTGGAAAAGGTTCAGTTATGAAATTGGGAGATTTTACAGCGATGAATGTTGAAGCTATCCCTACAGGAGCACTAAGTTTAGATGTTGCTTTGGGTATAGGTGGTATTCCAAGAGGAAGAATTATTGAGGTTTTTGGACCAGAATCTTCAGGTAAAACTACTTTAACATTACATATGATAGCAGAAGCTCAAAAATTAGGTGGAGAAGCAGCTTTTATTGATGCAGAGCATGCGTTAGACCCTGTATATGCAAAACATTTAGGAGTAGACATCGACAATTTAATAGTTTCTCAACCAGATACTGGTGAACAAGCATTAGAAATTGCAGAAGCATTAGTAAGAAGCGGTGCTTTAGATATTATAGTTGTAGACTCTGTTGCAGCGTTAGTTCCAAAAGCTGAAATAGATGGAGATATGGGAGATTCTCATATAGGTTTACAAGCAAGATTGATGTCACAAGCTTTACGTAAGCTAGCTGGTGCAATAAATAAAACCAAAACAGTAATTGTGTTCATAAACCAATTAAGAGAGAAAGTTGGTATAATGTTTGGAAATCCTGAAACAACACCAGGTGGACGTGCATTAAAATTCTATTCATCTGTAAGATTGGATATTAGAAAAATAGAGAATTTAAAACAAGACGGAGAAGTTGTAGGTAACAGAGCAAGAGTTAAAGTTGTTAAAAATAAAGTTGCTCCTCCATTTAGAGAAGCTGAATTTGATATTATGTATGGAAAAGGTATATCAAAAGAGGGAAATATAGTTGATTTAGCAGTAAACCTTGATATAATTGAAAAGAGTGGTTCTTGGTTTAGCTACAACGATGCAAGAATCGGACAAGGTAGAGAAAATGTTAAGAAATTCTTAATAGAAAATCCAGATATCATGAAAGAAGTTGAAGATAAAATTAGAGATAACTTCAATAAAGCCTTTGAAAAGAGCTTAGGTGATGAAGAACCAGAAACAGATGATGAAGAAGAGGAAGAATAATAAATGATATATTCATTAGAAGAATTTGAAAAATTTGATAAAATGAAGTCAAAAGTAATAAAATATGTATTATACAAAAAAAGAACAGAACAAGAAATTAGACAAAAATTTGCAAAAGAGTTTGACGAAAACATTTTAGATGATATAATAGAAGAGCTTAAAGAAGATAAATACATAGATGACTACAAATATATTGAAAGAGCTGTGAGTGAGTTTATCAACCTTAAAAGCTTATCTTTAAAAGAAATGAAATATAAATTGTATTCAAAAGGCGTTAAAAGCAGTTTAATTGATGAATATATTTCAAATAACATAGAGGAATTGGAAGAATACGAATTAAAATCAGCATGCAAGATTGTTAGCAAAAAGAAAAATTCTATGAAAATAGAAGATATTAAATTATATTTGCTAAAAAAAGGTTATAGAGAGGAAAATGTACGAGAAGCCATAGAAAGCATACGATAGAGAAAGGATTGTGTAGATAAATGCCAAATGTACTTACGTTAGAAACAAACAAATATGAAATTAAAATTAACAATTTCGAAGGTCCACTGGATTTGTTATGTCATTTGATTGAAAAAAATAAGTTAGACATTTTTGAGATAAAAATAAGTGATATAACGGATCAATATATAGAATACATAAATGCGATGGAACAGATGAATTTAGAAGTTACAAGTGAATTCTTAATTATGGCTTCAACGTTGTTGTATTTAAAGTCTAAAACACTTTTACCAAAAGAAACAGATGATGAGGAAGAGCTAACTGAAGAAGAATTATTACAAAGGATTATTGATTACAAAAAATATAAAGAAATTAGCAAAAGGTTAAAAGAGTTTTATGACGTTTATTCAAAGCGTGTATTTAAGCAACCGGAGGAAATAAAGTTACCAAAACAGACGTTAGAGCGTGATTATGATAAATCGTTAATTCCTCAGGTTTATGAGCAAATAGTAAATAATAATAAGGTTCGTATTAATAGGAATGCTAAGAACATTCAAAAGATTGCCATTACCGATACGTATACTGTTGGAAGTAAAGTTAAGGATATGTATAGGGAACTGGTAAAAAATAAAAGATTTGTTTTTAACAGGTTGTTTTCATTGAAAAAACATAATAAAAATGAGGTTGTTACTGCTTTTACAGGTCTTTTGGAAATGTCCAGAAGAAGCAAGGTTTTGACTGAGCAGAATGAGTTATTTGGCGATATTACGGTTATTAAAAACAAGAATTCATAGATTCCTGTATGCTCAATGAAAATGTTAGTTGAATTAAATGG